>QZJL01000072.1 GCA_003599745.1 Dehalococcoidia bacterium | reverse complement strand
GTCCTAATCATCGGCTCTGGGCCAATCATCATCGGCCAGGCCGCTGAATTCGACTACGCTGGTACGCAGGCCTGCAAGGCGATGCGCGAGGAAGGCGTTACCTCGGTGCTGGTGAACTCTAACCCGGCCACCATCATGACCGACGAAGATATTGCCGACGTTGTCTATATCGAGCCGCTGACGGTCGAGATGGTCTCCCGCATTATCGAGCGCGAACGTCCCGACGGGCTGCTGCCCACGCTGGGCGGCCAGACCGGATTAAACCTGGCGGTGGCCCTGGCCGATGCCGGTGTTCTTAAAAAATATAATGTGCGCAGCCTGGGCACGGCTATCGAGACCATCCGCACCGCCGAAGACCGCGAGCTTTTCAAGCAGCTGCTGCTGCGCATCGGCGAGCCAGTGCCGGAAAGCTTTACGGTCGGCACCCGGAAGGAGGCAATTGCCAGAGCTAAAGAGATGGGGTTGCCGCTCATTATCCGGCCGGCGTTCACCCTGGGGGGAACGGGCGGCGGCTTCGCCAGCGCCTGGGATGAATTAGAAGAAGTTGTGAAGTCTGGCCTTGCTGCTAGTCCCATATCACAGGTCTTGATAGAGCGCTCGGTATCCGGTTGGAAGGAAATTGAGTACGAGGTGATGCGCGACAGCGTTGATAACTGCATCACTGTCTGCAACATGGAGAACTTCGACCCGATGGGCGTGCACACCGGCGACAGCATCGTGGTGGCGCCCAGCCAGACCCTGACCAACAAGGAATACCAGATGCTGCGTACCTCAAGTCTCAAGATTATCCGCGCCCTGGGTATCGAAGGCGGCTGCAACGTCCAGTTTGCCTTAAATCCCAGGCCGGAAAAGGGCGGCATGCCACCCTACTACGTCATTGAGGTGAACCCGCGCGTCAGCCGCAGCTCGGCGCTGGCGTCGAAAGCCACCGGCTATCCCATCGCCCGCGTGGCCGCCAAGATTGCGGTGGGGCGTACGCTTGACGAAATCCGCAACGCCGTTACCGGCAAGACCATCGCCGCCTTCGAGCCGGCGCTCGACTACATCGTGGTCAAGATTCCCCGCTGGCCTTTCGACAAGTTCGCCTCCGGCGACCGCGTTATCGGCACGCAGATGAAAGCTACCGGCGAGGTGATGGCGATTGACCGCACCTTCGAAGCGGCTCTGCAGAAAGCGGTGCGCTCGCTGGAAATCGGCAACCGCTCGCTTGGCTGGGAAGACCACGCTTGGGAAAAGGGGCCGAACATCGGCGCTTTGCCCCTCCACCCCAACGACCTGCGCCTGTGGGCCATCATGGCGGCGCTAAGACGGGGCATCAGCGTGGAAGAGATTGCGAAATGCACCTGTATTGACCCATGGTTCCTGTACAAGATGGAAAACCTGGTTGATATGGAAATAAAGCTGCTCTCGGAGCCGATAAATCCCGAGATGATGATGGCGGCCAAGCGGCTCGGTTTCAGCGACGAGCAGATTGCCACCCTGGCCGACCGGTTGCCGGAGCAGGTGCGCGATCTGCGCCGCAACTGGAACATCAAGCCTGCCTACAAGATGGTGGACACCTGCGCCGCCGAGTTCGCCGCCGCCACCCCCTATTTTTACTCGACCTACGAACCGGAGAATGAGGCTATCCCCCTTGATGGCAACAAAGCGGCGGTCATCGGCAGCGGCCCCATTCGCATCGGGCAGGGAATCGAGTTCGACTACTGCAGCGTACACTCCGCCTGGGCGCTTCAGGAAGCGGGCTACCGCAGCATTATGATTAACTCCAACCCGGAGACGGTCTCTACCGATTTCGACACCTCTGACCGTCTCTACTTTGAGGCGCTGGACGAGGAGAGCGTCCGCGACATCCTGGAAAACGAGGCTGGTGCGAACCATTTTGACACCCCGTCAATCGTCCAGTTCGGCGGGCAGACGGCCATAAACCTCTCGCAGCCGCTCTCGCAGTACGGCCAGCCGCTGCTCGGCTCCAGCGCCGACGCCATTGACCTGGCCTCCGACCGCCGCCGCTTCGAGCATTTTATGGAAGGGCTGGGTATTCCCCAGCCACCCGCGGTGACGCTCACCTCGATTGAGGAGGCTCTGCGCATCGCCAAGGCGCTGGACTACCCGGTGCTGGTGCGCCCCAGCTACGTTCTTGGCGGGCGGGCGATGGAGATTGTCCGCAACGCCAGCGAGCTGGCCCGCTATTTCAAGCTGGCGGTGGAGCTTGACACCAAGCACCCTATTTTGATTGACAAGTACCTCGAAGGCAAGGAGTGCGAGGTCGACGCCATCGCCGACGGGGAGACCGTGCTTATTCCCGGCATTATGGAGCATATCGAAAGGGCGGGCGTTCACAGCGGCGACTCGATGGCGGTCTATCCCGCCCAGAACCTCTCCATTACCGAAACCGCTACCCTGGTGGACTACACTATTAAAATCGGCCTGGCGCTGAAAATCAAGGGACTGATGAACATCCAGTTCGTGGTGATGCCCGGCAAGCCCTCCTCGGTCTATGTTTTGGAAGTGAACCCGCGTGGCAGCCGTACCGTGCCCTTCCTTTCTAAAGTGACCGGCCTGCCGATGGTAAAAGTCGCCACCCGAGTTATGCTGGGACAGAGCCTCAAGGAGCAGGGCTATAAGATGGGACTGTGGCCGGCGCGGAAGCTGGTCGGCATAAAGTCCCCGGTTTTCTCGATGTCCAAGCTGCCGGGAGTTGACACCTACCTCGGCCCGGAGATGAAGTCCACCGGCGAGGTGATGGGTATTGATTTCACCTTCGAGGCGGCGCTAGCGAAGGCGCTTCAGGCGGCGAGCTTGATGCTCGAGCCGCAGGGAAGCGTGCTTTTCAGCATCGCCGACCGTGATAAGCCCGAAGCCCTGCCCATCATCCGGCAGTTCGCTCAGGGCGGCTATAACCTTTATGCCACCGAAGGCACCGCCTCGATGATTGAGGCGGCGGGTATGCCGGTCAAGAAAATCACCAAGAAGCTGAACGAAGGTCATCCCAATGTCCTTGACCTCATACGCAGCGACATTGTTGAGGGGGTGGTCAATACCGTTTCCGGCGACCGCCAGCCTTTGCGCGACGGCTTCGAAATCCGCCGGGCGGCGGCGGAGCGCCGTATTCCCTGCTTCACCTCGCTGGACACGGCCAGGGCGGTTATTCAAAGCTCCGGCATCGGCCGGGTGAACACCAGCGTGTTGCCCCTGCCACATTACCGCAGAGGAAAACAGGATTGATAACAGTAAAAGCTAGGATAATCAGTGTTGAGCACGTTCTGGGTGAACTAGTGCGTAACCCAAAGATAAAACATGTTAGCCCTCCTCGAAACATCTTAGGAAGCTGGCTGATGTGGCTCGAATGCCCCGAGATTGTAAAAAAAGCAAGGCCAGGGCAGTTCGTGATGGTAGGTTGCGGGCCAGATTGTACGCTCCGCCGCCCAATTAGCATCCATCAGTCGAACAGTAACGGCGTAGCGTTATTTTTTTCTGTTTGGGAAGATGGAAAAGGAACACAGTGGCTAAGCAGACGAAAGCCAGGTGAGACAATTGACACAATAGGCCCATTAGGTAATGGTTTTCAGATAAACTCGAAATCGAAAAATTTATTGTTAGTTGCTGGTGGCATTGGCATAGCTCCACTGCGTTTTCTAGCAGAAGATGCCTTGAGTCGTATGTATTTGGTCAAAATGCTTCAGGGAGCTTCAGGGGAGTATCAGTCTCGGGATAAGCCTAACCCAAGCCAGTTGTACCCAAAGCATCTGTTACCTTTAAAGATGGATGCCCTAGCATTCAGAACGATTGAATGTTCCCCTGACGGTAAAAGCGGCATGGTTACGGAATTACTTACGCAGAAAATTGAAGGCGGAACAGAGACTTACATTGATTGGTCTGATGAAATATTCTCCTGTGGACCGTTGCCGATGTATAAAACCATGTCGCGGATGCCGGAGCTGAAAAACAAACCAGTGCAGGTCTCGCTGGAAGTGCGGATGGCCTGTGGCCTGGGTATCTGCTATGGCTGCACCGTTAAAACCCGAAGCGGGTTGAAACAGGTCTGTCACGACGGGCCGGTCTTTAACCTGTGTGACGTACTGTGGGATGAGGTTGTATGCTAGAGGCGGGATCCAATGAAACTTTCAGAATTTCGAAATCTTGACCAAAATACTTACACGTTAGTCTCCTTTGTTCTCGCGACTAAGAACCGGGCAGAATACCTGCGAAAAACATTGGAGGCGCAACGGGAATTATTCGGTCCCGGCGCTGAGCTTATTATCGTTGATGGGCTTTCCGCTGACAGTACTCCGGATGTTGTGAAAAAATATTCCGACGTGGTGACCCTCTTTATTTCCGAGCCTGATAAAGGTACTGCTGATGCCTGGAACAAAGGTATTTTATTGTCCCGGGGGAAGTATATAAAACCATTGACCGATGATGATGTAATCCACAAAGGGGGGATGGAACAGGCTATCGCAGTATTGGAACGGCATCCCGAAGTTGATATGCTAGTTTGTGGCGGGACACGACATTGGGGTGAGCGGGTAGTGCCGGTGTGGCTGCCTCCGGGCAATAACTACGGCAGATCGGTTAAAGACGTTTTCAAGTACGGAGCATCGGGTATCGGATTTGTCATCAGGCGCACCGTCTTCTCGAAAATCGGCCTGTTTGATGTTGAGAACCTGGCTAATGACCGGGAATTCGCTTTGCGCGCAATAAGCCATGGGGTAAATGTCAAGTTTTGTCGCATCAATTTATATCATCATCCGATTTACGAGCACAGTGCTACGGTTGCGCAAGCTAAAAGGCACGAACGGGACAACTATGCCCTGGTGAAGAAATATACTTCGATAGGTTACTATTTTCGGTATCGCTTTAGCCGCTTTTTAAGGAAACACCCGGTACTCAATCGCCTTATGATGGCACCACAAAATGCGGCTATTTTGCTGAAAAAGGAAGGTGTAAGCGGTACGTTACAGGGAATAATGCGGGCTTTACTAAGAAAAAAGGTGGCAACAGACTCTAAAACCGCAGATTGCGTATGGGACGGCGGGTTCAGCTAAATGGTTTCGATAAAAGGAAGAACATTCGTGAGGTAGGACCATGATTATCACGAAGCAAATCACGATTGAGACCGGAGGCAACGGCGACATGCGTGATATTACCTCCGAGGTTGCTGAGCAGGTGTCCAAGGCAAGTGTCAACAGCGGAACGGTGACGGTCTTTGTCGCCGGCTCAACCGCTGGCGTGACCACCATCGAGTACGAGCCTGGGCTTCAGGCCGATTTCGCGGCTATGTGGGAAAGGCTGGTGCCCCGCAACCTGACCTACCAGCACAACGAGCGCTGGGGCGACGGCAACGGCTACGCCCACATACGCGCTTCACTGCTCGGGCCTTCGTTGGCGGTGCCGTTCCGGGCGAGAAAGCTGCTTTTAGGCACTTGGCAGCAAATTGTCGTCACGGACTTTGACAATCGCCACCGGCGCCGGGAAGTCATCCTGCAAATAATGGGTGAGTAGCTATCTGCCCTGGATGAGCGAGAAGAACTCGGCGCGTGGGGCTTCTTTGAAGAACGAGCCGCGTATTGCCGAAGTGGTTACGTTTGAGCCCGGTTTCTTGATGCCGCGCATTATCATGCACATATGCTCAGCCTGAACCACCACCGCTACCCCGCTGGGCTTCAGTCCGTCGAAAATGGCGTCGGCAATCTGGGTGGTCATCCTCTCCTGAATTTGGGGGCGGCGGGCGACGATGTCCACTACCCGGGCGAGCTTGCTAAGTCCCACCACGCGGCCGCTGATATCGGGAATGTAACCGATGTGGACGGTGCCGTAAAAGGGGAGGAGATGGTGCTCGCACATCGAATAGAACGGGATGTCCCTCACCACTACCATTTCACGGTGTCCCAGTTCGTAGCCTACATTCAGCTCCTGTCGGGGGTCAATCCCCATCCCGCCGAAAATCTCGCCGTACATTTCTGCCACGCGGGCCGGTGTACCCTCAAGGCCTTCCCTCGCGGGGTCTTCGCCGATGGCGGTGATGATGGCACTCACCGCCTTCTTTATTGCCGCTCCGTCAATCGCCATGACTTTTTCTCCCTTTGATTATGCTGTTTTGCACTCATTAAAAACCGAGCGCTTTCTCCACCACGTTGACATCAGCCGGCAGTTCAAGCATACGGGTTGATGTGTTGCTGATGGCGGTCTCGGTGTCTTTGAGACCGTTGCCGGTCACCACACAGACGACCCGTTTGCCGGCAAAGTTAACGCCGGAGCCAGCCATCTTGAGCAGGCCGGCCAGCGAAGCCGCCGAGGCCGGCTCGCCGAAGATGCCGGCTCTGGTGGCCATCAGCTTCTGCGCTGCCAGAATTTGCTCGTCGCTTACGCTCTCGATACTACCGCCGGACTCGTCACGGGCGCTGATTGCCCTTTGCCAACTCGCGGGGTTGCCTATTCTGATGGCGCTGGCGACTGTTTTGGGGCGCTCGATGGGATGTCCCTGGACAATTGGTGCCGCCCCTTCTGCCTGGAAGCCCATCATCTTCGGCTTTACCTTAGACTTGCCGGCTTTACAAAATTCTTTGAAGCCCATCCAGTAGGCGGTGATGTTGCCGGCGTTACCCACCGGTATAAAAAGATAGTCGGGGGCTTCACCCAAAGCTTCGATGATTTCGAAGGCGGCGGTTTTCTGTCCTTCCAGCCGGTACGGGTTTAGGGAGTTGACTAGAGTGATGGGATGGCGCCGGGTAAGTTCCAGCACAATTTGAAGGGCATGGTCGAAGTTGCCGTCCAGAGAGACAATTTTGGCGCCGTAGATGATCGCCTGCGCCAGTTTGCCGAGCGCTATGTTGCCCCGGGGCACTATAATGGTTGCCGTAAGTTGGCAGAAGGCGGCGTAGGCCGCCGCCGAGGCGCTGGTGTTGCCGGTGGAAGCGCAGATTACGGTGCGGCTGCCCGCCTCCAAGGCCTTGGCGACCGCCACCACCATGCCGCGGTCTTTGAAGGAGCCGGTGGGGTTGCAGCCTTCCAGCTTGAAATAAAGCTCGCCACAGCCGATTCCCTTCTCCAGCTCCGAGCAGCGCACCAGCGGAGTATCGCCTTCTCCCAGAGTAATGAGCGGGGTTTTACGGCCGGCCGGTAAAAAATCGCGATAGCGGGCTAGGATTCCCTGCATCTCTATCCCTTTCATCATACGTTTGTCTTCGGTCTCAGGGTTGAGAACCAATCTCTTCCACCCTGATGAAATTACTTACCTCTTTTACCACGCCTAGCCGGCCAAACTCATCGAGGGCGGTCTGCATGCTGTCGCCGCGGGCGGGATGGGTCATAATCACAATTTCCGCTGTTTTGGCGGTGTCATCATTTGTCTTCTGAATCACCTGGGAAATACTGATGCGGTGGTCGCCCAGCACCCTGGCAATCTGCGCCAGCACCCCGGCGTCATCGGTCACCGTCATGCGGAGATAATATCGGGTTTCAATCTGCGAGATGGGTTTGATTTTGTTACCGGATGGTGTAGCCAGCGCCGGCACTGACGTTATCGCGTTACCGCCCATGATGGCCCGGGCGGCGGCCACGATGTCGGCCACCACCGCGCTGGCGGTGGGGTTGGCACCGGCGCCCTCGCCGTAAAAAAGGACGTCGCCTACCAGGTCACCCCGCACCAGGATGGCGTTATAGACACCGTCAACTTTTGCCAGCAGCAGGTTTTCGGGGATGAGTACCGGATGGACGCGCGCTTCGACCCGTCCGTCGCTGCTTTTGGCAATCGCCAGGAGCTTTATGGCGAAGCCCAGCTCGCAGGCGTACTGGAAATCGCGACTGCCCAGCCGGGAAATCCCCTCGCGGTAGACGTCTTCCGGGGAAACCGGCGTCTGAAAAGCCAGCGTGGCTAAAATAGCCAGCTTATAGACGGCATCAATGCCCTCAATGTCGTTGGCGGGGTTGGCCTCGGCATAGCCCAGTGCCTGGGCGTTCTTGAGCGCCACATCGAAATCAATCCCCTCGCGCGCCATGCGGCTCAGGATGTAGTTGGTGGTGCCATTGATGATGGCGTAAATACCGTTGATGCGGTTGGCGACTAAATCATATTGGAAACGCGAAATCAGGGGAATGCCGCCGCCAACGCTGCCTTCGTAGCGCAGGCTGACAGAGTGCTCGGCGGCCAGTTTTCCGAGTGCCGTTCCGTGCTTGGCAATTACCTCTTTGTTCGAGGTGACCACGTGTCGACCCCCATCGAGCGCCCGTTTGAGATAAGCAAAAGCCGGGTTTTCACCGCCGATGGCCTCAACGATGATGTCAATCTCGGGGTCATTGAACAAGTCGTCGTCACTAGTGACAAACAGCTTGCGGTCTATCTCACCGGCAAGCGGACGTTTAAGGTCTTCCTCAAGTACCTTGATGCGCCGGATAACAAGCTGGCAACCAACCTGCCGTGAAAGGTCTTCCCCCTTCTCCAGGAGCACCCGCGCCACCTGCCCGGCTACCACGCCAAGCCCGATAATGCCGATGCCGACCTTCGCTTTTTTCATCTTGATAGCTCCCGGCGGGCGGTCGCCACCGCCCAGGCGCGCTGTTTTTCGGTAAGGAGGATGTCAATCTTGTTCTCAGGGTTAGTGCGGAGAGCGGTGTACCAGCCAGAATAAGCCTCCTGCGCCAGCAGGTCACGGTCGCCGGCGGCGACTTCCCGCTCCTCGCTTTCAATAACCTTTACCAGCCAGTAGCCGCCGTTGGTCACGGTGGCAGTGTCCCGGATGACGTCACTCACCACGTCCATGGGTACCGTCGGGTTAAGAGCGAACAACTCGAAAGCCGGCCTGATGGTGTCCGGACTGAACCAGCCCAGTTCACCGCCCTGCTCGCGGCTGGTGCTATCTCGGGAAAGTTCGCCGGCCAGAGCGGCAAAGTCTTCTCCCCCATCAAGCCTGGCCTTTACCATGTCAGCCTCGTCCCGGCTGCCCAGCAGGATGGCGGAAATCCTCACCCGGCTTACGGTAACGGTCTGAGTATCGGCGGTCTCCTCCTCTACAGTCTGGTTATCCCCGGTCTGGTTATCGTCAGTCTGGATTTCGGTCATCTGGGTTTCTCTATCCGTCACCTTTATCAGCCAGTAGCCCAGTCTCTTAGCCTTGGTGTCGTCGTGGACGATGGCGACGGTAATGTTATCTGCCGGCATGCTAAAAGCGTAGTCTGCCACGACACTGGAACCCAGGTATGAAGAAAGTTCCAGGGTTTCTTTCATCTGGAAACCCAGGTCGCCTGACTGCTGCCTGGTATAGCTGTCTTCCGAGACCAGCGGCGCCAGTGCCGTGAAGTTATCGCTGGCTTCGAGGCTTGCCAATACCTCCTGGGCCTTGCTCTCACTCTCGACAAAAAGGGCGTTCAGGTGGCGGTATTCGGCTTGAGCAGGGACTTCGGACCTGAAACTATCAAACACTTTCTGCGCTAACAACTCAACTTCAACGAAGTCACGGTATTCGTCAGATACCCCCAGGGTTTTTAGCGCCGCATCGGTCTCATCAGCGGTAACACTCAGGCCGAGTGCCTCGGCGCCTTCTCTGGTGAGTAATACTTCCTGGATATACGAAACTAGCTGAGGCTCAATCTGGCCTACGGACGCCGCATCGCTCCCGCTGTAGTATTTTAAGGCGGCCAGATAGTAGTCCATTCTGAACTCGTTGCCGTTGATGACCAGCACTTTCTGGTGGCGCGGCTGGTAATCCGAAACGAACCAGCCTATCCCGATGATTAAAAATACTGCGACCACCACACCAATCGCGATGTTCAAGACCAGACGCTGCCGTCTCTGCTGTTTCTGCCAGTTTGAGAGCTGCTGCCGGCTCATCTCGCGTTTCGGCTTAACTTGTTTCTTGTTGTTGACCATCACGACTCCTGTTAAAAGACTTCCTGTATATTTATATCTCAAATCGGTGGCGATTTCAATCCGTATGAGGGTAGGCCATAAAAGGAGTGACAAGCCTTGCCGCTTTGTGCTAGAATCTTTTGCGGCTAAAAACCCCGGGGCGTAGCGCAGCCTGGTAGCGCACCTGAATGGGGTTCAGGTGGTCGTCGGTTCAAATCCGACCGCCCCGACCATAATTTAAAAGCCCGTAAATCTTCAGGATACCCTGAAAAAACGAACTGCTGGTTCCACAAGACGGCGACGCAGCGGCGGTTATGTCCTTAATTGCACGAAATTGAGAAATCGGTGAAGGAATGCGCATCGAAAGCGGCAAACAAATCGAACACCTGGGAGCGGTAAGAATTCACCCGGTGCGGCGCCTTCTGGAGCTTGACTCAGGCACCAGGATTCCCTCACAACTCAAAGAAAGTGCGGAACCACAGCGAATCGAGCGGGACGCTATCGCCGCTGTCCAGCAGAAGATGGCGATTGTCCTGCCGATTAAAGACGAAGACCTGAAGGTATTCGAAGCCGTATTAAGCGGCGTGCCCCATGATTGCCTGATGATTGTGACGTCTAACAGCCAGCGCGGCGAGATTGATAACTTCAAAAAGGAACAGGAAATTCTGGGACAATTCTGCACTGCCACCAAGCGGAACGCCATTATCATTCACCAGAAAGACCCGATTCTTGGTCAGGTGCTGGCTGATTGCGGGTACCACGAAGTGCTCGCTGAAGACGGGTTGGTAAGGAGCGGTAAAGCTGAAGGAATGCTAGTTGGCATTCTGATGTCCTTAGTGCTGGGTAAAGATTACGTCGGATTTATCGATACTGATAACTACATCCCGGGAGCGGTGTGGGAATATGCCCAGCATTATGCGATTGGCTTTTGCCTATCGGATTCGCCTTATGCCATGGCCCGCATCCTCTGGCGTTATAAGCCTAAGATTTCCGGCGAGCTATATTTCAAAAAGTGGGGGCGGGTGTCGGAAATTACCAACCGCTACGTGAATCATTTCCTGTCAACCAAGGGCAAATTCGAGACCGAAATAATAAAAACCGCCAATGCCGGCGAGCACGCGATGAGCCTGCAACTGGCGAAAAAGCTGAGCTATGCCGCCGGCTACGGCGTTGAAACTCGGGAACTTATGGCGGTATTCGAGCAGTTTTCGGGGCTTTTGCCCGCTGCTGATAAGGCGGTAATGGAAAAAGGGGTTGATATCATACAGACGGAGACGATAAACCCCCATATCCATGAAGAGAGGGGGGACGACCACCTGGTACAGGATATGCTTGTTCCCAGTCTCTCGGTGGTCTACCACAGCCCGCTATGCGAAGACAAGACCCGGGAGTTGATAAGCAGGCACCTGGTGGAAATGGGGTGTATCCCTCAGGGAGGGGAAATGCCGAAGTTGAGAATGTTCCCGCCTCCGGAGACTGCCGATACTCATAAACTGGCGAGTTTAATGGACAATTATCTCAAAGACTATGCCGTGCCCAAAGGGTGGCCGGTAATGACGAGCCTGCCGGCAGCCGCCCGCAAAACGCCGGAGGTCACCAGGGTGATGTTTACCGACCTTGATGGCACCCTGCTGCATCCGGTTAGCTATTCGTATGCGGCGGCGCTTGATTCCGTGCGGAAATTACAGGAGGCGAAAATCCCGATAGTGTTCTGCTCTGCTAAGACGATGGCGGAACAGCAGGTCTACCGGCAGGAGCTGGGGGTTAAAGACCCGTTTATCATCGAGAACGGAGCGGCAATTGTGGTGCCCAAAGACTACTTCCGCTTCCCGTTCGCTTTTACCAGGATTATTGATGACTACTATGTTATTGAACTTGGCACTCTGTATGCCGAAGTGAGGAACCGGTTGAAAACACTCGGAGAAACCGGTGGCGCCAAGCTTACTTTTTTCGGCGACCTCACCGTCGAAGAGGTGTCGAAAGTAACTGCTCTGAACCTGCTGATGGCCGGTTTTGCCAAGCAGCGGGAGTATAGCGAGACAGCGATTATCGAAGGTGACAGAAAACACTTGCAGGCCGCTCTGGCCGCCATAAAAGGAACTGGTCTCAGCTATACATTTGGCGGTAAGTTTTACGAGGTATATCTTGGCGCTGATAAGGGTAAAGCCGTCAAGATTTTGACCGAGCTGTTTAAACTCAACTTCGGCGATGTCTATACCATCGCCGTCGGCGACAGCCCTAATGATGAAGAGATGCTTACCAGCGTGAATCTGCCGATGCTGGTGCAAATGGCAAACGGCCGCTGGAACAAGCTGAAAGTTAAGAATTTGAAGCGTGTTGCCGGTATCGGTCCCGAAGGGTGGTCCAGAGCAGCGTCTGAATTACTAAACGGATAAGCAAAACAAATGGCGGCGGTTAGAGATTATAGGCTTCGGCAACTAAAATGATGGGGTGCTCAGCTTTTTTACCGGTGCCGGCTTCGATTTGCAGCTCACAACCCCCGCAATCGTCCACGATGCGGTCGGCATTCACTTCCTTTATCTCACGGTACAGCTCGCTGGCGATTTCCTGTGACCGCCGGTAGTTGTCTTTGTCGTAGCCGTAGGAGCCGGATAGGCCGCAGCATACCTTACTGACGTATTTTACGCTGATACCCGGAATCAGTTGCAGCAGCCGGACGGAAGCGTCGCTTATTTCCTGGACTTTCAAGTGACACGGGGTGTGGTAGAAGATTGTCTGAGGGATAGGCTTGAAACCGGTGTCAAGCTCGCCCCTTTCATGCAGCTTCAGCAGGTACTCGCTGATGTGATAGATATTTTCCGAGACCAGTCTGGTCTTATCGCTGGATTTTAGTGCCGGGTAGTCCCGCTTGATGAACAGTCCGCAACTCGGGCAGGTAGCGACGACAACGTAGCCTTCGGAGACCAGCTTGCCGAGCGCCAGGGTGTTGCTCTCAAGGTTCTTAAGCGCTCCTTTTAAGTTGCCCTTGGCCATCATCGGCAGGCCGCAGCATACCTGGTCGGGGACGACGACTTTAACGCCGTTCTTTTTTAAGACCTTTACCGTTGCCTTCCCCGCTTCGGGGTAATAGTAGTCGGCAAAACAACCGTGATAATAGGCCACCTTTTTTTTAGTAAGCCGGTCACTAGCCATTATCTTTAAACCACTTTCTAAAGGTGCGCGCGTGAAATTTCGGCAGGTTGGCCCGCCGGTCAATGCCGGTTATTTTTTCCATCGGGATTCGGATTATTTTCGAGCGTACCAGACGGTTAGCCACCGGGCCGGCCGCCGAACCAAGTTTCGCCAGTAACTCGGGCGTGCCGAGCAGTTTTTGTCTTAATTTCCGTGGCTGGTTGCGGTCCATCTTTGCCTGCCACATCATAGACGGTAGGTCAAGCTCCAGCGGGCAGTCGACGCGGCAGGCCTGGCAGTGGAGGCACCTGTCCAGTGAATTGCCGGTGCCCCTGAGATAATGCCCCAGGTAAACGCGGGGCGTCCAGTTATAGTCAACGTCGAAGGAAAAGCGGATGGGGCAATGCTGGTTGCAGGCGGCGCAGCCGATACATAGGAAAAGGTCGCGGAATTTGCTCTCAATCACCTTGCTGCGGCCATTATCCAGGATGATAAGATGCAGCTCGCGGTTGGTGATATTACTCAGCGGTGCCGCTTCTTGACCGGTTGCCGTCTTATCTTTTGGCCGCAGTCCCAAGAGCATACTCTCCATGCCGAATATGCCTATGCATTCCGCCACGAAAGCGGCGTCTTCGCGGCTTTTGGCAATCTTGTCCAGGCCAACGACGAGGAAGACCTTTTTTGCCTCCTGTAAATCCCGGAGGATGTTGTGGAAATGCTGCACGAAAAACACCGTGCCGTCATCGGCGGATATGGCGTTTACGCCTAAGACCGCCAGATAATCTTTGACGGGTGCAGCTTCGCCGGTATGGTCGAGGCCAAATAGTTTGCGGGAGACCCCGAAGTTCGGGGCGATGCCTTTCTCCAGGAGGTGTGGCAGTCCCCAGTAGTCGCGGACCCTTTCTGCGCCGATTTCGTATTCACTGGCATAAGGGCTGCTGACCGAAAACCCCCGGTTAATCAGCTCCGGCCTGATTTCCTGAGTGATGACCGCCGAGTTGTTGACGGAGACGGCCATGGTTCCCTCACCCGCCCGGGCGATGTACTGTGCCGCTTGGGCGGCGTCCCGGGCCGAGCTTATTTTCACGCCGGGGTATTTTTTTGCAACGTTTATCTCAAGCTCACCGACGAGCGAGGCGATATTGTCACGGGCGTATTCGCGGATTTTCCGCAGGTCCCGCTTAATTTCCTGAATGCTTGCGGTTTCTTTGAAGGCCGGTGGTTCCCCTCTGGCGATGTTGAGTTTGGAGGCTACCGAGCGTCTTTTTCTCTCCGGCTCCGGCTCCATTATGTGAATGGGCAAGTCGCAATTCTGGCTTTTGCTTGACATAATCTTCCTGTCAGCGTTGAGGCGGCATTTCAGCTATATTCTAGCTGCTGTGGCCGTTTCGAGTCAATTAAGTTGACTCGAAACAAGGCGGAAAGATACAATCAGGTACGGGTAACAGTACGGGGGACTGACTTGGAAGTTTTTGAGCGTTTACCAGCGGTGCGGCTTGTCAGCGATGGCAGTTCCGTGGTCGAAGCGGTGGTGGCGCGGGAGTTTTTCGCCACCATCTTCTTGAACGGCAAGGAACTTGCCACGCTGCTCTGCTCGCCCGATAAGCTGGATTACCTGGCTGCCGGTTTTCTTTTCTCCGAAGGTTTGATTAAAGCCAGAGACGATATCGAAGAGATTGCAGTTGACGAAAAGCTGGGCATCATCCGTGTTAGCGCGAAAAGCGCCAGCCGCGAGGAATCTCGCTACGGTTCACCCCGGCTCATTACCTCCGGTTGCGGCGGTGCCGCCAGTTTCTACAACACCCAGGACGCCGCGCTTCCGAAAATCGAGTCCAGCCTGAAAGTAAACGCCAACGCTATCTTTGCCATGGTAAAAGCTTTCCAGCATTACTCGCCTGCCTACCTCGCAACCCATGGTACGCACAGTGCCGCTCTTTGCGACGCTGCCAGTATTCTGGCTTTTGCCGAGGATGTTGGCCGCCATAACGCTATTGACAAGCTTTTCGGTAAGTGCCTGCTGGAAGATATCCCTATGGCTGACCGGCTGGTACTGACCAGCGGGCGTATTTCCTTCGAGATATTACAAAAGGTGACCAGACGTGGCGTGCCGGTGATTGTTTCAATATCAGCACCGATGAGCCTGGGTATCCAGATGGCGGAGAAGCTGGGTATCACCCTGGTAGGCTCGGCGCGTGGCCAGAGCATGTATGTCTTTAGCCACCCGGAACGGGTGGTCGTTACGGCTGACCAGGAATACAAGGTATAGCTGCGGATATCGGAGTTTAGCCTCAAATATCTTCTTTTTTACTTCCATTCATATTAGGGTTGTGTTAAAATGCCATCAGTCCGGGAGAGTATATTTTACATAATAAGTGCGACCAGAGACAGGAAAGGAGTGACAGTATGGCAGTAAGCAGGCGGAGTGATTACAAATGGCCCAAGCAGCTTAATCTAATCTCCTGGATACCGGTCGGCGTGGACATCGCACACAGCTGGGGTGACCTTCTTCAGGAAGACACTGGCATGAGGTTGCATATCGCTGGTGAGTACGACACCGTTGACCGCTATCGCTGGCTGGGGCGCATGAAACTTTTTGAAATGACCAGCTCCGGCAACTTTGAGACCGGCCAAATGCTGATGGCCGACCGTAAGTATGCCGTCAGGGACGGCGGCCCGTTCAAGCTCAGAACCGTCTGGACAGCTTCGAAAGGCAACTCAGGTTTCTTTCTCCGGGGGGATACAAAAATAAGGACGCCGCGTGATATTAAGCCGGGTACGAAAATTGCGCGATTGGCTACCGTTCAGTCCGAGCGTTATGATGGCCTTCTGGCCTGGGCCGGGGTAAACCCCGAGGACGTTGTCTGGGTTGACGTCAAAGACATCAAGGAAAATGCTCAGGTCATCGTGGATGGCAAAGCCGACCTGGCTTTCAGCTACCCCACTTCTCTGGTGGTAATTGAGGCGGAGAAAAACCCCCACGGGCTTAGCTGGCTCGACCTGAACGCCGAAGCCGACCCGGAAGGGGCTAAACGTTTCCGGAAGATTGACCCGCAGGCAACTTTTGGCCCGTTCTATAGCGGCGTTGAGTCGGGAACTAGGGTCGCGGGCGGGGGCGGCACCTGGTGCATCACCGGCATTAACTTTGAGCAGACCATGGCCGATGTTGACCCCCAACTGGTCTATAACCTGGCAAAGTGGTTCGATGAGAATTATGAACGTTTCAAGGATAAGCACCCCTTTAACCGCTTCCGCAACCGGGGGACCCTCGTTGAAGGTCTGAAAAATACGTTTCTGCCCTGCCACGAAGGTTTAATCGTTTATCTCAAGGAGATTGGCGTCTGGACAAAGGCCCACGACATCCGCCAGAAGGAGAACGAGAACCTGGTAGACGCTTACGCCGAGGGCTACCTTGAATGTATGCGGCAGGCCGACGAAAAGAAAGTCTGGGTCGCCCGTGAGAATGACGAGTGGATAAACTTCTGGAATGCTTACCGGAAAGCCAACCTCAAGGAATTACTCCCCTTTGATGGTCTGCCCAAGGTAAAATAAAGTCGGGATGCCATCGGATATAAAGACCGGGGCTTGCTTTTAAGAATGACTGGAAGCAAGCCCCGGTCTTTGTTTTAGGTAACAAATATTTTAGCCGGTGGTGTCGGCAGAACCTGGCGGCCCCTGCGGCCCCTCAGGTCCTGGCGGCCCCTGAGGCCCTTCCGGCCCTGGCGGCCCTACCGGCCCAGGCGGCCCTGTTGGACCTCTGTCGCCCTGCGGTCCTGGCGGTCCCTCTGGCCCTGGCGGCCCGGCGCAGCCCAGTACGAGCAGGAGTGAGAGCACCAGGGTGAAGATAATCAGTCCTTTGAACCCGATTTTCACGCTGCAAGCCTCCTTTCTAAGAATACTTAAAGCCGAACGACCTGATAAACTCAGAGTGCCTTCAAGAGAAGAGAGGCAGCGCCTTTAATTTTCAGGCGATTATCACCCTTTCGAGTAAGATGATGATACCCCCATATCCTGGGGCTGTCAAGTATCTTAAATTCCATTTGTCAGGAGGCTGTAGACGGGAAGGGTGGCTCGCCACAAAAGCCGTCTTTATTGGGCTTGTTGACTATGTTGCGCCCATACTCTTTTTTAGTGCCTCGTCAAGCCAGATATCCTCAAAGCGGCTGATGTTCGAGTAAGAGATGTAGTTCCAGCGCAGGTTCTTGACCCAGGGATAGTAGGGCATATAGGTCGGCGGGAAATGGCCGGTGGGCAGCGCCGGCAGGTCGGTGAGCAGGATGCGCTCGATTTCCCAGACCGCATCACGCCGTTGGTCAGGGTCGAGGATACCGTCAAGTCTTTCCAGAATTTCATCTAATTTTGGGTTGGAATATTTCGAATAGTTATACGGCCGCTCAGTACCGAAATAGTTGGTAAGCTGAACCGGGTCCATGACGTCAAGGGTAACCATATAAGTGCCGTAATCACCCTCGTCAATGCGCTTCTGAGTACCGATAGTTCCAAGTTGGCTAACTAGGGAAGCGTCAATTTTCAGATGCTTGCGCAGCGCCTCAGCAAGTACTGCGGTGGCGCCGCCGCCGACCCTGGAAGAGGTCGTCATCATCTCCAGTTTAAAACCGTCCGGGTAACCGGCTTCCGCCATTAATTTCTGTGCTTCTGCCACCCTTTCGTCGAAGGGTTTGTCCCAGCCCATTATTTTTATGACCTCTTCCTTTGGCAAGCCAAAGGCCGGATGCAGAATGCCGGTATCAAGTAATCCGAACATGATGTCTCCGGCAGCGCCGATAATGAGTTCACTCTCATCGAGCATGAGTCCTATAGCACGCCGCACGCGTATGTCATCGAGCGGCTTCCGGCTAGTATTGATGAAGATGACGTTGCCGTTGTACCTCTCCCGTTTTTGCCAGGACAGCTCAGGCGCGCCGTTCTTTAAAAATTCATAAGTATCGACGTTAGCAGCACCCTGCATCACTCCGATGAGGTCCAATCGCCGGCTTACCAGCATTTCGTCAACTCTGGCTAAGGGTATGTGGAAATAGTCTATGCCGTCCAGGTAAGGTAACTGGTTACCATATTGGTCTTTCTTGAAGTAATCTGGATTACGTTTAAACTTAAGATGTACCTGCGACAGAAATTCTGTCAGGATGAAAGGCCCGGTGCCTACCATAAATGCCGCCGACTGGTCATCGGTGCCTGCCAGGTGGAGAGACTGAATCTGCGATTCCCCCTGGGCCAGCGCCATCATAAAGCTGGCGGAGGCATACTTGAGATGAACTTTAACTGTTAAGTCGTCAACCTTCTCGATGCGGTTGTAGGCCGGAAACCAATCAGAGATGGCACTCCGGTTCACGTCGGTCATCTTGTCCAGGCTGTAGATGACATCATCGGCGGTAAAGGGCACCCCGTCGTGCCATTTCACCCCCTGGCGCAGCTTAAAGGTTATTGCCAAACCGTCAGCGCTGGTCTCCCAGGTTTCGGCCAGGTCGCCGACGATGGTCTCGGTGACTACTTCTTTGTAATTGATGTTGAACATTACCAGCTGGTTGAAGACCGGCAGGGTGGCGGTTGGCCCGTAGCCGGCTTTCTGGTGAGCATCGAAAGTCCGGGGAATCCAATAGCCGGTTCTGAGTTCACCCCCGTAAATGGGCATAGACGTTTCCACCGGGTTGGGTGTCAGCCGCACTCCGGTCGGGGTTTGTATGGTTGAGCCAGGAGTTGTCTCAGTTAGTAAGGCCGGCGGAGTCGGCGGTGTCGCTGTTCCACCGCAGGCCGAGAATAGCATCGTCAGGGCCATCACCAACGCGATTAGAAGATGCCATCTTTTCATAAGCCACCGCTCCATTCTATTTTCGACGTGAAAATCAGGTAGTCGCTGCGAGGAAATCAGGGTTGTTTTGTGGTAAATTAGTTTATAACACCCTCATAAGCGTGTCAATACCTAATCGATAATCGGTTACGATTACATTGGCAGTTGGAGTCCAATCTGGAATTATGATTCGCCGAAATGTTCTGATGAGTAAAAGCTAATAAGTAGCTTTACCCAGGCTGGGCAGAAAATCGAACCGGGGTAACCCCAGTTCCTTTTTGTGACTTTCCCACAGTTCCACCCACCTGGGGTTATTGGCGACGACGACGATGCCTTTTTCGTCTGCCTGCCATATCGCCTGTTGCCATGCCCCGCAGTAGCGGGCAACGGTGTCGGCGTTTTCACGGTTCCGTTTGTCGTGAGCATCGGTCCAGAGGCCGAGTTCCCTGAGGTACTTTATCAGGCCGTCGTGGCAAGGTAGGCAGGTGATGTCAAGTTTCTCCATAAGGTTTTTGAGGGTCGTCTGTTCCAGCCAGGGATGCAGGTCTTTGTACCGTGGCCACTTCTCGTTGAGCCATTTCGCCAAGTGATAAATGAGTTCGGAATTCACCCCTGTATGGCAGCAGAACTGGTCGGTGCCCACCGTGCTCCAGACTCCCCGGGCAGATTTTACGCCCCGAAACATCGGGCCGAAAGTGGTGATGTATTTTTCGCTTAGCCTTTTGGCGCCTTGGGGGTCTTTTGCCGGGTTCAGCTCGATCCATCGGATGCCGTGGGGATTCTTTTCGGCGGTAAAGGTCGATGGTGCGGTAGGTAGGGCAAAGGCGACATCGGCCTTGTCCTCGACGATGAGCCGGATTTTCTCATCGGCGTCTTTCGCCGCTACCCAGACGATTTCTTTTTCCGGGTCTTTGATGCCCGCCCAGGCGAGCAGTCCCTCGATATTGCGCTGGCTGGGCAAGTAGCTTCTCATATCAACCACCCGCACACCGGGCTTGATGTCAGAGACATCCTTGATAAACGAATCCCCCCTGACGATAAAACCGGCATCATACTTCGAAAACACCCAGGCAATGCGCACCGGGAAGGCACCGTTATCGCGGTCTCCATAGTGCCAGACCCCTTCCAGGACCTGGCCGTATTCCGAAGTGCCGCCGTCGGCGATATCGGCGAAGCGGTAGTGCACCCATTTGAACTTGGTGGCTTTATCGGGCGCAGAGACCATGTGCACCTTCATACCGGTGTCTTGAGCGAGCACCCGTGTCCACTGCCTGACCACGTTGGGTGTTTCCAGTCCCCCGGTGGCCGGTAGGACACCGACACTAAAATGCTCCGGCCATTTGTACCCGTCTTTACTTACCGGCATGCGATTTCTCTCCTCATTGTCCGTCTTCGATAGCTGCTCTATGTCTTGGGCGGGGAACCTCTGTCGGAAGAGACTGTCTTATACCGTTTGGGGTTTTGCCAGTCGGTTATTGTGAGCGCAGCTACCGGCTAAATGATAGTCTGCCGCCAGAGGACTGTCAAGTTTTGTTCCAGCTTTGCAAATACCCACTGTACAAAGGAAAATAAATGTGGTAATATTCGCTCGCATCATAAAATGGCTTCAGGTTTGTCCTGTATGCTTAATACCAGGTTAATCATCAGGTCGCTGCGGCGTTTCAGCCTGATAATGATCGCCCTGCCGGAGCCGGTCACCACGCTGCTCGGCGCCGGACTACTGTTTTTCTCTTTCTATTTATCATATGCTTTCTCCAGGATTATTGAACAAAACCTGAATACGAAAGCGAAAGACAGTCTGACGAACTACTTTGTACATTTCAAACGCTTTGAAGAGAATAGAGTTGGAGCCCCGGTCTGGTCTGGTTCGCGGGCACGGAGGGTTCACGCCGGGCTGGCGAATGCCGGTTTTGAGGATGAGCTTCGCCAGCCGCTCTGGCAGCGTTCAGACGAAGGTCGTCGCGAGGTATTATGGCGCAGCGCAGATGTGCGGTCGCTAGTTTTGCGCTACAGGCTTAGCAATAGTCCTCTGTCCGGGACGGCACTCCACCCTGGAGCTACGGCGCGAGCCGGAAAAGAGCGATGCCCCGGTGCCCCCGCACCGAGGTACGATTGCCTCTGGCCTGATGGTTACGATAAGAGCGTGATTCATCACGCGATAAACCGGCAATACCTAACCCGACGTTATAACCGGCAAGAAAGCGTTGTCCCAGCTTTCCAGCAACACGGTGGCTTCGTGGCTGCTAAAGAAATATCGGGTAAGACTGTTATAATCAGCCTGGATTTATCCGGTGGACTCTCCGAAGTTGCCCGGCTTCATCATACAGTGAATATGGCATCGCTCCAGAGGCGTTATAGTTCCGCGGGGCGCTCTTTTGGGGGAGTACTTGATACCCGTTGTATCCGCTTTGCCCCGCTCGTCGCCGGCGCTGCGTCCTAGCCTGGTATATCCAAATTATCCCTTTCACCTTAGCTCAAACACCACCGGGTTTTTCGGGTCGGGGCAGGCGACCATCGCCAGGCTGCTGTCTGCTTCCCAGGGAAACGAACCGCCAAACTGCAGAACCTCGCCGAACGGAAAGAGAGAACAGAATACCCATACGCAAAGCTCGGGTGGCGTCTTTTGCTACCCTGGCGATTATATCAGGCATTGAAATTCTCCCGCTTCTTGCGTTCCTGTTATATAATACTAGTAGCCACTTGCTCTTTTGTAATAATTTAAAAATGAAAGATTTTACAAAAATGATATGGTTTTATAATAGGTTCAGTTGGAATAATATGACTATTCGATTGGGGAATGGAGTACACTGGGGAGGCTGGATGGAAAACTGACCGGGAGGTGGTGGAGAAATGGAAGCTACAAGCATGATTAAGTCCCTGGGTATCATGGTGGAAAGAAAAAGGTGTTCACTCCAGCAAGATGTCCTTTCATGGGCGGATGCCCACCCGTTGCGTTACGCGTGGCGCGAGCCCGGGACGTCGGCCTACTGTGTCCTCATCGGTGAGATGTTACTCGACAGGCTAAAGCAAGGTGCCGAGGAAGCTTTCGAGCGTTTCGTGGCGCTTCTTCCCCAGGTTAGCGACCTTCTCAGCGCGAACGAAGAAAAAATAGGCGAAGTGCTGGCGGTAATTCACCTTGAGCAACAACGCGAGTCTTTCTGGAAGCTGGTCAGGGGTCTGGCACGGGAAGGCAGGGGAAACCTGCCGTGTGACACCGACAACCTGGGACGGATTTCCGGGCTGCCGCGCCACGGCGTTAAAGCGGTATTTTGCTTCGGGTACGGTCTGCCGATTGCCGTGGTTAACACTCATGTTTTCCGTATGCTGGCGCATATCTTCGCCGCTGACCTCCCCCCCCAACCGCCGCCGGGGTTGGTTGAGTCGGTTGCCGAAGGTCTGGTGTGCTGCGATGAGCCGCAGAAGTATAACAGTATGATGCTGGACCTAGCCGAGTTGGTCTGCCGGGCAGGGATGCCCGAGTGTGCCATCTGCCCGGTAAATAACATCTGCGATTCCGTACCAAGCGTCCAGGCATCTGTCCGCTCCCTCGCCCGGATCGGTTAGCCAGCATTAAAATGCTCAACCCCTTTTTTTTCATCATCTTAATTGCGCTGCTGGTTGAATATGCGTTGGATATAGCTGCCAGCCTGCTCAATCTGAAAGCCCTGCGGTACGAGTTACCCCTGGAACTTGGCGGACTCTACCCGCCGGACGAGTACCGCCGCTCACAGGAATATACCCGCACCAATATCCGCTTTCACCTGCTCATCGTCACCCTTGGCCTGGTTGTTCTGCTGGTCTTCTGGTTTTCCGGGGGATTTAATTTTCTTGACGTGGTCGTGAGGTCATGGGGATTTAGCCCAATTGTTAATGGCGTATTTTACATTGGCATGTTGCTGCTCGGGTACAGCTTGCTGACACTGTCTTTCGGAATTTACGAAATCTTTGTGATTGAGCAGCGTTTCGGCTTTAACCGCACCAGCCGTCGCACTTTCATACTTGACCGGCTTAAGGGCCTGGGGCTTGTAATATTACTCGGCGTGCCTTTGCTGGCGGCAATCCTGGCGCTGTTTCAGTACGCCGGCAATTTTGCCTGGCTCTACGGCTGGGCGACTGTCACGGTCGTTTCGCTGGTTTTACAGTTTATCGCCCCGACTTTGATTATGCCGCTTTTCAACAAATTCACCCCGCTTGAAGAAGGCGAACTCCGAGAGGCTATTTTGGGCTACGCGCATTCGGTCAACTTCCCGGTCAAGAATGTCTTCGTTATAGATGGCTCGAGACGCTCCAGCAAGTCCAACGCATTTTTCACCGGGTTTGGTGCCAACAAGCGTATCGCACTATTCGATACCCTCATCAAAAACCACACCGTAGCGGAAATGGTAGCGGTGCTTGCCCACGAAATCGGCCATTACAAGAAAAAGCACGTCTTAAAGGGAACGGCCATCGGCATCCTGCACACCGGCCTGCTTTTTTTCCTGCTCTCGGTGTTTTTACGAAGCCCCGGCCTCTACCAGGCGTTCGGCATGCAAGAGCCGTCAATTTATAGCGGGCTGCTCTTTTTCGGCCTGCTCTACACGCCGCTGGAGATGCTGATTTCTTTGGGTACCGGGGCGCTATCCAGAATGCACGAGCGAGAGGCCGACCGTTTTGCGGCGGAGACTATCCCGGATAGGGAAAGAATGATAGATGCCCTGAAGAAGCTCTCGACAGGCAATCTCTCGAACCTGATACCCCACCCATTTTACGTCTTTCTGAACTACTCCCACCCGCCGCTGCTTGAGAGGATCAAGGAAATTAAGAAATCAGAAAGTTAATTCTGGCTGCCGAGCCAGGGTTCGAACCTGGACAAGGAGATTCAAAGTCTCCTGTGCTACCGTTACACTACTCGGCAGTCTGCCGAAGGTCGGGCTCGAACCGACACGGAAGTTGCCCTCCAACAGTTTTTGAGACTGTCGCGTCTACCAGTTCCGCCACTTCGGCTCTAAAATAAAAATGGAGCGGAAGACGAGATTCGAACTCGCGACCCTCTCCTTGGCAAGGAGATGCTCTACCACTGAGCCACTTCCGCCCATTACGTTGGTGCCGAGGAACAGAATTGAACTGTTGACACGCGGATTTTCAGTCCGCTGCTCTACCAACTGAGCTACCTCGGCACGCTCTTCAGGCAAACTTTATTTTAGCTTTTAGCTTTCTCAGTGTCAAGCTGGTTTGGCCTCTGGCAATAAAGATTCCAAACGGCTATCATTAGAAAGATATTATTACCAGAGGGAAAATAGTTGCCCACTGCGGATAAGAATCCTAGACGTATCCTGGGTTTCACTCCCAATGTCTTTTTCCTGGGGGTTGTCAGCTTTCTCACCGACGTTTCCAGCGAGATGATTTTCACCCTTATCCCGCTTTTCTTAACCAACATCCTCGGAGTAGGGGCAACCTTTGTCGGCCTGGTGGGCGGTCTTTCCGAAAGCACCGACTCCATCCTCAGGATAGCTAGCGGCTGGTTTTCCGATAGGGTGAGAAAATATAAGGCGCTGGCGCTTCTGGGCTACGGCTTTTCTACCATTGCCAAGCCCTTTATGTACTTTGCCGGCGCCTGGTGGGCGGTGCTCGGTATCCGTTTTGCCGACCGCTTGGGCAAAGGCACCCGCAGCGCACCGCGTGACGCCCTGATTTCGCATTCGGCCTTGGTGGGCGAGGTGGGGCGAAGCTTCGGCTGGCACCGCGCTATGGATACCGCCGGAGCAATGCTGGGGCTGGTGCTGGCGGCCATCATCGTCTATTCGGTCGAGGGCTTAAGTCACCGGCTTGGTCTTGAGTCTTACCGCTGGCTGGTGATTGTCGGGGTGGTTCCAGCGGTGCTGGCGGTGGTGGTGCTCTGGCGCTTCGTGCGCGAATCAGACGGTAAGTCAATCATTCCCGGCGAAAACAAAGTTCTTCCCAAAAGCCGGTTCGCCGGGTTCAATAACCAGTTCAAAATATTCCTGGGAATCCTCGCCGTTTTCACACTGGGCCGCTCCAGCGATTTTTTTCTCATCCTCCGGGCGCAGAACCTGGAGCTGCCGGTGGTTACGGTGATTATCATGCTGGTGCTTTTCAACGTTACCTATTCACTGGTCTCTTTGCCCGCCGGCATCGTCTCCGACAAGCTAGGCCGCCGCCGGGTAATTGCCCTGGGCTGGTTGGTGTATGGCCTGGTTTATCTTGGCTTTGCGCTAGTTGGCGCTGCCTGGCAGGTATGGCCGCTTTTTGCGGTTTACGGTATCTACTATGGTCTAACGGAAGGAGTCGCCCGCGCTTTCATTGCCGACCTTGTGCCCCCAGAGCGGAGAGGTATGGCCTACGGCCTTTACTACGGTGTGCTGGGATTGGCGCTGTTGCCGGCCAGCTTTATCGCGGGTCTGCTCTGGGACGCTATCAACCCGTCAGCCCCATTTTACTTCGGCGCGGTGATGGCTTTCATCGCGGTGCTGGGTATGCTCATCTTTGTCAGGGAAGGGCGAAGTTTACGTAACATTTAATGTTATTGGGGGCAATAAATCGTTTCATGGTGGGGTCTCGTTCCGGAGGTCTGGCGAGCGGGGCAGCGAGCCAGAGATCAAAAAAGAATCTCCCATTTCCTGCCCAAAACTATCAGGAAAGGAGATGAAGGGGATAGGTTACCTTTAGCTACTCCAGAATGATATTATCAATCAACCTGGTATTACCGAACCTGACCGCCAGTGAGACCAGTACCGGTATCTTAACCGTTGCAAGTTCTTCTAGTGTTGTGCTGTCGGCGATGCTGATGTAGTCAATCTTAGCGAGGGGCTGTTGCTCAATGAGGTCGGTCATCTGGCATTTAATCCTATCAGCGTCCTTTTCGCCATCCCGGTAAAGCTGCTCAGCCAGCTTCAGAGACTGGTACAGGACGGTGGCCTGACGGCGTTCTTCGAGATTGAGATAAACGTTACGGCTGCTCATCGCCAGGCCGTCCGGCTCGCGCACCGTAGGCACGCGGACGACGGTGACGTTTATATTGAGGTCGCGCACCATTTTCTCAATGACCAGAAGTTGCTGGGCGTCTTTCTGTCCAAAGTAGGCTCTGTCTGGCTGGACAATGTTGAACAGCTTAGCGACTACCGTTGCCACTCCCCGGAAATGGCCGGGACGCACCGCACCTTCCAGCCTTTCGGTAATGCCGCTAACCTCAACCCAGCTATTGTAACCGGCGGGATACATTTTTTCCGACGACCCGGGGACAAAAACGATATCAGTTCTAATGGTTTCGAGCATCTTCAGGTCACGGGGAATATCGCGGGGGTAATGGGCCAGGTCTTCTCTGGGGCCGAACTGGGTGGGGTTAACGAAAATGCTCGCGACGGCGGTGGCGTTTTCTTCACGCGTTTTTTTTACAAGGGTGATGTGGCCTTCGTGTAGGTAGCCCATCGTTGGTACAAAGCCCACCGGCGCTTGAAGCTCCCGCCGCAGTCCCACCATCTCGGCTACGCTTTCGATGACCCGCATCGGCTAGTTTCCCAGTTCGGCGAGAACGCTTTCGTCCATGGTAAAGCTCTGCTTTTCGGTGGGGAAAGTGCCAGATTTGACTTCGTTGAAATAGTCTGATACTGCGGTGAGGGTGATGTCGGCCAGGCGGGCATATTGCTTGGCGTGTTTGGGGACAAAGTCGGAGAAAGAGCCGAGGATGTCGTTGACCACTTGCACCTGCCCGTCGCAGCCCGCCCCCGCCCCGATGCCGATGGTGGGGACGCTCACCTTGTGGGTGATGAGGCTGGCGAGCGGCGCCGGAACCGTCTCCAGGACGATGGCAAAAACCCCAGCTTCGTCCAGCGCTTTAGCGTCTTCCAGCATAGCGGCGGCGGCTTGGGGCGTTTTGCCCTGGATTTTGTGGCCGCCAAGCTGGTTGATGGATTGGGGCGTGAGACCGATATGTCCCATCACCGGGATGCCGCAGGCCACGATGCGCCGTACCTTATCGGCTACAGTGACGCCGCCTTCGAGTTTGACTGCCTGGGCGCCGCCTTCCTGGATGAAGCGGGCGGCGTTGGTGAGCGCCTGCTCGACCGATACGTGGTAGGTCATAAAGGGCATATCGCCGATGACGATGGCTCTTTTTGCGCCGCGTGTCACGGCTTTAGTATGGTGCAGCATTTCTTCGATGGTTACCGGGATGGTTGAGTCGTAGCCCAGAACGACCATGCCCAAAGAGTCGCCGACTAAAATCAGGGGGATGCCGGTTTCGTCAATGATTTTGGCGGTTGAATAGTCATACGCTGTCAGCATGGCAATCTTCTCGCCCTGCTGTTTCATTGCTTTAATCTGGCTTACGGAAACCCGCGCCACCTTACTCCCTTTAATGTGCCGCCATCGCTTCGACGGATGTCATTGTCCTGGTGTGGGTGATGGCATTATTCTGGTCAACATAGACCAGCTTCGGGGCGTGCTGGTGAGCATCATTTTCGCTGACCTGGCAGTAGGTCAGGATGATAACGATATCGCCGCGGTTAACCAACCGGGCGGCGGCGCCGTTGAGGCAGATTTCACCGCGGGTGCCGGCGATGGCATAGGTGGTAAAACGTGCGCCGTTGTTAACATCGAGAACGTGTACCTGCTCGAATGGGAAGATGTTGGCGGCTTCCAGGAGCACTGGGTCAATGGAAACGCTGCCTTCGTAGTCAACGTTGGCGTCGGTCACCCTGGCGCGGTGGATTTTGCTCTTGAGCATAGTCAGCATCAAACCTTTTTCCTCCGAAACTAGCTTTTTACCTTCAAGCAGGGATTTAACTTCTTCAGCCTGCGGCGGGTTTATCCTGCCTTTGGCAATAGCGATGGGCAGGGTTGCTAGGCCAAGCTTGCGGTAGGCGCTAAGCAGTGACGGCTCAGATTCAAGCGCTTCAAGATGCTTGGTGATGGTATTGGTATCGCCCCGGGCAATGGGGCCAGTGAGACAGTCAGGCAGTCCGACGGTTTCGATATTGTGCACCGTCCCCTTGATGAGTGGCAAAAGCGCCCGCGTGGCGGTGGCCGGTGGTACGCCGAAGGTCTGCCAGAGGTCGGTTGCGAGCTTTACCAGCGTCACCAGGTAGTTGCAGGCGATGACGGCGGCGGCGTGGTAGGAAACTTTATCTTCGGCGGAAAGCTCTATCCAGTAACCTTCGAGGGCGGCGGTAATTTCCTTGAGCGTGCCCAGTAGCGGTTCTTCAGCTTCGAGAGCGAAGGTGGAGCCTGGCAGGTTTGCGAGTGCCTGCTCAGTACTGGCGAAGGTCTGCAACGGGTGGATGGTGCCGACCAGTGCGCCGGCTTCTCTGGCGGTTATCAGGCTGCGGGTGGAGTCTGCCCCGCTACAGTGGACGACGCTCTTGCCCCGGGAGAAGCTGAGGCGGCTGACTACTGGCTCAATGGCATTGTCCGGAGTGGTGATGAAGATAAGGTCGGCGACGTTGACCACATCCTGGTTATTCTCAAAGGCGCGGCAGACTTTAATCTGAGCGGCAAGATTGCGTGCTGAAGTATGCCTCAGGCTTGAAACCGCCACCACCGGGTAGCCGGCGCGGCTCAGCTTTAGCGCTAGGGCGTTGCCGACGGTGCCGATGCCGATAAATCCCAGCTTCGGTTTCCGCTCCATCAGACTCCCCCCAATAAAAAACCCTCCCCGAGACTATCGGAGAGGGTCATCCCCACTCTTACTACCGTCTCGGTCCTCACGGATCCAAGCGATAACTTTTTAAATTGTCATTTAGCTGCCAGAAACGGCTAGCGGCTTAATAAAGTCATGCTAACAAACCGCTCTGATATTGTCAAGGGCAGCTGGGTTTGCCTCCCGCCTGGGTTTTATGCTAAATTATATGGGTTTGCGGGGCCGTAGTTCACTTGGGAGAACGTTTGACTGGCAGTCAAAAGGTAGGGGGTTCGAATCCCCCCGGCTCCACTTGGGGTATCAATAGCAACTGTCTTTAGGTCATCGTCTCAGCACACCTCCAAGGATTGTTATTCTTGGCCATGGAATTCAAGATAGTCAGCATCT
>QZJL01000014.1 GCA_003599745.1 Dehalococcoidia bacterium | reverse complement strand
CTTAATGGCCGGTCGCCATTATGACTGGCGGCGACTGGCAGACTCCGCTGGGCAAGATCGCCATTGATTCGGCGCTGGCGCAACAAATCCTGGCCGGTTCCCGCTATTTCGAGGAAGACGAGACGGCCCACCAGTTCGAGCACGCCGTTGAGGTGCAGCTGCCCTTCCTGCAATACTTCAAGCCCGATGCAAAAATTGTGCCGGTCGTGATTGCCCAGACGAGCATCGAAGTCTGCAAGGGTATCGGCCAGGAAATCGCTAGCGCCGTAAAGGAACTAGGCCGTGAGGTGGTGCTCATCGCCTCCAGCGATATGACCCACTACGAATCTCAAAAATCGGCGCAGGTCAAGGACGACCAGGCCATCAATGCTATCCTCAACTTGAGGGAAGACGAGCTTCTCGAGAAGGTCGCCAAGCTGAATATTTCGATGTGCGGGGCGCTGCCCGCCGCCTGTGTCATCGCCGCCGCCCGGGAGCTTGGCGCCGGTGCCACGGAGCTGGTGGACTATCGCACCAGCGGCGACGAGACCGGTGACTACCGCAGCGTGGTCGGCTACGCCGGCATCATCCTTAAAAAGACTCACCCGCTGGTGAGCCTGGCCCGGGAAGCGGTGACCGGCTACGTCAAAAATCACAAGGTCATAAAGCCTTCTGAAATCACGCCGGAGATGAAAGGCAAGGCCGGGGTATTTGTCTCCATCCACAAGCGCGGCGCACTGCGGGGATGCATCGGCACCATCGAGCCGACCCGGCACAACATCGCCGAGGAAATCATCGCTAACGCCATCAGCTCGGCCACCAGCGACCCCCGCTTCCCTCCGGTCTCTGCCGGAGAACTCGCCGGGCTTGACTTCAAGGTGGATGTTCTTACCGCACCGGAGCCGGTAGCCGGCACCGGCGAGCTCGACTCCCAGAAGTACGGGGTAATCGTCGAGACGGGGCTGAGACGGGGACTGCTGCTACCCGACCTTGAGGGGGTGGACAGTGTTGACCACCAGATTGAAATCTGCCGCCGCAAGGCGGGCATCGGCCCCGATGAGCCGGTAAAACTCTACCGCTTCCGGGTTGACCGCTACCAGTAAAATTTTAGGCGAGGCGAATTCCGTGGATATGTTCGACCAGCAGTTCGAAAAGCTCAAGGAGACCGAAGCTCCCCTGGCGGCACGGATGAGGCCCGGCACGCTGGACACTTTCGTCGGCCAGGAGCACCTGGTTGGCCCGGGGCATACCCTGAGAAAAGCCATCGAAAGCGGCCAGTTACCCTCCATCATCCTCTGGGGGACGCCGGGCAGCGGCAAGACCACGCTGGCATTCATCATCGCCAACTCCTCGAACTCGTATTTTGCCCCGGTGAGCGCGGTGAGCGCCAGCGTCGGCGACCTGCGCCGCATCATCGAGGAGGCCAAAGAGCGCCGCAAACTGCACGGCCAGAAAACCATCCTTTTCATTGACGAAATCCACCGCTTCAACAAGGCCCAGCAGGACGCCATCCTGCCTTACGTCGAGGACGGCACCGTCACCCTCATCGGCGCCACCACCGAAAACCCCTCTTTCGAGGTCATCTCGCCCCTGCTATCGCGGGCGCGGGTATATAAGCTCAACCCCCTGAGCGAGCACGAGCTGCAAATCATTATCACCCGGGCGCTCAAGGACCGGCTGAAAGGTCTGGGCGCCCTGGACGTAAGCCTGAGCGCCGAAGCCCTCCGGCAGATCATCACCATTTCTAATAATGACGCCCGCATCGCCCTTAATACCCTGGAAATCGCCGCCCTCACCACCCAGCCCGGTTCCGGGGGCAGCCGCCTCATCACCCTGCAAACCGTTGAAGACGTGTCACAGCACCGCGCCCTGCGCTACGACAAAGGCGGCGAACAGCACTACGACACCATCTCGGCTCTGCACAAGTCCATGCGCGATTCCGACCCTGATGCCGCCATCTACTGGCTGTCCCGGATGCTGGAATCGGGGGAAGACCCGCTTTTCATCGCCCGCCGCGTCGCCCGCGCCGCCTCCGAAGACGTGGGCATGGCCGACCCCCAGGCGCTGGTAGTCGCCATGGCCGCCCAGCAGGCGGTGCACTTCATCGGCATGCCGGAGGCAAACCTGGCGCTGGCCGAGGCAGTAGTCTATATTGCGACCGCCCCTAAGAGCAACTCGCTCTACCGGGCTTACTCGACCACGAGCGACCTGGTCAAAAAAACCCCCGACCAGGAAGTGCCCCTCCATCTGCGCAACCCGGTCACCCCCCTGGTGAAAAAGATGGGCTACGGCAAGGGCTACCAGTATGCCCACAACGAGCCTAACCGTATCACCACCCAGGAGGACTTGCCCCCATCCCTGGCCGGCAAAACGTTCTACATTCCCGGCGACCAGGGGTTTGAGAAGATATTAAGCGAGAGGCTGCAAGGCTGGCAGGCGTTAAGGAAGGCAAAACGGGCGGCGGGGGAAAGTGGCGACGACCCCGACCATCGTCCGCCCGAGCGCCGCAAAACTTGACATAGGAAATTGCCAGAGCTATAATTACGGATACGTCGCGGGGTGGAGCAGTGGCAGCTCGTCGGGCTCATAACCCGAAGGTCGTTGGTTCAAATCCAACCCCCGCTACCAAGCTCGAAGCAGATGCCCGCTGGATTGGCGGGCTTTTCTTTTTTCCCCTGTCGCAGCTGACCGCCTGACCTCCGTTCACTGTTTCCCTTTCCCCTCGCGTTTCTCCGTCCCGTCCCTGAGCAGGGCGCACCTCACGCACACCGGTTCCCCATTCGTGTGACCGTAGTGGCGCGTGAGCCTCCAGCACCGCCAGCACCACCTGATTCCCAGTCGAACCAGTAGTCGGGGTTGCGCGGGTCGCTCATGTCTATCATGCCGCCTCGCTGGGCGCTGGCTTACTGGCTTTCTTCCCGCCCTTCTTCCGCTTCTTCGCTGTTTGTTTCCCTTCGGTGGGGCGCTCCTGCTCCGTCGCCGTTGGCTGCTCCCGCGGTATCTCCTCGGCGGGCTGCTGCTCGGCGGGTTGCGCCTCTTTTACGGGCTTCTCTTTCCTTGGCAGGGGCATCATCGCCCTGTCCAGGTTGTAGTGGGCGGCGATGGCATCAATGACCAACTCGTCCCATCCCATCCTGCGCTCCTGCCGCAGCTCCCCCAGCTTCTTCAGCCCCTCCTCGGTAGTCCTTGCTGAAAACACGTACTGTTTTCCTTTCCTCGCCATTTAATTTACCTCCTTTTTTTCTGACGCTCATAATAAATATGGCGCGTTTCAGGCGGTTTGTAAGCGGGGGCGGGGCAAGAGATTAGTCCTAGCTGGGTGGGCGGATGACGGCTTTAGCCAGCGGGGACATTAGGTGTAAAATAGTGGCGGTAGTGAGGCTCATAAGCGCTTGAGAGCCGATGCCTCATGCCATAATAGGATTAAAACGAATCTGTTTACCGCATCTTTACGGGAGTCGGGGAAGCGGGGGGCATCCAACAGTCGGACGCTCGGTGGCTCGTGGTCTCTCGTGCCTCTCATCGCGCCCGAAGGTCGTTGGTTCAAATCCAACCCCCGCTACCAATTTCTGGCAATATCATTACTTCAAGTTAGCTTCCAGGTACTCTTCCTTATTGTTGACGGTCGTCATTTTATATCTGCAGTATGGTAATAATGTTCCCATTATGCCTGATTATCCGTTAATTTCTAGGCTTGATAAGCACTGACATCAGGTAATTGTTCTCCAAAACATAAGTTCGCGAACTATCCCCCAATGCCCACCGCCGCCAGTATCGCGACTGCCAGGGCGATGCGCAAATCAAAAGTCACCAGCCAGCTGTTCACCGCTAGACCAACGGCATAAATGGTTCCCCCTCAGATAATCGCCCCGAAGAGACCTTTCGCCATCTCCATTCTTGTGCCTCTTGCTTATGCATATCTTCCGGTTGTCTAGGCCTAACCTTAAATATCATCAACGGTAAAGGGCAAGACTTCGTCAATCGAAGCGGCGTCGCAGAAAAGCATCACCAGCCTATCCATCCCCAGGGCGATGCCGCCCGACGGGGGCATATCGCCAAGCGCCCGCAGGAACTTCCGCGGCATGGCCGCCTTGCGCCCGGTATCGCATTTGATTTGCTCTATCTCGGCGCGGAAACGCCTTTCCTGCTCGCCAGCGTCAACCAGCTCACTGAAGGCGTTGGCAAGCTCTAATCCCCCGATGAACACCTCGGCGCGCTCGGCAAGCTGTGGGTCATCCGGCTTAAGCCGCGCCAGCGACCCCAGCGCCGCCGGATAGTCGAGGAGCGCCACCGGACGGTCTTTCGGGAAGCCCGGCATCACCAGACCCACGAGGTCGTCATCAAAGCGCACCGGGTCGGGCGAAGCCACCGGGTCCCAGCCGGCGCAGAGGTGAAAAGCTTCGCCTACCGTGATTTCCAGCCAGGGCAAACTGAGGTCAATAACCTGCCCCTGGTAATGCAGACAGCGGCTACCCATTAGCCTTTCGGCGAGAAACGCCACCAGCTCCGAAGCGTCGGAAATCATCTGGCGGTAGTCGCCGCTCTGGCGATACCACTCGAGCAGGGTGAACTCGGGGTTATGCCAGCGGCCACGCTCACCCCTGCGAAAACAGCGGCCAAACTGGAAAATTTTGTCATAGCCGGAAGCGAGCAGGCGCTTCATGTGAAGCTCGGGCGAGGTGGATAGGAACCATCCCTCGCTCCCGATGGGAACGATATGCTGCTCGGGAGCGACCTCCGGTATGCGGAGCGGCGTCTCTACTTCAAGAAAGCCCTTCTTCCGGAAAAACTCGCGGGTGTGATGATAGACCAGCGCCCGGCGCTCCAGTTTGGGTCTCAGGCGGGCTAACCGCTGGCTTTCCGCGCGAGTCATGCCTCACTTCTTGGTGGAAATGCGTTCCACGTAGGTGCCGGTGCGGGTATCAATCTTAAGGACGTCACCCTCATGGATGAAGACCGGCACGTCAACCACCGCCCCGGTCTCCATTACCGCCTGCTTGGCCTGGGCGGTTATGGTGGCGGTGCGGCTGCTCGCCTCGGTCTTCACCACCTTGAGATTGACGAAGGTGGCAACCGTAACATCAATCGCACGGTCGTCCAGCATCAGCACGGTGACGACGTCGCCTTCCTTAAGCCAGTTTTTCTTGTCGCCAATCTGGTCTTCGGGAACGGAAACCTGCTCGAATGTATCGGTGCTCATGAAGACGTAGTGGTCGCCTTCTTTGTAGAGAAACTGTTTTTCCTGGGCGGTGACGTTGGCGGTATCCACCTTCTCTCCAGAATGGTAGGTGCGGTCAATGGTAGAGTTGGTGAAAAGGTTTTTCAGCCTGAGGCGGTAGATGGCGCGTCCTTTGCCCGGCTTGACGAACTCAGCCTCGACCACGTTGTAGGGGACGCCATCTATTGACAGCTTCATGTTCTTTTTGATGTCTTCAATATCCATGCCAGTGCTTTTCTCTCCCTGTTCTCCCGCTACCGGGCGACCATATTGGATTAAACTTCCTGCAATTTTAGCATTAAGTCAGGGCTTCATCAATACATTCCCGGCATAAAAGTGCGCTACTCCCTGGGATTTTACGGATTTTAAGGTATAATACTGCTATCCGGTATTCGGGAGGTGAGCATGACACTAGCGACACCTGCTAGAATCACGGCCAGCGAGATTAAGCGCCGGCTTGACCAGGGCGAGCCGGTATTTACCATTGACACCCGAAGCCCCGCCGCCTGGGAAGCCTCGGGCATCAAGATACCGGGGGCGCACCGTATCCACTACAGCGAGATGGAAAAGCACCTCGGCGAAATCCCGCGCGACCGGCTCATCATTACCTACTGCACCTGACCCGAAGAAGCTTCGAGCGCCCGGGCGGCGCAGATTCTCTTAAACAAAGGCTACCGTCAGGTCTACCCCATAAAGGGCGGCTTTAACGCCTGGATTGAAGCCGGCTACCCGCTCGACCCCAAGTCAGGGGGATGATTGTTTCCCTTCCCTTAACCGAAATCATAAAGGGAAGGCACAAAGGGATGGGTCACCTTGTATTCATCTATGTAGACTGAAACATCACTCCCCAGGGTTAATTTTTTTACGTAACTATGCTATCATATAGTGCTGGCACCCAGGAGTGTAGCTCAGTTTGGTAGAGCAGCGGTCTCCAAAACCGCCGGTCGCGGGTTCGAATCCTGCCACTCCTGCCAGAGTACGCCGAGATGGTGGAATGGCAGACACGCTAGCTTGAGGGGCTAGTGCCCGATTAAGGGCGTGGGAGTTCAAATCTCCCTCTCGGCACCATTTCCTCTGGGGCGACGTAGCCAAGTGGCAAGGCGGCGGTCTGCAAAACCGCTATTCACCGGTTCGAATCCGGTCGTCGCCTCCAGATTACCGCTTCTTAGCTAGAGAGGCCACCCGGTTTTCGACGGCGCTTGCCGCCTGCGAGCGGCTGGACGCTTTCTGCAACGCTTTCACCAGGGTGTCATCCTTGATGATGTCCCGTACCCAGTTCACGAAATCATTTTTCTCGGCATTGACGTGAAAAGCGTAAGTCTCCTCCGGCATGCTCTTCAACTCGTCCGCCAGCTCTCTCATATTGTGCAAGATACAGCCATTACCACACCGGAATACAAACTCCTCGGGAACATCGGCCAGCAATCTCCTGGCCTGCTGTTTCGCTGATTCCGCCATATCCTTTTACCTCCCAGGACATTTTGGACAGGTAACCTTTTACGTCCTACCTGTATTTTATACCTTTTTCGCCGGACGTCCAGTACCCCTTCTGTCACAATTAGCCTTCACAGCCTGCGAGGTCGCCAGTTTTCATCCGGTCAAGGCGTTAATCCTGCTCTTCTTCCTCGCAGCAGCCGCACTCGCACTGCCCTTCGGTGGCGCAGGGCACGCAGCAGTAAAGGGTGCCCCCTTCTTCGTAAGCGTCCTCGCCGATTTGACAACCGCATACCGGACAAAGCTGCTCTACCATTTTTCACCTCCAGCTATCTTTGGGATATTCTCCTCTGCTGACCCGGTAAGGCCGTTTGTTGAACCCATTATAAAGAGCAGGCGATAGCATAGTTATAAAATGGAGCACTGGAAAAATTACAAAAGTATGACATTTTAGCGCAGCTCCGTTACAAAAGAGTCGGCATGGAGTAAGATAATTTTGAGGGCCGCATGAAACTTGTCATTTTTGACCTCGACCAGACGCTGGTGGACTTCATACCGGTGCATAACGGGGTGACCCGCCGCCTGTTCAAACGGTTTTTCGGAGTGGATGCCAGGCTCACCGAGATAGATTTCGCGGGGAAAAACCTAAATGATATCTTCCGTGAGCTGGCGGTTCTCAAGAATGTCCCGGAAGACATTTTCCGGGAGAAGAAAGCCGGGCTGCTGGCGAGCTATGGTGACGCCTTCGCTGAAAGCCTGCCCGCCGATGCCGGAAAATACGTACTGCCCGGGGTCAGGGAACTCCTGGATGAGCTGTCGGTGAAAGGGCACGTTATCGCCCTTTACACCGGCAACTCGCGCCGGATCGCGGACGCCGTCCTCGAGGCCACCGGCCTGGGCGGGTACTTCCGCTTTTGCCTGTACGGCACCGAAACTGAGATCCGGTCAGATATGGTAAGGCTGGCAATCGAAAAGGCGGGCAAACTCGCCGCCAGGGAATTTCGGGGCAGGGATGTCGTCATCATCGGGGACTCGGTACGCGACATAGAAAGCGGCCGGCCGTTCGGCGCGCTGACAATCGCAGTGGCAACCGGCTTCCATTCCCGGGAGAAACTCATGGCCGCCGGCCCGGACTACCTTTTCGCAAACCTGGAAAACCACCGGGAGGTTTTGAAAGCGATTGAAACGCCCTAAATGTTATGCAACTGTAATCTTTCCGGCTTCAATTTTATAACTTTTACACCCGTCTCCCGGTAAAATTTTCTCGCCGGTATCCTGGAATCGGTGCGGGGCAAAGCCAGCGGAAAAAGGAAGGCAAAAATGTCGCAGATACGCATACTGTCAAGGAGCATGGAAATCTTTCGGGACCGCGAGGAAGCGGGGAGGCTGCTCGCCGCGGCCCTGGCCGCCTACCGCGATAAAAATCCGGTGGTGCTGGGGATCCCTCGGGGTGGCGTGGTCGTGGCGCGCCAAGTCGCCCGGGCGCTGGGCGCCGAGCTTGACATCGTGCTCGCCCACAAGCTGCGTACGCCCGGCCATGCCGAGCTGGCGATGGGCTCGGTGTCGGAAGACGGCCGGCTCTTTCTCAACCGGGAGGTCGTGAGCGAGATGGGCATCAGCGAGACCTTTATCCAGCAGGAGAAAGCCGCCCAGATGGCCGAGATGAACCGCCGCACCGCAATCATCCGCCGCGTCAGACCCAAAATACCGGCCGAGGGCAGAGTCGCCATCGTCACCGATGACGGCGTCGCCACCGGCGCCACCACCCACGCCGCCCTCTGGGCGGTGAAACTGGAAAAGCCCGAAAAGCTGGTCGCCGCCATACCGGTGGGGCCGGATAGCACCATCCGGAGACTGGCGAAAGATGTTGACGAAATGGTGTGCCTGCGCGCCCCGCCGTCATTTAGCGCGGTGGGGCAGTTCTACCTGCAATTTTACCCGGTCGAAGATGAAGAAATGCTCGAAATCCTGGAAGAAGAGGGTAAATAAAGTCATCAAGCGCCGGGGCTGGGTCAGAGGATAATAATAAGACACTAGCGGAGACCGATATGGAAAGACAGGCGGCGGAAGAAGGCTACGTTAAGCTTGCGGTTGACCGGGTATCGCTTAACGGCAACCTCATCATTCCCGATGGTGCCCGGGGACTGGTGGCATTCGCCCACGGCAGCGGCTCCAGCCGCCACAGTCCCCGCAACCAGTACGTCGCCAGGGTGCTGCGTAATGCCGGGCTGGCGACTCTGCTCTTTGACTTGCTCACCCTCGACGAGGAGCAGGAAGATTTGGATACCGGCAGGCTGAGGTTCGACATCGGCTTGCTTGCCCGTCGGCTGGTCAGCGCCACCGACTGGCTAAAGAACAGCGAAACTACCCGTCACCTCAAACCGGGCTACTTCGGGGCCAGCACCGGCGCCGCCGCCGCCCTGGTGGCCGCCGCCGAGAGGCCGGAAGCAGTGAGCGCCGTCGTCTCCCGGGGTGGCCGCCCCGACCTCGCCGCCCCGGTGCTCGACCGGGTAAAAGCCCCCACCCTGCTCATCGTCGGCGGCGATGACTACCCGGTCGTAGATATGAACCGGCGGGCGCTGGCGCTTCTCAAGGTGGAAAAGAAGCTGGTGATAGTGCCCGGCGCAACCCACCTCTTCGAGGAACCGGGCACGCTCGAAAAAGTCGCCGAACTCGCTGGCGACTGGTTTTCGAGTCACCTGAAATAGTCGTTCCCCGCCGTTGCCAAAGCTGACCGGCGCCCCCGTTGATACCGCCCCACCAAAGCCTGGCGATACCATTAATATATCCCCGCGAATTATTGGTGTGCTATACTATCATCGTTTCCGGTGAAAATCCCGGAGAAACGCCAAAAATATGAGAATACGGACCCAGCTCATCATCATTTTCGCCCTGCTGTGCATCACCCTCGCGGTCATCACGGGGTCATATCTCATCACCGCCAGGCAGCTTGGCCGCGTCCGCGAACAAAGGGCGGTCGTCGCGAATATTGTGATGAACGTCGCCGAACTGAGATACCTGTCGGGCGATTTCCTGCTTCACCAGGAGTCTCAGATACTCGCCCGGTGGGAGGTAAAGTTCGCCGAATTTTCTGCCGAGGTGGCGAAACTCAAGCCGGCCGATACGCGGGAACAGCTGCTGCGTGATAACGTCGCCGACGGCGAAAAGCGCCTGGCTGCCGTCTTCGGCGACGCGGTAGCTGCCCTCGAAACCATCCCTGCGCCCGGTGACGCCGCCGATTTGACGCTCATCACCACCTTCTGGAGCCGGACAGAAGTCCAGAACCAGGAGCTGGCCTTCAACGCCTCGTCCCTCTCACGGCTGCTGGACACTGAGGAAAACCAGCTCCTGGCAACCGACAACATCACCCGACTGAGCACGCTCACCGCATTCGGCATGTTTCTGCTTTTGACCTACGCCGTCACCTACCGGCGCACCCTGAGAGCGATTTCACGCCTCCAGGCGGCGACTCGGGTCGTCGCCTCCGGTAATCTCAACTACGCCATCAAGGTTGAACGCGCAGATGAAATCGGCGACCTGGTACGGGCTTTCAACCAGATGACGGTTAGCCTTCAGGAGACCACCGCCCGCCGGGAGACCCTGGAACGCGAAATTACCAGCCGCAAGAAATTCGAAGAAGCGCTCTCCCGTAACGAACAGGAACTCGCCACCATCCTCGCCAGCATCCCCAGTCTGCTGCTGGTGGTGGATAGCGAGCGCCGCCTGCTTAAAATCAACACCGCCACCGCGCAATTTACCGACCGCAGCATTGACGAGATACTGGGGCTGCGCGCCGGTGAAGGTCTGGGTTGTCTGAACTCGATGGAGGACCCGAGGGGCTGCGGCTTCGGCACCGTCTGCCAGCTCTGCGTCGGGCGCCAGACGATACTCGACACCTATGAGACCGGCACCAGCCACTACCAGGTAGAGTGGCAGCTCACCAATTCCCTCAACGGGAAAGAAGAAGAGCTTACCTTTCTCCTCTCGACCATCCTCCTCGGCACCTCGCCGAAACGGGTGCTCGTCTGCCTGGACAATATCACCGAACGCAAGAAGGCGGACCTCGAAATTTCCCACCTGGCGTCATTCCCCGAGCTGAACCCCAACCCCGTCATCGAACTGGACGAGCACGGCAATATCGAATACTTAAATCCCGCCGCCGCCCGGCATTTTCTCGACGCCCTGGAAAAGGGTGAGCAACACCCCTTCCTGGCAAACTGGGAGTCACTGGCTGGCGAGCTTCGGAGCGGCCGGGACGCGATAAGCCGGGACGTCAGGGTCGGCGAACAGTGGTACGAGCAGTTGGTAACCTACGTGCCGCCCAAACGGCGGTTCCGGATTTACGCGGTGGAAATCACCGGGCGCAAGAAAGCCGAGCAGATGAAAGACGAGTTCCTGAGCCTGGTCTCCCATGAGCTGCGCACACCGCTCACCGTCATCTCCGGTTCACTCAGGACCGCCCAGTCCCCGGGAATCTCGCCGGAAGACCGCGAGCTTCTCATCCAGAACGCCATCGAAGGCACCGGCATGCTGTCGGCCATCCTGGAAAACATGCTGGAGCTGTCGCGATACCAGGCCGGGCGTCTTAACCTTCGCCGCGAGCCGCTCCGTGTCCCCGACATCGCGGCGCGGGTGGTCGCCGACCTCAGGTCGCTAGGCGAAGACCGCCAGTTTGTGCTGGAATTTCCCGCCGATTTGCCGCTGGTCGGAGCCGACCCGGTACGCGTGGAAAGAATCCTCTTCAACCTGGTGCAAAACGCCGCCAAATACTCGCCCGACGGGAGCGAAATAAAGGTCAGCACCCGGCGCGACGGGGATTCCGTGGTCACCGCGGTGACCGACCGGGGCCGGGGCATATCACCGCAACAGCAGGGCAGGCTTTTTGAGCTTTTCGAACGGCTGGGAAGAGATGCCTCCTCCCAGGGGCTCGGGCTGGGGCTGGTGGTATGCAAACGGCTGGTCGAGGCGCAGGGCGGCTGTATCTGGACGGAATCGGAACCGGGCAAAGGTTCGACCTTCTATTTCACCCTGCCGGTACTGGATAAACGGTAGGGGCCCGGGTGTCATCCCTCCGGCAGCAGGGCGTTAATCCGGGCCACCATCTCCTCGGTATCGAAGGGCTTCTGTAAAAAATCGCTGGCGCCCGCCCGCAGCGCCAGTTCACGATTTTCCGGACTGGCGCTGAAAGCAATCACCGGTAGTGTTGAAAACTCCTTCAGCTTCTCCAGTACCTCGATGCCGTCTATCCCCGGCATGACGATGTCAAGGAGCATGATATCGGGTGCCGCCGACTTTGCCAATTTGAGAGCTTCTTCGCCGGAACGCGCCGTGAATACCTCGAAGGCGCGGAGTCTGAGGTCAATCTCGATAAATTTTAGCAGCTTGGGGTGGTCGTCAACCACCAGAATACATCGTTTTCGCCCGGTCACCTGTCGTCCAACAACCTTTCAAACTAAAGGCCAGCGCGGCTGGCACTATTTACAGGACCTTAATTCATCATATTATTATACCCAGCGATTAGCTGTCTAGGGGTAAAACATTACAATTTCGTAACGTTTTCCCCCGGCTTGCTGGGGTGGGCAGGAGGGGAAAACATCTGACAGGTGTGGCAACCGCCCCCGGGTTAGTGTATACTGTTAGCTGACCCGTGGATACGGCAAGGAGGTGAGAGCGGTGACTTACCGAATTCGCTTCACCTGAGTCTGAACCCCTGTGCTCGGTGCAAGTTTTGCGCCGGTCACCAGCTCGGATGACCTCCGTCTCAAAACGGCGAAGAGAGTTCCCGATATGTAATTCCCCTGGGGAAAAATGTTTCTCAGCGATGGCGCGGAGTGTCTCCGGCCATCGTTTTTTATTAAATTCAAACAAAAGGAGTAATATGACAACCGATAACGTCACAATGTGGCGGGAACTGGACATAGACTTAAAGTCCCACGACCGGCTGCTGGGGGCGCTCGGGCCGATTTACCAGCAAATCTACCTCTCCCAGAGGAACCGCCCCGAAGGCATGGGCTTTTTCGATTTCGTGGTCGGTGATATTCACGGCATCCGGGTGCGCGAGCTGCGGGAGCACGCCAAAAACGGTGGCAAAGTGGTGGCTACCTACTGCGTCTTTGTCCCCGAGGAACTGGTATGGGCGGCGGGGGCAATCCCGGTGGGACTCTGCGCCGGCACCCAGTTTTCCGTGCCCATCGCCGAGGAAGTCCTGCCGCGCAACACCTGCGCCCTCATCAAATCGTCATTCGGCTTCAAGCTCGGTAAAATCTGCCCCTACGTGCAGGCCAGCCATTTAATTGTCGGCGAGACCACCTGCGACGGCAAGAAAAAAATGTTCGAGATGCTCGGCCAGTACCAGCCGGTCTACGTAATGGAGGTACCCAACAAGAAGACCGCCGCGAGCCGCCAGCTATGGCTGGAAGAGGTGCGGGCCTTCAAAGGGGTGCTAGAAAAGCTCACCCAAAACGAGATAACCGCCGAAAACCTGAGCGCCGCGACCCAACTGACAAACCAGCGCCGCCGGGCATTAAAACGCCTCTACGACCTGCGTAAAGCCCGCCCGGTTCCCATCAGCGGCAAGGACGCTCTGCTGGTGACCCAGGTCTCGTTCTACGACGACGCCGGGCGCTGCACCCGGCAGGTCAGCGCCCTGTGCGACGAGCTGGATAAGCGGGTGGCAAAAGGCGAAGGCGTCGCCCTGGAAGACGCCCCACGCATCCTTATCTCCGGCAGCCCGATGGCCATCCCCAACTGGAAACTGCACCACCTGCTGGAGACCGCCGGGGCAGTGGTCGTCTGCGAGGAGTCCTGCACTGGTACCCGGCACTTCAGCGACCTGGTCGCGCCCGGCTCAGACGGCCTTGATGGTGCGTTGAACACCATCGCCGAGCGCTACATGAACATCCACTGCGCTTGCTTCACACCCAACAACGAGCGCCTCGACGACATCGTGAACCTGACTAAAGAATACCGGGCCGATGGCGTCATCCACTATAATTTGCAGTTCTGCCATACCTATGCCAACGAAGCCGTCAGGGTGGAAAAAAGACTGGAGGAAGAGGGCATCCCGCTTCTGCGCATCGAGACCGACTACGGCGACGAGGACACCGGCCAGCTAAAGACCCGCATCGAAGCGTTTTTGGAGATGCTCCGAAAGTGATTTGCGCCGGGCTTGACGTTGGCTCGCGCACCATCAAGCTGGTAACGCTGGATGGCAACGACCTGAAGTCGCAAGTGGCGGCCACCGGGGCAAACCCTCTGAAACGCTGCCGGGAACTCATTGGCGATAATGGATACCGGCGGCTGGTGGTGACCGGCTATGGCCGCCACCTGGTCGCCCCGGCGCTGGGCGGCGAAGCCATCTCCGAGATAAAGGCTTTTGCCCTGGGTTCCCACCATCTCTTTCCCGGCTGCCGCGCGGTGATTGACATCGGCGGCCAGGATTGCAAGGTTATCCGGCTCTCAGCCGATGGCACAGTCCAGAAATTCGAGATGAACGACCGTTGTGCCGCCGGGACGGGTCGCTTCCTGGAAGTAACGGCCGCCACGCTGGAAGTCCCGGTAGGCTCTCTGGGAAACCTGGCGCTTGGCGCCACCCGGCAAATCACCTTGAACTCCCTCTGCACGGTCTTCGCCGAGAGCGAGGTGGTGTCCCTGATTGGCCGGGGAGAAGAGACGGCGGCCATCGCCCTGGCGCTGCATGAGGCCATCGCGGTGCGAATCGCCGCTATGTCAAAGCGGGTGAACATCGCGGGCAAGACGGTCTTTGCCGGTGGGGCGGCGCTCAACCGATGCCTGGGCAGGCTCATTGCCGAAAAGCTGGCTATCGAGATGGTTATACCCGACTCGCCCCAGACGGTAGGCGCGCTGGGGGCAGCGCTTCTGGCAAGAGAAGGGGATTAGGGGATGAGGTTATTATTATTGACTGGAGGTTTCACAAATGGCCGCAAAGTTGTTCCTGGTAACGTCAGAAAGTATGGGACAGGGTGATGAGCAACTCGGCAGGTTGCTCATGGCAAACTTTTTACGGTTGCTGGGCGAAAGCCGGGAAAAACCAACGACGATAGTCTTTATGAACTCCGGGGTGCGCTTGGTCTGCGATGGCTCTAACGCGCTGGAACACGCCAAGAAGCTCGAAGCGCAGGGGGTCGAGATGCTGGCCTGCACCACCTGCCTGGAATACTTCGACCTTACCGATAAGCTTAAGGTCGGCAAGCCAACCACGATGGGCAGGACAATCCAGCAGATAATGACGCAAGAGGTGGTGGGCGTTTAATCCAGGCGCAACGCCTTGTCTATCTCCATCCGCCATTCCGAGAAATGCAGCGCCATTGCCCGTACCAGGCCAAAACAGCCAGCGAGCATCATGTTGCCGAAGGGGGCGGCAAAACAGGGTTTCAGCCGTGAAGGCCGGATGAGCGCCCGCCTCGGCCCGGTTGCCAGCAAGAAAGGGCTGCCGCCGCCCGAAAGAACCAGCGCGCCGTGGCCGCCCTCGTTCCAGACCTCGTCATTGGTCAGCTCGCCCGAAACCAGCCTTGCCAGCAACGTTTCCAGCCTCTGAAGAGACAGCATCGAGGTGTGGTGCTCGAACATCCCCAGTACCTTCAAACCCTCAAGATGAAAGGCGAGGGTGTGCGAGTTGCCAAGATTTACCGCCAGGCGCTCCGGATGGCAGGCGCCTTCCCCGTCCAGCGATGCGCCAAGCACCGCCGCCGCCCCGGTATCCATCAGGACAAGCGGCGTTCTTTCTCCCAGGGAACGCGCCACCGCCTGCATCCGGGTAAAATGCTCCGGCACTTCGGAAGCGCGATAAACCAGAGACTCAAGCGTGGCCTGTTTTTTAAGGCGGTCTTCGAGATAGCGGAAGCGGAATCGTCTTTCGCTCTCGCCGGGCGGCGCCGCGCCGTGGTCGAGCACCGCCACCCCGATTACGCCAGGGTCTAGCTTAACATCCCAGGCTGAAAAAGCCCTTTCCAGCAAAGCAAAGTCAACATCGCCGGTAGTGATTTTAACACCGTTCCTGATAGATGCCGCCTCACCATCCGAGACCAGCTTCACTCCCCACGAAGTCACTTTGCCGAGGTCGTTGCTGAAGGTGCGGGCGGCTCTTTCGGTGGCGTAGACGCTAAGACCAGCGGCAAGGTGCTCCCGCAGGGCGATGGTGCAGGCCCCGCCACCCATCGTCTCGCCGGCAAGGAAAATGACTTTCTTTCGGGCGGTAGCCTGCCGGATGCGCCGCGCCACCAGCACCGTAGGCGATGGCATCACAAACTGGATAGCGTTCTCCGCCGTCCGGGTGGTGTCGAGCAGCAGGATGTCCTGCGTACCCGAGCCAACGTCAATGCAAAGCAGTCGCATCGTAAATCCCCCGGGGAAAATTGTACGCTAGACGTGCCCTTCCCAATATAGCAAGGCTCACCGCCATCGTCAATTCGAAGCCTCTGATGACAAATCAATCTGGGGATAAGGAGAAATTATTTTAACGAGGGGAGCACCCATTTCAAGCGTGCGCCGCACCGCGACATCAAGGAATAACCTTTTACCCGGTAGGGTAACTAATCGCGTTTCCTCTCGTCATCGCCGGATTTAGTGCCCGCCTCTTTTTCGCCGCTGTCACCCGACCGGGAAGCGCCGGACAGGCTCGCCAGGCTCTCGTCACCGACATAAATCTTACCGGCGTAGAGGATGCCTTCTTTACTCTTGAGACCGCTGATCACGATTTCCTGACCGGTTAAAGCACGCAGGTCTGATTTGTCTAGTTTGACGCCGCTGTCGGTGGTAACTTCCGCCTTTTCAATGCTGGTGGTGAGCCTGGCACCGGCGACCTCGATGACAATGGTGTCACCGTTTCGGGATACTTCGATGAGCTTCCCGGTAATTTTAACATCCCTCGGCGTATCCCCGGCCTCCAGCCTGGTAACAACGAAGACACCGTTCTGTACCAGCCCGGTAAGCTTCACCTTCGTCCCCCCGGAGGCCTGGCCTGTACCCTGCGGCCGGCCAATAGCGATGCCGCTGATATACCAGACGCCATCGGGGTCGGCGCCGCCGAAGACGCCCTCGATTTTAACCTCGTTACCCTTATCTTCCTTCGATTTAACACTGGAGATAAATGCCCTGCCGTTCCGGATGATGCCTTCTACGGCCATCCGGCTGCCCACGGAATACCGGGCTGCTTTCGGCAGATTGACGCTTTTTACGGTTATGCCGCCCAGGTTCCAATCGTCACCGGCGCTCTGGAGGACACCCTCCAGCTTGAAATAGGTTTCTTCCAGCCGGATATCGGCCACCGACGGCGCGCTTTCCAGAAAAGACGGGTTGGCATCGGCCACCACCGCCACCGTGCTGCCCCGCCGGCTGGCGTCAATCGTCTCTTCCAGCGCCGCGTGCTTACTTTCCGGGGTTTCGGCGATAAGCTGGCTCAGGGTTGCCTGCTGGTTGATGGTTGACACAGATAGCTGGCTGATGAGGGATTTGGACTTCTCCTCATTATCCAGACTCTCTATTTCTTTGATAACCGCGTCCAGGTGCCGGGCGACCGCCTGGGCAGTTGTGCCACTGACATCCTGCCCCCGTACCGACTGGGTAACTGCCTCTTCGACACGCCGCCCGGCCAGTTCCAGGTTCAGTTTAGCCTTCGATTCCGGGGTGACGGTGAAGGCGAGCCGGACGTTTTCCGAACTTATCTTCACCGGGTACAGCACCTCGCCGGGCAGGCTGGACTGGGAAGCGTAAGCTATGGTGACCCCGCTGCCCGCCACCGCGAACACCGCCAGGAGAACCGCCACCGGCACTCTGATGCCGTTCGTCAGCGTCAACGGATTCAGCCAGCCGATAACGCCCTGGCGCTCCCGGGGCAAGGGCGCTGGACTATCGCCGGCAAAAATTCGGCTGCGGGCGTAGCTTTTGAACTGCGGGGAAATTACCGGCCGCTGCTGGTGAATGCTTTCGGCAACCGCCAGGAGGTCGCGCATCTCATCGGCCAGCCCGGGATAGCGGCGGACGCAGTCCTCCAGGGAAGCCTTTCCCTCCAGGATTTCATCAATGCAGCGGGTAACGATGTCGCTTTTATCCATTACTTTCTTCTTCCCGGCCTATAATTTTCCTCAGGTCCAGGAGCGCCCGGTATTGAATCACCCTGATTGCCCCCTCGCTTTTCCTTAAAGCGCGGCTGATTTCCGAATAACTGAAACCATCTATAAACCGCATTATCAATACTTTCTGTTTCAAGTCCTTGAGTTTGGAAATCGCCTTTCTGAGCTCGTCTTTTTCAAAGCGCCGTTCAAGGGCCACTTCGGGGCTGGTATCCGGTGTCGTTGGTATGTTCTTATCTTCGAGTAAATCATCCTTCTTTCTGGCCCGGTAAAAGTCGGTCACCAGGTTACGGGCGATGACCAGGAGCCAGGAAACGAAGAGGGCTTCCCCCCGCTGGTAGCGGCGAATCGCCTTCCACGCCCGGATAAAGACCTCCTGGGTAATATCTTCGGCATCGGCCTGGCAAGATACCCGGTAATACACGTGCCGGTAAATCTGCTCAACATACCGGTCATATAGCGCCGCGAAGGCGGACTTGTCCCCCGTCGCCGCTTTCTTGATTAATAGGTCGTCTGATAGCTGTGCCATGCTCACCCGAATATGACAAATCTACTCGCATTATCTCACCCCCGTATGAGCATCTGCAAAGATGAGCATCGCCCGCTTCGGACAGCATCCCCAACTTTATGTAAAACATCGTGGCATCACATCAGCTTCAGCTTTCAAAAAGTAAAACGGGTCAGAGGAGGTTTTTGTTACGGGAAGTTACCGTTGGTAAGTCAATTAGAGGATGGCAATGGAGTAACTATAAGATAAACCTGGCTCCGGAGGTAGGACTCGAACCTACGACCAAGCGGTTAACAGCCGCCCGCTCTACCACTGAGCTACTCCGGAATGCCACCGCCCGGCCAGATGGCAGTTTGTGGGGTTCTGCCAGCCAGACGCTGACCCTCATTATCACCCTTTTTAATGGGCAAAGTCAAGCTGCGGTAACGGGTTATTGCCCATCAGTTTGTTTGGTAGATTGTTGTAATAAACTCGAAAATTAAGCGCTGTCATTGACAAATGACAAAATTCGTGTCATAGTTTATAAACTCTAATAATTTAGAGGTAAGTTGCTTGTCAATAATCAGAGAGCTGGTAGCGCAGGGCAGGCATAATGACCTATGGCGGATGTGCTGCGGCTTTCTCGACCTCAGTCTAGACCAGTTTATGGCGGTACAAAAAGAGCTGTTGCTGGAGCAAATCCAGCTTCTGAACCGGTGCGAACTGGGCAGAAAATTGACCGGCGGCGTTATGCCCCGGACTATCGAGGAATTCCGCAAGCAGGTACCGCTCACCACCTACCTTGATTACTGCCCCGAGCTTCTTGAAAAGCGCGAGGACGCCCTGCCAGCCAAGCCGTATATGTGGCTTCAAACTTCGGGGCGCTCGGGCGAATACCCCCATAAATGGGTGCCGGTGAGCCACCGCGCCTGGCAGGAAGCCGGCCTTGACTTCTGCGCCATCGCCATCTTCAGCTCCTGCAAAGAACGCGGCGAGGTGCCTTTCAAGCATGGTTTCAAGCTGCTGCACGCCGCCGCCCAACCACCTTTCCTTACCGGCATGGTGGCCCGCAACGGCGAAGAGGAGCTTGGCTTCGAGTTTTTGCCGCCGGTCAGCGAGTCAGAGAAAATGAGCTTCGAAGAAAGAGTCGAGAAGGGCTTCAAGCTCGCGCTGTCCGAAGGCATGGACGGATTTTTCGGACTGGCGGGTGTGCTGGTAGCCATCGGCGAAAAATTCCGGCGAGGCTCGGGCAGCACAAAATCAGCCAGGCTGCTTATGCAGCCGAAAGTAGCTTTCCGGCTGGCAAAGGGGCTGGTCAGGAGCAAAATGGCGGGGCGGGCGATGCTGCCGAAGGACCTATGGCCGCTCAAGATGATAACCTCGATGGGGGTGGACAGCGTCGTCTACAAGGAGAAAATCAAAGAACTCTGGGGGAGAATGCCGCTCAACGTCTATGGCAACAGCGAAACCACGGTGGTCGCCACGCAGACCTGGGACTATGACGGCATGGTCTTCTTCCCGAATCTCAACTTCCTTGAGTTCATCCCCGAAGCCGAGCTTGCAATATGGCAGACCGACCACTCCTATCATCTCAGGACGGTACTGCTCGACGAAGTAAAGAGCGGGGAAAGCTACGAACTGGTCATTACCAATTTTCACGGCGGCATCATGACCCGCTACCGTCTCGGCGACATGATCAGAATCACCGCCCTGCGCAACGCCAGTCTCGGCATCAACCTGCCGCAGATGGTCTTCGAGAGGCGGGCGGACGACCTCATTGACCTCGGCTTCATACGCCTCACGGAAAGGGTCATCTGGCAGGCGATCGAGAACGCCGGCATACCCAACCGGGGCTGGCTGGTACGCAAGGAAGTCACCGGGACCCCGAAAGCACACCTCTACCTGGAACTCGAAGACGGCTATACCGCCAGCGAGGAAAGCCTGGCGGCGGCGATTTACGAGCAAATCAAGCAAATAGACGACGGCCTTTACGTCTATAAGGAACTCTCCAGCCTGGAAAGCCTGATTGATTTCAGGCCAATCGAGGTAACGCTGCTAACTAAGGGCGCTTTCGCCAGCTACAAAGAGCGGCAGAAGGCCGAAGGCGCCGCCCTGTCCCGGATGAAGCCTCCTCACATCAACCCTCCGGATAAAGTGCTTGCCATGATGAGAAGCCTGTAATAGAAAATACCAAAACTCGGCGTCAAAGTCGGCGATATGCTTGATGTTCTGCTGGTCAAGTCGGTTACCGGGGGACCCGAAGCCTTCTTTTCGGACACCGAAATAAACGGCTACAACCTGACCCGGGACATCCCTCTGCCGTCAATACCGGTACTGGACGCCTGGGTCAAAAGCAAGGGCTACACCACCGGTTTTTTCGACCTCGACCAAAACCCCGGCGATGAATTGGTGGCAAAGGCCGCTGAGGCCGATGTCGTCGGCTTCTATCTGAACTACTCAGACCATTTCAAGGTACTGGACGCCGCCAGGCGGGTAAAAACAAAATATCCCGAAAAACTGGTCGTCATCGGCGGACCCAGCATCACGAACTTCAAAGAAGGCTTCTACAAATTATCAGCCCCGAAAACACCCGGGTTATTCAAGGAGAAAATCGGCCGCTACGTGGATGCGGTAGTCTACGGCGAAGGCGAAATAGCCCTCGAAACGATTCTCCGCCACAAAGACCGCTCCGATGAAATCGGAGAATTGATTGACGTCGGCGATGAGAGCAGCCGGGGCATCATTTACAAAGATAAGACCGGCACGCTCCACGTAGCCAAACACCCCGGCTTCGTATCCGATTTAAGTCGGCTCCCCATCCCGAGCTTCACTTTAAACAAGGGTCTTATTCCGGTGGCGTTTATCGAAACATCCCGGGGCTGCGCCTTCAAATGCCCGTTCTGCGAAATGCCCGGCTTGTGCAACGCCCTGAGGCTCAAGAGCGAAAAACAAATCGAAGCGGAAGTCGGTTATCTGCAGGCGCTTGGCGTCAGACACGTCATCATCACCGACCCGGCAATCTTTCCATCCAAGAGGATGGACATGTTGAGTGGAATATTCGCCGGAAGGGGCATGGTCTGGACAGGGTATGCCAAGCCGGGATGGTGGAAAAACCGGGAACCATTATACCCGAAGGAGACATTGAAGAAAGCCCGCGACAGCGGCTGCGTAAGCCTCTTTTTCGGCGGGGAGAGCGCCTCCGAAAAGACCCAGGAGCTTTATGCCAAACCCAGGCTCGAGGTCCTGCGTGAGACCGAAAAGCTCTGCAAGGAAGTCGGCCTGTTATCCTGCTGGAGCTTCATGGTGCTCAACCCCGGAGAGACGAGCCGGGATGTTGACCGGCTGATTGACCTGCTTATCGAGATGAATCCCGAGATGACGGTTTTTTCGCCGTTTCACGTTTTACCCGACTCGGAAATCGGCTTGAACCCCGGGAAATTTAATGTGCGGCTTACCGACCCCGACTACAAGCTGAAGGGTGCCGAGCTATACGCCAGATTTTCGAAAAGCGCCGGTGTGGATAAAAAGGAACGGATGAGGAACCTGGTCGAAAACCACCCGCGCCTGGTGCGTTTTCTTCTGAAGCTCATGCTCAGGAAAGCCGATTATTTCAGATGCGTGGAAACGGGACTGGGACTGGCCGACGGCGCCTTCGAAATGCTCCGTCTCGATGCCGCTCTCAGCCGGAAAACAAACATCAAAATCGGTAAGTCCAATTACCATTTGATGTTTGAAATGGCGGCGGCATCCGGGGTAAAATCTTAAAAATCCGGTGTTTTAGCTTCCGTCACCACCAGTAGCCATTTAGTACCCCCGTACGATAGTAACCCTTTTTCATATTGACTTGCGCCGAAGCCGCACGCCTATAATTTTAGATACCGTTTAATAGGAGTGCTGGCGCGTTGCACGCATGGGTTCCCCTGGCGGCAACCTTGGTCTACGTTTTGCTGTTTTTGGTCATCGTCTTTAACCGAAGGTGGCCGAAACAGAACCGGCTTTTTGCCGTGTATCTCCTTGCCGCCATCATCTGGACGTTCACCACCTTTCTTCTCCGCAGCAGCCTTTTCCTCGACCACAAACTGCTCCTGTTCAGCATCAGCGCCTTCGCCTCCATGTGGTGGGTAGTCCAGCTCTATCACTTCTCGCGTACCTTCATCAATTTGCCGGCGGGTTTCGGGCTGTGGTTCGGCTACGCCTCGCTGGCGACTTTCGGCATAATGGCGGCCCTTGGGCAAGCGCCGCCAGCCGTCACTTTCAGCAGCGGCAACGTCACCCCCGTCTACGGCTGGTGGTTCGTGCTCTATATCGGCCATTTCCTTATCCTGACGGTCATCGGCGGCTTCAGCCTAGCTCAACGGCTGCGGACTCTCGACGAGCCCAGGGAGCGTAACAAGGCTGGCTACCTGCTCCTGGCAATCAGCCTGCTGGCCGCCTTCGGTTTTACCGGCATCACCCCGCTGGCATTCGCCTTCCCCCTGAGCCACATTGGCGGTCTTCTGGCCGGCACCATCCTGGCCTACGCCATCGTCAAGCACGAACTGATAAGCGTCAACCTCGTCCTGCGCCGGGGTATGGTCTGGACCGGCATCGCCATCATCAGCATCACGGTCTACCTGACCTTCTTCTCGGTGGCAAACCGGCTGGTCGGCTTCAGGATGGAATTTGCCGCCTGGACACTGTCTTCCCTCGCCGAAGGCATCATCGCCATCGCCATTTTTCAGCTTCGGCACCCCATCAAGAGAAAGATTGACCGCCTGTTCTTCAGAAAAAACTTCGAATACCGCGAGGAACTGTCGAACTTCATCAGGCATGAGATAAGGGGGGTTTTTAGCCTCCAGGAGCTATCCGAAAGGCTCTTGCCGCCGCTGGCGAAGGTCCTGGACTGCCAGCAGGCATACCTTCTTTTGCCGGCAATCGATAGCGGCGATTTCATAATCGAGTTCTCCGAGCCACTCGAACCGGCCGCGCCCGCCATGAGGATATGGCGGGGCAGCCCGCTACTGAAATGGCTCGGGCGCGAAAACCGCTACCTGACGAAGGACGACGTTGAGATTTTGCCCGAGTTCCGGGGTATGTGGCAAAGCGAAAGGGAAAGCCTCAAAAACCTGGGCATCGAGATGCTGTTCCCGTTCGTAAGCCGGGGAATTCTCATCGGCATTCTGGCGCTGACGCGCAAGCATTCGGGCAAATACTCGCTTGAGGATACCAGCCTGGTGGAGCAGGTCACCGGCCAAGTCGCCATCAGCCTGGAAAAAGAACGCCTCCAGGAGGAACTCAGAAAGCGGCAGCAGGAGCTGTCCCTCATCAACCACCTGGTGGGCGTGATGACCTCCAGTCTGAATATCCAGGAAGTCTACGATACCTTTATCGCCGAGCTGAAACAGATTATCCCGGTTACCTTCGCCGCCGTTGCCATCATCGAAGGCGATAAAATCCACTTCTCGGCGCTGCACTCTGAAGTCGGGTCGGCCTGGCACATCGGCGAGAAAATTAAACTCGAAGGTTCCGCCACCGAGTGGGTAGTTTCCCACCGGAGAGGACTGATTGAGCCTGACCTGTCCCGCGACCGGATGTTTTTCACCGGTAAGGAATATCTCGAGCACGGCATCCGGTCAATCGTCTACCTGCCCCTTATCGCCAAAGACGAAGGCATCGGCTGCTTGGTCATCGCCAGCCGCAAGCCCAACGCCTACCGCGAGGAGCAGCTTCACCTGCTGGAGCGCATGGCCTCCCAGATTTCGACTTCGGTAGCCAATGCCCAGCTTTATGCCAGCGCCGAGCAGAGGGCACGTATTGATGGCGTCACCGGCCTCTTCAACCGCCGCCACTTCGATGAAAGCATTAAGCGGGAAATTGACCGCCATTCCCGCCAGGGCAGCGTCCTTTCGGTAGTCCTGCTCGACCTCGACAACTTCAAAGGCTACAACGACCTGATGGGGCACATGGACGGCGACCGGCTGCTCGGGCGGATTGGCAACGTGATAAAGAAGGCGCTGAAAAGCATTGACATCCCCTTCCGCTACGGGGGCGACGAGTTCGCCATACTCTTGCCCAACACCTCCGCCGAAGAAGCCTTCGTCGCCGCCGAGCGCGTCCGCAATAAAATCTCCGGTGGGGTTGAAAGTGGGCCGTTCTTGGTCACCGCCAGCCTCGGCATAGCGTCTTGGCCCGGCGACGGCCTGACGCCGGATGACATCATCAACGCGGCTGACCAGGCGCTATACTACGCCAAGCAGACCGGCGGCAACCGCACCTGCAAGGTCTCCCAGGTATTGCCCCAGCCGACCGAGTCGTTGGAAATGGCGCCAGGCATCGAAAAGGAAATCCTGAACACCATCTACGCCCTGGCGGCCACGATCGAAGCCAAAGACCCCTACACCTACGGTCATTCCCGCAAGGTCAGGGGCTACGCCGTCGCTCTGGCCGAGGCAATATCCCTACCATCGGAAAAAGTTACGGTTATCAGCCACGCGGCGCTGCTCCACGACATCGGCAAAATCGGCATCATTGACGGCGTGCTGCACAAGGCTGACAAACTGGACCGGCATGAATGGCAACAAATCAAGTCCCACCCGCAGCTCTCGCGCATCATCGTGGGACGCGTGCCCCGCCTGACGCCCTGCCTGCCGGCTATCCTCCACCACCACGAGCGCTGGGACGGCGCCGGCTACCCCGATGGCTTGAAGGGCGAAGCCATCCCCCTGGAAGCCCGCATCCTGGCGATTGCCGATACCTTCGACGCCATGACATCGAACCGACCGTACCGGGTGGCGCTATCCGTCAAGGAAGCGGTGAACGAGCTCAGCCGCTGTGCCGGCGGGCAGTTCGACCCCCGCCTGGTCGAAGCTTTTATGCCGATTGCCCTGGCGGCAAAACCCGAGCAGATAAAGGTCTAGACCGGGCAAGCTTCGGGTTCTTTTTCGTTCCCGAAGATAATCGCAACCCGGCAGCGGTTTACTGCTTCCCTTCGTCTTTATCCCGGGGCGGCCAGCACCAGCCGCACCACATCCGGGAACCACGCCGCGCAAACCTCCCCAGTATGAAGCTCAGCCCCAGCGCGATAAGGACGATGGGCCAGAAATAACCCCATACCGAGCCGCTGAGCACGCCAAGCTTGGTCAGAAGAGCAACGACGCCGATTGCCAGCAAAACCAGCCCGATAAACATCGCCTGCCTCCCAAAATACAGGATTACTGAATTTCTCTTTTTATTATACGATAAAAGGCGTCTTTTGCCTCGCGCTCAAGCCAGGGACGGTGACCGCACCGGCGTAAAAGTATAAAACGGAAGTCTTTGATGACGTGTGAGAGAGGATCCCTCACCCCCTCCGCCGGGTGCGGGTCATAATCTCCGTGTATGGCAACTACCGGACACTTAATCTTTTCCCCCAGGCGCAGCAACTGCCCGCTTTCCCTGAGCCTGACGGCTTCGGGCCACACGCTCAGATAAATAACCGGGTCGAGAGGGAAACCATCATCACCGGGCAGGGGGTCGTAAGCGTCGGCCTTGTTCATCAACTCACCGAACCGGGCAAAGCGGCTCTCATCCAATTTACCCGAATCCAAGGCATCCAACAAGCCCAAAACTTCGCGCCTTTCGTGTTTATCCAGGCGGCCAAGCCTTGTTACCATTATACCAGCGGCATATTTTCCCCCAAACGGCCCGCTGCCAACAAGCAAGATTTTTCTGACAAGAGAAGGATAGTATGCGGTAAAGATATAAGCCAGCCACGCTCCCCAGGAAAAGCCAAGCAGGGTTAGCGGCGGAGTACCCTCCTTCTCTATCACACCCTTGAGATCTTGAACCTGTCCCTCGACGTCGCTGGCGGTTTGCAACGGCTCAAGAACGCCCGTATCAGATGAAAGTTCGCGGGCAACCGGCGCCATTTCGCCGGGCGCACCCGGCCCGCCGTGGATAACCACCACCCGGAACGGCGCGTGGCCGTATTTTCTTAAATTAGCCACGCTAATAGATTAACTCCTTTGTAGAGTTAGAGTAAAGAAAATATAGTTTCAAGCCATTGCGCCAAAGACGCCGGTCGGGTATTATTTTCCTTTGATGATTCCTATAATTACTCTTTCCCTCGTTTTTGTCCTCATCGCCGTGCGCCAGGTCGGTAATGTCAGGCTCCGCATCTGGCAGATTATGCTCGGAGGCGCGCTCGTCGTGCTGCTGACCGGGCAGATATCGCCCCTGTCCGCCCTGAAGTCAATCAACCCTGACGTGATGCTCTTTTTGCTCGGGGTTTTTATCATCGGACAGGCGCTCGAAGATAGCGGCTACCTTTCGCATCTCGCATACCGGCTCTTCCACCGGGCAAAAACGCTCGGCGGGCTGGTGCTCCTTATCATTTTCGGCATGGGGCTTTTCTCGGCGCTCCTGATGAATGACACCCTGGCCATCATCGGCACGCCGGTGGTGCTGGCGCTGGCAACTAAAGCCAACACCCAGCCGAAGATTTTGCTGCTTGCGCTGGCCTTTGCCGTCACCATCGGCAGCGTGATGAGCCCCATCGGCAACCCCCAGAACCTGCTCATCGCCCTCCACGGCAACATCGCCAATCCCTTCATCACCTTTTTCCAGTCTCTGCTGCTGCCGACCATGCTCAACCTCTTCCTTGCATACCTGGTGCTGCGGCTTTTTCACCGCCGGCATTTTACCGGCGCGCTGGGTCGCCATACCGAAGAGCCTATCAGGGACCCGGCGCTGGCCAGAATTGCCCGTCTCTCGCTGATTTTGCTGGCGGCTCTGGTAGCGGTCCGGATAACCATCGTGCTCGCCGGGCTGAATATCGACTTCAAGCTGACCTACATCGCCATCATCGCCGCCCTGCCGGTCATCGTCTTTACCCCCTGGCGACCGGGCGTCCTCAAGAAGATGGACTGGTTCACGCTGGTTTTCTTTGCGGCGATGTTCGTCCTCGTACAGAGCGTCTGGGATACCGGCATATTCCAGGAGTTTATCCAGACAGCCAACCTGGACCTGGCGGCGACCGGGGTAATTTTTTCGGTAAGCGTGCTCCTGAGCCAACTTCTGTCCAACGTGCCGCTGGTCGCCCTTTACCTGCCGGTAATCACGCAGCTCGGGGCCTCCACCAAAGCGATGATGACGCTGGCGGCGGGCAGCACCATCGCCGGCAACCTCACCATCCTGGGGGCGGCGTCAAACGTCATCATCATCCAGAACGCCGAGAAAAAAGGCGGCGTCACCATCACTTTCTGGGAGTTTTTGAAAATCGGCGCGCCGCTTACCGTTCTGAACGTGCTGGTCTACTGGCTTTTCCTCGGCCTGTTTTAAGCAAAACGGCGATAACCTTCTTAACGTTGCGTTCCAGGCTCTCGGGCTTTTTTGAGCCAGTTCAGGTAAACAAGGATCATCTTAAGTCGCGAAGGCGCCCGTCGGTCATCCGCCGTCAGGCTGACGCGTTAACCCAGGAAGCTTCTGATAATTTGCGGCAGATAGGCGACCGCCCAGACGATGATCGCCACCGTCATCAGGCCGCTGACAAACTTCACGAGCCTGGGGAGGTGACCACGGCGACCGCACCGCTGAAGATTGACAAATTACCCAGAGGTAAATAATTGAAACCAGTTTAGTCTCATTCGGGATAGGGAGCCATACCATTACCAGGAGGACTACCAGAAGAAGCCACGTTACGAAGCCGATTATTTTGCTCACTCGCGACACTCCTAATAGTTTGCCTGGTATCAAAAACCGGCTGCGGATTACAATAGGTTTTGCGCCAATCAGACGGCGGCGTCATTAAAAAACAGACTAGCCGAGAGCCTTCTTTACCGCCGCAACTTTGCCGGTCATGGTGGCAGCTTTATCCCGACGGTCGTCAATCTTGATGGTGGTCAGCACCCGGTTAACCCCGCCAGCAAAGACCGCCCGGTGCATCCTGGTCGCCAGCGCCATCAGCTCCTCAAGCTCCCCCTCGACGATGGTGCCCATCGCGGTAATCTCGTACTTCGCGCCTGCCTCTCTCAGGACTTTTACCGAGCGGGCAACGTAGGGACTGAGTGAGGTTTCTCCCGTGCCAAGCGGCACCACACCCACTTCCATGATAGTCATATCAGCCTCCTTACGTTTTCCCATTATGATAAGCGAGGTGGCGGCAAATTGCCAGCCGGAGGGCGAGTTGCTATAATGCGGAGATGCGGGGCTGTAGCTCAGATGGGAGAGCATCTCCTTTGCAAGGAGGGGGTCAGGGGTTCGAGTCCCCTCAGCTCCATTTTCCAATACATAACCATCTCACGGATGAGTCGACCTGATAATTGTCGGCTTATTTCAAGGGTGATATGGCTACTCCAATAAACAACTGGGCTGAAGCAGGAACTCAATTAGATAATCTGGCGCGAGCAATAGAAAAAGACCTGGTACCTATACTCTCATTTCCGGAAGGTGCGCCGTATACCATCGCACGAGAATGGGCTTGTTATATTGACCACTTGGGGGCATTGTTTAGCGGAGAGGTGAACCATTCTCAAAAGAGATTCTGTATCTATCTTGATAAAGTGATGTCACAGGTTGATGCAGGCTATCACGACCAGAAAGACATTTTGCTTAACATGTTTCGGCATGGAACTGTTCATGAGTTCGACCCCAAGGTGCTCGTGAACCTCAATAAACAACGACTGGGATGGGCCGTTTATTCCACGCGGGGGCGTAATCAAAACATTACCCTGGAAGATGGTCGCTCATTTCAGGTTTCACACCTCAAAATCACGCCCCATCCTAATCTTACTGAGCAGTATTCTCTTTGGGTTTCGACCTGGTGCCTAGTTGATGATCTTATCAAGTCTATTGATGTCTTTAAGACCGGAATGGGCAATCCGAACGAACGCATAGCCTCTTGGAATAAGGTGGCTTTGGAGCTAGTCAAGCCAACCCCCTTTGATTTCAAGATCCCATAAACAGATCACTAACCCAAATAACGACAGGTTAAAAAGCAGCCAGTTCAGATACCAAGAGCAAAGGTAAAGTTGAAGTCCTTGCTGGTACTACCTTGTATGTTAACCAGGTGGTATCATTTTCAGGTAATCGCGCAGTAGGCCGTGTCTACCTGGATCCTCGAGGTCGTTCAATAGCGTGGCCGCTGCGA
>QZJL01000070.1 GCA_003599745.1 Dehalococcoidia bacterium | reverse complement strand
CTACGGTGAATCAGTAACAGCTACCAGTCTCTTCGTCATAGCTTCACCACTTCTGTAGTCAGTTTGGGGACACCCTCACCCCCGGTTTGGGGGTGAGGGTGTCTTCCGCTAGGTTGTCGGATAGTACTCACCGGGCAGCCCGCAGACGATGATGTCCTTCGCGGGCATCCGATAGAAGGACTCCCAGATGCCGTCCTTGTTGATGAAACCGCAGTTCTCGATTTTCACGCCGTCCTTCATCCACTTCGTCCCGTCCCAGGTTGCACAGCAGACCTCGACGGCGAAGGTGTAATTCTTCTTGATCTGGCCGCCGGGGAAGTTGCCGAAGATCTCGCCGGCGCCGAGGAGCGTATAGCCGGGATCGCCGGAACGCGTGCCGATCGGATGGCCGCCGGAGCCGAAGTAGTAGCGGCCCGGCTCGGGGAACTTGGCCTCGCGGCCCCAGCCACCCGGGAAATCGCCCAGCTTCAGCCATTCGGTCTGGACGTCCTTCGTCGTGATGCCCTCCCTGACGACGCTCTGCATGGCCATCAGGCCGTCATAGGCGGCCTTGTAGACCTCTTTCTGGAACTGGGTGGGTTTGTCACCGCAGAGATAGGTCCGGTAGTAGCAGGTGCGGTACCCGTTGAAGCTCACGCCGTTGATGTCGATGACGACAAAGTCGCCGGTGTCGAGGTGGCGGGCGAATACCGGCTTATGCTTGCCCTGGAGCAGGTTGGCGGCCTGCGTCGCCAGCCGTCCCAGCACCTGGCCCTCGGCGTCGAGGACGTGCTGTCGCCGCTTGAAATCTACCGGTCGGGTGCTAAAGGTTTTCATCAATATTTACCTCAAATTGCTCGCCGTAGTTTACTCTCATCAGACAAAGGCCAGCGGCGGGCACGGCTGGCCCGGCGCTGCCGACGATTTTGCTCTCCATTATACTATAAAACTCTCCCAGAGTCATCTTGCCCTGCCCCACCCGCAGCAAACTGCCTACGGTGTTGCGCACCTGGTGCGGCAAAAAGGCGTTCGCCCTAAAATAGAAGACGACGAAGTCGTCCTGCCTGGTCACCTCCGCCCGGCAGATATGCCGCACCGTACACCTGATATTACTTCCCGCGATCCGGCTGGCGAAGGCGGCAAAGTCGTGCGTGCCAACCAGCTTCCCGGCAGCCCGGTTCATCGCCGGGATATCAAGGCGACCGCTCACCAGGAAAGCATTGTCCCGAAAGTGCGCCGACCGGTTGGCGCGGTTAAGCACCAGGTAGCGGTACTCGCGGCTGGTGGCGTCCCCCCGGGGATGGAAGCCATCATCCACAAAGCTCGCTTCCCTCACCGCGATGTCCGGAGGCAGGTAGTGGTTTAAGCCGCTCACAAAAGCGTCCGTTCCCAGTTCCGACCGGGTGCGGAAGGCGACTACCTGTCCCCGGGCGGAAACGCCGCTATCGGTGCGGCTTGCGCCGCTGACCCTGATTTTCTCTTCAGTAAGATGGTAAAGTGCTTTTTCCAGTTCGTCCTGGATGGTGGGGGCGTCTTTCTGCGCCTGGAAACCATGGTAATTGGTGCCCTGGTATTCCAGGACCAGCCGCAGTCTGGCCGCCACCTTTATTCAACCAGTTCAAGCCGCACCATGGGAGCACCGTCGCCGAGCCTGGGTCCCAGCTTGATGATGCGGGTGTAGCCGCCAGCCCGCGAGGCGTACCTGGGGCCAAGCGTGCCAAACAAATTGTCCACGACCGCTTTTTCGGTAATGAAGGCCAGCGCCTGGCGACGTGCCGCCAGTGTGCCTGCCTTGCCCAGGGTAATCATTTTTTCGGCAAATCCCCGCACCTCTTTGGCCTTGGCCTCGGTGGTCACAATCTTACCGTGCTCCAGAAGGTCGGTGACCTGGTTGCGAAAAAGGGCGATTCGCTGCCCGGTGGGACGGTCGAGTTTTCTGCCGGAAACCTGGTGACTCATTGGCTTATATCAAGGGGGACGTTTCCCCCGCCTCCTCTCTCCAGAACTAGACCTTTTCTTCCTCGTCAGGTTGGTCGATTTCGGATGATTCTTCCCCGGAAGCGGGCAACTCGGTCTCGCTGCCCATCGAGAGCGAGAGACCCATGGTTGCCAGGCGTGTTTCCAGCTCCTGCTTGGATTTCTGGCCGAAATTGCGCAGCGAGAGCAGTTCCTTTTCGCCCCTGCTCACCAGCTCACCCACGGTGCTGATGCCCGCCCGGCGCAGGCAGTTCATGGTGCGCACCGAGAGGTCCAGCTGTTCGACGGGCATGTTGTACTGGTCATCGGGAATCTTGAGACGGCGCTGTTCTTCTTCGGTCTTTACCCGAGAGGTCTGCGGGAACTCGATGAAGGGCTGGATCTGCTCGGTGAGTACTCTGGCGCTTTCGCTCAGGGCTTCCTCGGGGGTGATGGTGCCGTCAGTCCAGATTTCGAACTGCAGCCGCTCGCGGCTGGTTTCCTGGCCGACGTGGACGGGCTGGATGGCGTAGTTGACCTTGCGCACCGGTGTAAACACCGCGTCCACCGGGATGGTACCGATGGGTAGATTGCCGTTGGACTCGGCCGGCTGGTAGCCGGTGCCCAGTTCCACGTCGAACTCGACATTGAGTTTGGCGTCGGGTGAGTCCAGCGTCGCCAGGTAAAGCTCGGGGTTGGTGATTTCAAAGTCGGCCGAGGGGGTGATGTCCCCGGCATAGACCGGCCCTTCGCCCTTCTTGCTCAGGGTAAGTTTCCCAGGACGGTCGGTGAGGGCCTTGAGCCTTACTTCCTTGACGTTGAGCAGGAACTCCATCGTGTCTTCCTTGACGTCGGGTATGGTGGAAAACTCGTGCAGGATTTTCTCGATGATGACCCGGGTGATAGCCGCGCCCGGCAGGTAGCCCAGGAGCACCCGCCGCAGGGAGTTGCCCAAAGTGATGCCAAAGCCTTTTTCCAGCGGTTCGGCCACAAAGCGCCCGTAGTTTTTCTGGCTATCAACGCATTCTATTTTCGCCACGACTAAACGAGACAAGATTATCTCCTTTTTACCGGCGTTCTAGCGTGAGTAGTATTCGACGATGTTCTTGCTCACAACCTTGTTCTCGACTTCTTCCGGTGTCGGCAGGTTTATTACCTGACCGGTGAGCGTTTGCTTGTCCAGCTTGAGCCAGGGGGCCACCGTTTTGGACTCTATCGTCTTCGCCAGTGTTTTGTAATATTCGGTCCTGGTGCTGCCCTCGCGCCAGCTGATAATGTCGCCTTCTTTGACGGTGATTGAAGGGACATCAGAGCGACGGCCGTTGAGCAGGAAATGCCCGTGTTCCACCAGCTGTCGGGCCTGGGAAAGCGAGTCGGCAAAGCCCAGCCGCAGCACGACGCTGTCCAGCCGTCTTTCCAGCGCGACCAGCAGGTTATCGGTGGTGATACCCTCCTGTTTTTCCGCCGTTTCGAAGAACCGGCGGAACTGCCTTTCGAACATGCCATAGACGTAGCGCGCTTTCTGTTTCTCGCGTAGCTGCACGCCGCGGTCGGAGAGCCGGCGGAAACGGCTCGACTTTTGCGCGCCCGGCGGCCGGTTGCGGCGGTCAACGGCGCACTTGGGGGTGAAGCAGCGGTCGCCCTTGAGCATCAGTTTTTCGCCGCTGCGGCGGCATAGTCGGCAGACTGGTCCTGTGTATCTCGCCATATTCCTTCCTTACACTCGTCTTTTCTTGGGAGGACGGCAGCCCGCGTGCGGGATGGGCGTCACATCTTTGATGCTGGTGATATGAAGGCCGGTGCTCTGCAAAGAACGGATGGCGGCTTCCCGGCCGCTGCCCGGCCCTTTAACGTAAATATCCACCTGGCGAAGCCCCTGTTCCATCGCTTTGCGGACGGCGTCCCGGGCGGCCATCTGGGCGGCGTAGGGCGTACCCTTGCGCGAGCCTTTAAAACCGGCGCTGCCGGCGCTGCCCCAGGAGATGACGTTTCCCTGGGGGTCGGTGATGGTGATGATGGTATTGTTAAAGGTGGACTGGGCATAAGCCCGCCCCACCGGTATTTGCCGGCGTTCCTTTCGTTTTCTGGTTGTTTTACCTGCCATTTTCTCTCCTATCGGCTCCCCCGAGCCTTCCGGTTACTTCTTGGTGGCGCCGCGCTTCTGGCCGCGGCCGGCGACCGTCTTCCTCGAGCCGCGCTTGGTACGGGCGTTGGTGCGGGTGCGCTGCCCGTGAGCCGGCAAGCTGCGGCGGTGCCGCATACCACGGTAGCTGCCAATCTCGATGAGGCGTTTGATATTGAGGTCAACCTCTTTTCTTAAATCGCCCTCGACGTTGTATTCTTTGTCCACGACCTCGCGGATGCGGTTTATCTCTTCCTCCGAAAGGTCGCGCACCCGTGTCTCGGGACTTATCTTCAGCTTTTCCAATAGCTCAAGGCTCCGGGTTCGGCCGATGCCGTAGAGATACTGCAGTGACACCCAGACCTGCTTGTCGTTGGGAATATCTAACCCGGCGATACGCGGCATTAACTTCTCCTCACCAGCTAACCTAACCCTGTCGCTGTTTGTGCTTGGGGTTGGCGCAAATTACCCTGACCACACCACGCCTCTTGATGATCTTGCACTTGTCGCATCTAACCTTGACCGAAGCTTTAACCTTCATCTCTGCCTCGCTATTTCATACGGTAAGTAATACGGCCGCGGCTCAAGTCGTAGGGCGACAGCTCAACCAGCACCTTGTCGCCCGGTACGATTTTAATGTAGTGCAGCCGCATCCTGCCCGAGATATGCCCCAGCACCTGATGGCCGTTGGGCAGCTCAACCCTGAACATGGCATTGGGCAAAGCCTCAAGCACCGTTCCTTCGACCTCTATTGACTCTTTTTTTGGCATAATCTAATTATAATAAATTTTTCAAGCCCGTGTCAGCACTTCGGCCCGGCCGTCGGTGATGGCCAGGGTATGCTCGAAATGGGCGCACAGGCTGCCATCGGCGGTGCTGACCGTCCAGCCGTCCGGGGCGACCTTCGTCCGCCAGTCGCCACTGGTCAACATCGGCTCCAGCGCCAGCGTCATGCCTTTTCTCAGTTCCGGGCCGGTGCCTGCCTGCCCGAAGTTCGGTATCTGTGGCTCTTCGTGCATCTGGCGGCCAATGCCGTGCCCGGTGTATTCCCGCACCACGGTGAAGCCCCGCGACTCGGCATAGTCCTGGATGGCCGCCGAGACATCGCCCAGCCTTGCTCCGGCACGGGCGGCGGCGATGCCGGCCTCCAGCGCCTTTTCGGTGGTGTCCATCAGCTCCTGGGCCTCGGGGCTGATTTTGCCCACGCCCACGGTGATGGCGGCGTCACCCTGGAAATCGTGGTGAATCGCGCCGAAATCGAGGGAGACCAGGTCGCCTTCCCGGATAACCCTCTCGCCGGGGATGCCGTGCACCAGCTCGTCGTTAACGCTTGCGCAGATACGGGCGGGATAGCCCCGGTAGCCCAGAAAGGACGGCCTGCCGCCCAGCCTCGCCAGCTCGCGGGCGGCCAGCTCGTCAAGCTCCCGGGTTTTTATGCCGGGCCGGAGCGCCTTTTTCAGTTTCTCCAGTACCGTAGCCACAATCCTGCCAGCCTGCCTCATTTCTCCGATTTCTCTTTCAGACTTGATAATTATGCTCATCGCTTCCGGGACTTGTCAATCGCCGAGACGATGCGCCGGGTAATCTCGGCGGGAGTGCCTTCACCGGCCACCTCCACGAGCTTGCCCATGCCGGCGTAGTGGGCGATGAGAGGCGCCGTCTGTTCGAAATAGACCCTGAGCCGGTTTTTCACCGTCTCGGGCATGTCGTCGGGGCGCTGGTAAAGTTCCCCGCCGCACTTATCGCATACCCCGGCAACTCTCGGCGGCGAGCCGGTGAGGTGGTAGGGTGCCTGGCACTTGCGGCAGACCCACCGTCCCCCCAAACGGCTTATCAGTTCCTCCTCGCTCACCTTGATGTACACCGCTTTATCAATCGCTTCCCCCCGGGCTATAAAGGCTTCATCCAGCGCCTTTGCCTGCCCCAGGTTCCGGGGGAAGCCGTCCAGTATGACGCCATTGCGGCAGTCGGGGGCAGCGAGACGTTCGAGCACCATACCGATGGTGATTTCGTCCGGCACCAGTTCTCCCCTGGTCATATATTTTTGTGCCTTGAGGCCCAACTCGGTGCCCCGGTTCAGGGCATCGCGGAAGAGGTCTCCCGAAGATATGTGCTCAAGCCCCAGCTCGCGGGAGACCAGGGCTGCCTGTGTCCCTTTACCTGCCCCGGGCGCGCCCAGAAAGACCAGGTACAATCTTTAAAAACACTCCTCCCAAAGATTACTTGATAAAGCCTTCGTAACGTCGCATTACCAGCTGTGCTTCCAGCTGTTTCATAGTGTCCAGCACCACGCCGACCACGATAATCAGACCCAGGCTGGATAGCTGCAGGTCAACTCCGGTCAGCAGGCGGAGGATGAAAGGCAGGATGGCTATAACCGCCAGGAAGAGGGCGCCTGCCCAGGTGAGCCGGAGGATGACGCCGTTGAGGTAGCCGGCGGTGTTCTTGCCGGGGCGTATTCCCGGGATGAAGCCGCCCTGCTTCTGTAGCACGTTGGGTAGGTCCTGTTGCTGGAACATAATCGTGGTGTAGAAAAAGGCGAAACCGATGGTCAGCAGGAAGTAAAGCCCCCAGTAGATTATTCCCAGGGGCAGTCTGGCGCTGGGGTCAAGAACATTCACGATGTGGTTGGCAAAGTTTTCCGGTGCCCCGGGGGGCGCGGCGAAATAGCTGGCGACCAAGCTCGGGAAAAGTACCATTGACATGGCGAAGATGAGGGGAATCATGCCCGAGGTGTTGACGCGCAGCGGGATGTGGCTTGCTCCGGACTGCCGGTACATGCGGCCGCCGCGAAAAACGCTGCGGGAATATTGCACCGGGATGCGCCGGTGGGCTTCGGTGAAGACGACGATAAAGGCGGTTGCCAGGATTGCGATGATAACGTAAAAAATGACTCCCGCCCAGTTGGTGCTGAGCTGTAGGCCGCCCCGCCCTGCCAGTTCCGGCAGGCTGGCGACAATACCGGCGAAGATGATGATGGAAATGCCGTTGCCGATTCCATAGTTAGTGATTAGTTCGCCCAGCCAGACCAAGAAGACGGTGCCGGCGATGAGAGAAATCACCATCGTGACCATGGGCAGCGCGGAAACGTCGCCCAGAATATCCTGGCGTTGGAGGATGACCAGCTGTGAGTAGCCCTGGAGACCGGCCAGGGGCACCATCAGCCAGTGCGTTATCAGGTTGATTTTATTCCTGCCGGACTCGCCTTCCTTGGACAGCGCCTGGAGGCGGGGTATAACCGGTACCAGGAGCGTCATGATGATCGAGGCGGTGATATAGGGATAGACCCCCATCGCCGCCACGCTCATATTCTTCAGCGCGCCGCCGGAAAACAAGTCGAGCATACCGAGCAACTGGTTGCGGCTGAAGAGTTCGCCCAAGGCATCGAGATTTACGTCTGGTAGCGGCACGTGGGTGATAAAACGGAAGATGACCAGAATGCCGACCGTAATCAAGATGCGACGTCTCAAGTCGGGCAGGCTGAAGGCGTCAATCAGAGCCTGGAGCAGGCGCGGTTTAGTCTCCCTGGTTTGCAAGGGCTACCTCCGCCACTTTACCACCGGCGGCCTCGATTTTGCTCTTTGCCGCCGCCGAAAACTTGTGGGCTGTTACCGAAAGCGGTTTTTCCAGTTCGCCGCCCGCCAGGATTTTAACCGGCAGGCGGTGCGACCTGACCAGCCTTCGGCCAGCCAGTGCCTCGGGGGTTACTTCGCTTTCGGCTTCAAAGACATTAAGCTCCTCGATGTTAACCACCTGATACTCGGTGCGGAAGATGTTCGTAAAACCGCGCTTGCGCGGCAGCCGCTTTATCATCGGCAGCTGGCCGCCTTCGAAGCCGGGTCTCATTTTACCGCCCGAGCGGGCTTTCTGGCCTTTTTGCCCCCGTCCCGAAAAGGAGCCATGGCCGCTGGCGTCGCCCCGGCCGACCCGCTTGCGGTTTTTTACCGCGCCGGGGGCGGGGCGCAACTCGTCCTGCCGGGTCATTTAACTTCCTCCACTGTAACCAGGTGTCTTACTTTATTTATCATGCCCCGTACCGCGGCGCTGTCCTGGTGCGTTACCTGCTGGCCCAGCCGCCGCAGCCCCAGCGACCGCAGGGTCTTTTTCTGGTTCTCAGGGTAGCCGATGCCGCTCTTAGTCATTGTCACCGCTATTTTAGCCACCGTCTTTCCCCTTGCTCTCCGGTACGCCCTTGCGCCGGGCGATGAATTCGGCGGGCACACGGAGCTGGCTGAGGGCCAGGATGGTCGCCCGGGCGACGTTGGTGCGGTTGGTCGAGCCCAGCGACTTGGTGATTATGTCTTTGATGCCGGCGACCTCAATCACGGCGCGCACCGAACTGCCGGCAATCATGCCCACGCCGGGCGCCGCCGGTTTCAGCAGGACTTTCGCCGCCCCGAGTTTGGCGGTTATCTCGTGCGGGATGGTGCTGCCTTTGAAGGGCACCTCTATCAGGTTCTTTTTGGCTTCGCTGGCAGCCTTGGCGATGGCGGTGGGTACCTCGTTGGCTTTGCCCAGCCCCACCCCGACGTGGCCGTTGCCGTCGCCGACCGCGACCAGGGCGCTGAAAGACAGCCGCTTGCCGCCCTTGACCACCTTCGAGACGCGGTTGATGTAAATCAGCTTGTCGTTAAGCGCCAGTTCCGTCGGGTCAATTTTTCGTTTTAACACTTTATCATTCCACTTACAAAAATCAGAATTTCAGTCCCGTTTTACGGACTGCCTCGGCCAGGGCCTTGATGCGGCCGTGGTACTGGTAGCCGCCGCGGTCGAACACCACTTCCTTGACGCCGGCTTCTCCGGCGCGTTTGCCAACCAGCGCTCCGACCAGTTCCGCCTCAACGACCTTGGTCGTTTGCTTACTCTGCTCCTTGACCTCGGCGTCCAGCGAGGATGCGGCGGCCAGGGTGTGTCCCCGGCTGTCGTCAATTATCTGGACGTAAATATGGTTTAAGCTGCGAAAAACGCACAGGCGCGGCCGCTCGGTCGTGCCCGAGACATTGAGCCGGACGCGCTGATGCCTCTTTAAGCGTGCTTGGCGATAGTTAACTCTGGTCATTAAAACTCTTCACCTGCCACTACTTTTTGCCGATGGCCTTGCCGGCTTTGCCGGCCTTCTGGCGTACCCGTTCTCCGGCGTAGCGGATGCCCTTACCCTTGTAGGCGTCCGGCGGCCGGATGGCCCGGATTTCGGCGGCCATCTCGCCGACCGTCTCCCGGTTGATGCCGCTTACCTTGATGCGGTTGGGGGTCTCGGCGGTGAGCGTGATGCCGGGCAGCGGGGTTACGGTAACGGTGTGGGAGAACCCCAGGCGCAGCGAAAGCTCGGTGCCCTTTTGCTCGGCGCGGAAACCGACCCCCACGATGTCGAGGTATTTCTGGAAGCCGTTGGTCACCCCTTCGACCATGTTTGCCAGGAGTGTCCTGGTCAGGCCGTGCATGGCGCGGTGGTTTTTCGAGTCGCTGGGCCGTGTAACGGCAAGCGTGTCATCAGCCAGGCTGATGACCATATCCGGGTTAAGGGAGCGTCTCATCTCGCCCCTGGGGCCGGTCACCGTCACCTGCTTGCCGGCGATGGTGATTATGACGCCGGCCGGTATCTTGATTGGTTTTTTCCCGATTCTGGACATTTGCTATTTCCCTACCAGACGTAACATAGTAATTCGCCGCCCATCTCCTGCTGATAAGCCCGGTGGCCGGTCATGATGCCCTTGGGAGTCGAGACGATGGCAATGCCCAGTCCGCCGTAGACCCGCGGGATTTCCCGGTGTTTAACGTAAATCCGCAGGCCGGGTTTAGAAACGCGTTCGATGCCGGAGATAAACGGCTGGTTTTTCTCGTAGCGCAGGCGGATTTTGATTACCCGCTCGGCTTTGTCCCGGAGAATTTCAAAATCCTGGACAAAACCCTCTTCTTTTAAAATCCTGGCGATTGCCAGCTTCGTCCGGGAAGAAGGTACGGTCGCAAAGTCGTGCCGGGCGGTGCCGGCGTTCCGGATGCGGGTCAGCATATCGGCAATTTGGTCTGAAACTACCATTTTCTACCTACCAGCTCGCTTTTTTAACGCCGGGAATCTGTCCCGCCGAGGCCATCTGGCGAAAACAGATACGGCACAGGGAAAAATGACGGATGTATGCCCGGGGCCGGCCGCACTGGGAACAGCGGTTGTGCTGCTGTACCTTGTGCTTCGGCGGACGCTGGGACTTGATTATCATTGATTTTTTGGCCACTGGTTAATCTCCGTCGCGGGCAAAAGGCATGCCCAAAAGTTCGAGTAGTTTTCTGGCTTCATCATCGTCTTCGGCGGTGGTCACGACGCAGACCTCCATACCCCTGATTTTATCCACGTCTTCATAGCCGATTTCCGGGAATACCGTTTGCTCCTTGATGCCCAGCGTGTAATTGCCCCGCCCGTCGAAGGCGGTGCGGGAAACGCCGGAGAACTCGCGTACCCGGGGCAGCACGATGTTGATGAGCCGGTCGAGGAAGTCGTACATCCGGTCGCCGCGCAGGGTGACCATAACGCCGATGGGCATGCCCTCGCGCAGTTTGAAGTTGGCGATTGACCGCTTGGCGCGGGTGATGACCGGGTGCTGGCCGGCGATGGCGGTGATGTCTTTCTCGGCGGACTCGATGGCCTTAGCATTCGAGATGGCCTCGCCCATCCCGATATTGAGCACCACTTTCACCAGCCGGGGGACGCGCATCACGTTGTTAAGGCCAAGCTCTTTCTGGAGGGCCGGCACGACTTCATTGTGATATTTCTGCTTGAAGGTTCCCATCTAGTCAATCACCTCGCCACAGGCGCGGCAGAAGCGCACTTTACGCCCGTCGTCGAAGAACCGGAAGCCGATTCTGGCAGGCTTGTTGCACCGGCTGCAGAGCAGCATCACATTGGCCGCGGGCAGGGGGGCTTCCCGCGCGATAATACCCGCCTGGCGGACATTGCCCCTGGCCCGGGCGTGTTTTTTAATCATGTTGACGCCTTCGACCAGCAGAGTCTTTTTCTCGGGGTAGGCAAAGCGGACTTTGCCCGTCTTGCCGCGGTCTTTGCCCTTGATGACCAGGACGTTATCGTTTTTTCTGATTCTCATCGCTTATAAGACCTCGGGTGCCAGGGACAGGATCTTGGTGAACTGCTTCTCGCGCAGCTCGCGGGCTACCGGGCCGAAGATGCGGGTGCCTTTCGGGTTATTTTTCTCGGTGAGGATGACGGCGGCGTTCTCATCAAAGCGGATGTAGGAGCCGTCGGGACGCCGGTAAGGCCGGGTGGTGCGCACGATGACCGCTCGCACCACGTCCCCCTTCTTCACCGGGGAGTTGGGAATGGCTTTCTTCACCGAGGCGACGATGATATCACCCAGATAGCCGTATTTCCGGCCGGTGCCGCCGGGTATACCGATGCACATCAGGGAACGGGCGCCGGTGTTGTCGGCGGCTTTGAGCCGGGTGTTATTCTGTATCATCTGCCTTCGCTTCCGTTCTCTGGAGTTCCTCTTTCTGGATTTCTTCGGGGCTTACCACGACCAATTCGCCCTTCTTGATAATCTCGGCCACCCGCCACCGCTTGTCCTTCGACAGCGGGCGTGTTTCGACAATCCTTACCAGGTCAGCCCGGCGGGCTTCGTTCTTTCCGTCGTGCGCTTTATACTTGGTGATGCGCCGGATGGTTTTCTTGTAGAGGTTGTGGTGTTTGGGTGTTTCCACCGCTACCACGACCGTCTTGTCCATCTTGTCGCTCACCACGACCCCGATGCGACTCTTAATATTTGCGGTCATGCCTTTTCCTCGACTTCAGCCAGTGCCTTCTCCCTGATGATGGTTTCGAGCCGGGCGATCTTCTTTTTGACACGGGGAATCTCGCGGTGGTTAACCAGCTGCTTGGTAGCCAGCCGGAATCGCAGGTTGAAAAGTTCCTGGCGGGAATCTTCCAGCTGCTTTTTCAACTCGCCTTCACCCATTGCCCTGACTTCATCAAGCTTCACTGGCGTTCTCCCCGACCCGTGCGATAAATTTAGTCTCCAGCGGCAGCTTGTGGGCCGCCAGCCGCATCGCTTCCCTGGCGACCGGCTCGGTGACGCCTCCCAGCTCGAACACGACCCGCCCGCGTCTTACCACCGCCACCCAGTGTTCGGGGGCGCCCTTGCCGCCGCCCATGCGCGTCTCAGCGGGTTTTGAGGTCACCGGCTTGTCAGGGAAGACCCGTATCCAGACCTTGCCGCCGCGGCGCATGTAGCGCGTCATAGCGCGGCGGGCGGCTTCAAGTTGGCGGGCGGTGACCCATGCCCCGCTTACCGCCTGGAGGGCGTAATCGCCGAAGTTGATGGTGCTCCCGGCTACGGCGACGCCTTTGCGGTTCCCTTTATGAGATTTACGGTGTTTCACCCGTTTCGGCTGTAACATTCTCTATGCCTCTGGTTCACTGCCGGTTTCGGCAGACCTGGTGGTCTTCCTCTTTTTCTTCTCAGGCTCAGCGGCGGCCTCGGTTTCCTGAGCTTTAACGGCTTTCGTCTGCCTGGTCGGTTTGGCGGGCGCTTCTCCGGCGGTCTCAACCTCGGCTCTGGCGGCCCTGGCGCGCTTTACCGGTTTTGCCGGAGTTTCTTCGGCGGCCTCGACCTCGGCTTTGGCGGACTTAACGCGCCTGGCCGGTTTTGCCGGAGTTTCTTCAGTCGCCTCGGCCTCGGGGGCTTTGGCGGCCTTCGCCCTCGGCGTTGCCTTTTTCTTGGTAGCCGGTTCGGCGGCTTCATCTGTCGGGGCTTCGACGGCCTCTTCGGCTTTTTCGATGGTCGTTTCCGCCACGGCTACCGGCTTTTCCGGTGCTCCCTCCGTCACGGCTTCCGGCGCCTCGCTCACCGCTACCTCGAGGGCTTCTTCGGCCTCGGCTTCCTCAAGCTCGGGCAGGATATCGCCCTTGTAGAGCCAGACTTTGACCCCGATGCGCCCCATAGTGGTGCGGGCTTCGGTAAAACCGTAATCAATATCGGCGCGTATGGTCTGTAGCGGCACTCGTCCCTCATGCATAACCTCCCGGCGGGCAATCTCGGCGCCCCCCAGACGACCGGAGCAGCGAATTCTGATGCCTTTGGCTCCGGCCTGCATGGTGCGGAACATCGCCTGTTTCATCGCCCGGCGGTGGGCGATGCGGTGCGCCAGCTGGTCGGCCACCGCTTTAGCCACGAGGTAGGCGTTGAGTTCAGGCTGCTGGATTTCGCGGATGTTCAGGCGTATCTTCTTGCCAATCATCTTTTCGAGCTGGGTACGCGTTTCGTCAACCCGCTGCCCGCCGCGCCCAATGACAATGCCGGGCCGGGCGGTGTGGATGGTGACGGTGACCTCGCTCGCCTGTCTTTCCACCTCAATGCCGGCGATGCCGGCGTCGGCGTATTTATCATTGATAGCCCGCCGCAGCCTTAAATCTTCACGTAAAAATTCCGCGTAGGTCTTATCGGCGTACCAGCGTGACTGCCAGTCGGTGGTGACCCCGATTCTGAAACCCAGCGGGTGAACTTTGCGTCCCATCAGGCCTCCAGCTCGTCAACGATGACCGTAATATGACTCGAACGCTTTAGTATCGGGCTGACCCGTCCCCTTGAGCGGGCGCGGTGCCGTTTCAAAGTGGGCGCGGTGTCGGCGGAAATGCGCACGATTTTAAGATCCGATGCCAGAAGCTGGTGATTATTCTCGGCATTGGCCGCCGCCGACTTCACCGCCTTGGCTACCACCCTGGCCGAGGGCGTGGGGGTGAATTTGAGGATGCTGAGGGCATCGTTCACCATCTTGCCACGCACCAGGTTAACCACCAGGCGTACCTTGCGCGGTGAGATACCGGTATTTTTAAAAACTGACTTAACCTGCATATCTTATGCCGTTCCCTCTACGGAGCTGCCGCCTTTTCCGCCTTCGAACTGTGCCCCCGGAAAGTGCGTGTGGGGGCGAATTCGCCGAGTTTATGTCCCACCATATTTTCGGTGATGAAGACCGCCACGTGCCGGCGGCCATCGTGCACGCCGATGGTCAGTCCCACCATCTGGGGAGTAATGGTGGAAGCGCGTGCCCAGGTCTTGATGATGGCCTTCTGTCCGGAACGGATGAGGGCGTCCACCTTTTTCATCAGTTTCGGGTCGGTAGCCGGTCCCTTTTTAGTTGACCTCGACATTACTTGCCTCTTCGCTTGACTATCATTTTATCCGATGGTTTTGGCTTGCGGGTCTTGTAGCCCATCGCTGGTTTACCCCAGGGCGTCTTCGGCCCGGGCAGGCCGATGGGCGACTTGCCTTCGCCGCCGCCGTGCGGATGATCGCGCGGCGTCATCGCCGAGCCTCTGACGGTCGGCCTGATGCCCCGCCAGCGGCTGCGTCCGGCTTTGCCCAGGCTGATGTTCTGGTGTTCGACGTTACCCATCTGCCCGATGGTCGCCATGCAATGTAAGTTGATGCGCCGCATTTCGCCCGAGGGCAGGCGCACCAGGGCAAATCCGCCCTCTTTGCTCATGAGCTGGGCGGTGTTGCCGGCGCTGCGCGCCAGCTGACCGCCCCTGCCCCGGTTTAATTCGATGTTATGAATCAGGGTGCCGGTGGGGATGGCTTTTAAGGGCAAGGTGTTTCCCGGTCTTATTTCCTGGGTCTCGCCGGATACTATCGTCTGCCCCACCTCGATACCCAGCGGCGCCAGGATATAGCGTTTGTCGCCATCGGCATAGAATACCAGCGCGATGCGGGCGGAGCGGTTGGGGTCATACTCGATAGCGGCAATTCTGCCCGGCACGTTTATTTTATCCCGCTTGAAATCAATGACGCGGATGGCGCGTTTGGCGCCGCCGCCGCGGTGGCGTACCGTAACCCTGCCCTGGTTGTTGCGCCCGGATTTCTGCTGGCGCGCCCGCACCAGCGATTTCTCCGGCGTGGTCTTGGTTATTTCTTTGAAGTCCGCCCCGCTCATGCCCCTGCGGCCCGGTGAAGTGGGACGGTAAACTTTCAGTGCCACTTATACTCCCTCGAAGAACGAGATTTTATCGCCGGGTTTTAAGGTGACGACCGCTTTCCGCCACCCCGACTCCCGCACGATTCGCCGGCCTACCCGGCGGCTCTTACCGGCCATCGTCATCACGTTGACCCCGGTCACCTTGACCTTGAAAGCCTTTTCCACCGCCTCGGCTATCTGGGGCTTGGTGCTGCCCCGGGCGACTTCGAAAACATACTTGCCGGTTTCGCCGAGCGCGGTGCTCTTTTCGGTGGTTACCGGGCGGCGCAGGACGTCGTAGGTGTGCATTATTACTCGCCCTCCGCCGGGTTTTTGCCCCAGAGACGCTCACTGTGGCGCAGCGCTTCTTCGGTGATGAGCAGCTTGCGGTACTTCAGCATATCGAGCGTGTTGAGTATATGAACCGGCATCGTTTTAACGGCGGGCAGGTTGCGCGCCGACTTTGCCAGGTTCCCATTAGCTTGACGGGTGGCGATGATGGCGGAATCGCTGACCCCGAGGGCATTCAGGATTGATACGATGTCGCGTGTCCTGGCAGTCTCAAGCTCCAGCGATTCCAGCACCTTGAGTGACCCTTCCCTGGCCTTGGCCGAGAGGAGGCAGCGCAGCGCCAGACGGCGCATCTTTTTCGGCATCGCCTGGCGGTAGTCGCGCGGCTTGGGCGCAAAGATGATGCCCCCGCCGGGACGCAGCGGCGATTTGCTGCTGCCCGCCCGGGCGTTGCCGGTGTGTTTCTGGCGGAATAGTTTCTTGGTTGAGCCGCTGACCTCGGAGCGCGTCTTGGCGCTGGCCGTGCCCTGACGGGCGTTGGCCTGCTGGCACACCATGGCCTGGTGCACCAGCGCCTCGTTGAAAGGCACGTCGAAGACATCATCGCCGATTACGATGTTCTTTACCACTTCGCCCGCTAGATTATAAACCGGGACTTCCACTATTTGCCCCTCGATTTCTTGATGATTAACAGTCCGCCCCTGGCACCGGGCACCGCGCCCTTGACCATCAGGCGGTTAAGCTCTGGCTCGGTCTTGACGACTTCGAGATTCTGCGCCGTGACCCGCTCGTCGCCCATATGCCCCGCCATGCGCAGCCCCTTCCAGACCCTGCCGGGCGTGGTCGTCGAGCCGATCGCGCCCGGGGCGCGGTGTCGGTCGGACTGGCCGTGGGTTTTTGGGCCGCCAGCGAAATGATGGCGTTTTACCACACCGGCAAAGCCTCTACCCTTAGACAGGCCGATAACGTTCACCAGGTCGCCCGGCTGGAAGAGACTTACGTCCAGCTTCTGGCCGACTTCGATGCCATTGGTGTCGGCCACCCGGAACTCGCGCAGGTGCCGAAATTGCCCCAGTTTTTTCAGGTGACCTTTCCGGGGGGAGTTCAGACGCCTGGCTTCGCCGAAGCCGAGCTGGGCTGCCCCGTAGCCTTCTTTGTCGCTCTGTTTAAGCTGGGTCACGGTGCACGGCCCGGCCTCGATGACGGTAAGAGCGACGACATCGCCGTCTTCTTTGAAGATCTGGGTCATTCCCAGCTTTTTGCCTATCAGTCCGTTAATGTTTGCCACTCGTTATTCCTACAGCTTGATGTCAATATTGACCCCGGTTGGCATGTTGAGCTTGGTCAGGGAATCAATTGTCTTGGATGTGGTTTCGACAATGTCAATCAGACGCTTGTGGGTGCGTATCTCGAACGCTTCCTGGGAATCTTTATCAATGAAAGTCGAGCGGATGACACTGAACCGCTGGATATGGGTCGGCAGCGGGATGGGACCGCTGATGACCGCGCCGGTGGCTTCCAGGGCTTCGGCAATTTGCACCGCCGCCTGGTCGAGAATGCGGTGGTCGTAGCTCTTGAGTCGTATGCGAATCTTCTGTTTAGGCATGGGTCTTACCTGCCGTCTGAACGTCTTTGGCGAGCGCCGGGGGTAGCTCCTGGTACTGGTAGAACTGCATCGAGTGGGTAGCCCTGCCCTGGGTCAGTGAGCGCAGGCTGGTGGCGTAGCCGAAGCTCTCGGAAAGGGGAATCTGGCAGTGGATGGAGCAGATTTCCCCCTGGGTCTCAATCAGTTCGATACGCCCCCGCCGTGAGTTCAGGTCGCCGATGACATCCCCCATAAACTCCTGGGGAGCAATCACCGAGAGCTTCATAATCGGCTCCAGCAGTATGGGACGGGCTTTAGCCATGCCCGCCTTGAAGGCCAGTATGCCGGCCATCTTGAAAGACATTTCCGAAGAGTCAACCTCGTGGTAGCTGCCGTCGAATAGGGTGGCTTTAATGTCAATGACCGGGTAGCCGGCGACGGTGCCGGTCTCCATGGCTTCTTTGATACCCTGGGACACCGACGGAATAAAGTTCCGGGGTATGGTTGCGCCCCGGATGCGGTTAACGAACTCGAAACCGCTGCCCTTTTCCCCGGGCTCCAGCTCAATCCAGACGTGACCATACTGGCCGTGGCCGCCGGTCTGCTGGACGAAGCGTCCCTCGGCTTCCACTTTGGCGGTGACGGTCTCCTTGTAAGCGACCCTGGGGTTGCCGATATTCGCCTGGACGCCGAACTCGCTCACCAGGCGGCTGACGATGACGTCCAGGTGCAGCTCACCCATGCCGGAGATGATGGTCTGTCCGGTCTCCTTGTTATAGCTCACCTTGAAGGTGGGGTCCTCTTCGGTCAGTTTCTGCAGGGCTTCGCCGATGCGGTCCTGGTCGGTGCGGCTCTTTGGCTCGACGGCGATGGAGACCACCGGGTCGGGGAACTTGATTGATTCCAGGAGCAGGGGCTGCGCCTGGGTGCTCAAGGTATCGCCGGTGAAGGTGTTTTTAAGCCCCAGGCTTGCGACGATGGCGCCGGTATCGGCATCGGTAATGTCCTCGCGGTGGTTGGCGTGCATCAGGAGCAGCCGGCCAATGCGCTCGCGCTTACCCCGGCTGGCGTTATAGACCTCGGCGCCGGCCTTGATTTTCCCCGAATAAATCCTGAGATAGACCAGCCGTCCCACGAAGGGGTCGGTGACAACCTTGAAGGCCAGCGCGGCAAAAGGCGCTTCGTCGCTCGGCGGAAGGATGACTTCGGTGTCCTTTTTGGCGTCAACCGCTTTTACCGGCGGGACGTCCAGCGGGGAAGGCAGGTAATCAACCACGGCGTCGAGCAGGGTGTGAACGCCTTTGTTGCGCAGCGCCGAGCCGCAGAGCACCGGGACGACTTTATTGGCGATGGTCGCGCTCCTGATGACCCGTTTAAGGTCTTCGGCGCCGGGTTCTTTGCCGTCGAGGTAGGTGAGCAGTATGTCGTCATCGAATTCGGCGGCTTTCTCCACCAGCGACTGGCGGTACTCGGCGCAGGCGGTACGGGCATCTTCAGGGATGGGAATTTCCTCCCGGGGCGCGTCGGCCTCGTCGGAAAAGCGCCATGCCCGCTTCTCCACCAGGTCAACCAGGCCGTAATACTCGGTCTCGCTGCCGAGGGGGAGCTGGATGGGGATGGGGTTGGCGCCAAGCCGCTTTTTAATCATGGAGACGCTCCACTGGAAGTCGGCGCCCACCCGGTCCATCTTGTTAATGAAGCAGATGCGGGGTACCTGATAGCGGTCGGCCTGCCGCCAGACGGCTTCCGACTGAGCCTCGACGCCGCTCACGGCATCGAAGACCACCACCCCGCCGTCGAGCACCCGCAGGCACCTTTCAACCTCGGCGGTAAAATCAATGTGCCCCGGGGTGTCAATGATGTTGATGCGCTGCTCGCGCCAGTAGCAGGTGGTCGCGGCGGCGGTAATGGTGATACCGCGGGCTTTTTCCTGCTCCATCCAGTCCATCACCGCCGTGCCTTCGTGGACCTCACCCAGCTTGTAGGTGCGCCCGGTGTAATAGAGGATGCGCTCGGTGACCGTGGTCTTCCCGGCGTCAATGTGGGCGATGATGGCGATATTTCTGATTTTCTCTAATGGATAACTTCTGGACACGGTAACGTCCCCGGCTCTGGGTTTTACTTCTAACGGACTTTTTGCCATGCTAACGTTAAATTTAACCTCTTATTCTTACCACCGGTAATGGGCGAAGGCCCGGTTGGCCTCGGCCATCTTGTGGGTATCCTCTCGCTTTTTGATGGTTGTTCCCGTCCCCTTGGATGCGTCGGCCAGCTCGGAGGCCAGCCTCTCGGCCATGCTCTTGCCGGTGCGCGCCCGGCTGGCCTGCAAAATCCAGCGCATCGCCAGCGACAGGCCGCGCGCCTGGGGCACTTCCACCGGCACCTGGTAGGTCGCGCCGCCTACCCGGCGGGGCTTAACCTGAAGCAGGGGGGTGGCGTTTTTGAACGCCTGTTCCAGAACCGAAAGGCCGGACTTGTGCTCCTGCTGCTCCAGGATGTCGAGGGCATCATATACGATGCCCTCGGCGGTATTTTTCTGCCCCCGGACCATAAGGCGGTTGATAAATATCGCCACGAGCGGGCTGTTGTACCTGGCGTCAGGCAGCGTCCGCCGCTTGTTCACCCGTGCTCGTCTTGGCATTCTTCCTCCTCAAAAACTCCAGAAAAAAGCAGAAATGGCGCACCGGGGACGATTTAGGCCCCGGCGGCCGCTTTTGGCACTTTAGCGCCGTACTTCGAGCGCCCCTGTTTGCGGTTCTGCACGCCGCTTGAGTCCAGCGCACCCCGGATGATGTGGTAGCGCACGCCGGGCAGGTCTTTGACCCTGCCGCCCCGAATCAGCACCACGGAGTGTTCCTGAAGCTCATGGCCCTCCCCGGGGATATAGGCGGTCACTTCCATATGATTGGTCAGCCGGACGCGGGCAATTTTGCGCAGCGCCGAGTTCGGTTTCTTGGGCGTGGTCGTCTTCACCTGGAGGCATACCCCCCGCTTCTGGGGAGACCCCTCGCCTTCGCTGGTGCGGTTTTTTAGGGCGTTAAAGGTAAAGCGAAGCGCCGGCGCCTTTATCTTTTTCGCCATCGGCTTACGCCCTTTGCGTACCAGCTGGTTTATGGTCGGCAACACTAGCTCCTTTTGTCCCTCACAATGTAAATGGATGAGCTTTTGCTCATCCATTCGCAGCCATAGTCAACAACGACTCGTCTGTCCTATAGCGGAAGAACGCAACTTCAAAGTCTAACACACTCTGAAACTTGCTGTCAACACTTTTTCTGAGTTATCCTATAATAAATCCGTAACGGACATTCGCGACATCTCGGTTAGCCTATTCGCGGCGCGGGCCAGTCGCCGTAAGTTCAGTATCACTCCACTGATCATAAAGGAGGTACCCATGCCCGAAGAACTGGGTAAGCTCGAAAAGCCCGAAGCCGGCCAGTTTGCCGGTCGGCGGAAGCTCTATTTCATACCCCTGGCGGCGATTTCGCCGGAGGGAGACACGGAATATGCCGGGCACTTTGAAAAGTACTGGGCGCAGGTGGGCGAACAACTCGCCGGCCTGGAGCTGAAACTGGGCGTCATCAGGAAAATCTACCACGAGTTTATCGCCGAAGGCGGTGAGGCCGGAGTTAAAACCGCCGGGCTGCTGAATCCCAAAAGCGCTGCCATTATCAGCGAGCAGTTTGGCCGGGGCGCAATGCTGGAAGCCATCGAAGACGAGGCGCTGCTCGGCGAGTTCATAGACTGGAGCCGATGTCTCAATGTCGGCCTGCAGAGTGAAGCCGCCCTGAGCGCGGTGCTCAAGTATTACCAGGAAACCGGTAAAAAACGCAACGAACACCTGGCGAAGCGCATTGACGAGACACTCGGCGCAGGAGAAGCCGGTATCCTTTTTATGCGCGAGGGGCACCAGCTCCAGTTCGCCAAGGATATTCAGGTGATATACGTCGCGCCGCCGGCGCTCGATGAGTTGAAACGCTGGCTGAGGGAGCGGGCATCGGAAAGAGACGAAAAAGATAAGTAACTTCCTCACGCCCGCCACTGAGAATTCATTGACATCTGAGGGCAACTGGCGTAAAATGCTCTTGGCCTGTGCTTGACTATCATGTTAGGGAAGTTCCTTATCAATTTACGCCGGTGGGCTTTGCCACTCTCCGAGCCGGTCAATAAGGTGTTTTTCGGGAGGTCGTATGTCGTTAACAGAGCGTCTCAGCGAGATAGTCGGGCAAGACCGGGTGCTCGCCAGCCCGGAGAAAATGGCGCCCTTTGGCCGCGACCACTCAACCGAAGCCCCGGGGCAGTTTGTTTGTGTAGTACGCCCCCGCACGGTGTCCCAGGCCCAGCAAATCGTCCAGCTTGCCAACGAGCTTAGAATCGGAATTGTCCCCCAGACCTCCGGTGTCCATTTTCACGGCGGCGCGGTGCCCAAAGAGGGCGGTGTCGTCCTTGACCTCGGCGGCATGGACCGCATCCAGGAGATTGTCCCCGCTTCGATGTGCGCCCACCTTCAGGTCGGCGTCACCTGGGAGCAATTTTCCCAGGAGTTAGAGGCCAAAGGCTTTACGCCCATTATTCCTTTATTGCCCCACGCCTCCCGCTCGGTCATTATGGACTACCTCGAAAGAGAACACCCGGTGATGCAGAACCACGAGATGGCCGAGCCGCTGCTCTCGATGCAGGTCGTCTGGGGCAACGGCGAGCTTTTCGTCACCGGCTCCGCCGGCGTGGGCAGTTTCCGTCACGGCCAGAACCTGGCCGACGGCGTGCTGCCGACCGGTCCCGGCCCGATGAGCTACGACACCTTTCTCTACGGCGCTCAGGGGACAATCGGCGTGGTCACCTGGGGCGTGGTGGAAATCGAAGATAAACCGGCGATGAGCAAGGTTTTTTTCATACCGGCCACCAACCTTGAAGAACTGGCCGAGCCGGCCTACCAGATACTGCGAGCGGGCATTTGTAATGAGTGTCTGATTTTGAATGACGTGAACCTGGCGGCTATACTGGCGACCGGCCCCGACCAGCTGCCGCGCCTGAGGGCGGCGCTGCCTTCATGGACGCTTATACTGGTGCAGCGGGCGCTTGCCCGCCGTCCCGAAGAGAAGATGGCCTACCAGGCCGATGCTCTGCGCCAGATGATGTCGAACACCTTCCGCAGCCTCGACCTCTGGGAAACGCTGCCGGGCGTAGCCGCCGCCGAAAAAGTCCTGCCGGATATGCTGCGCAAGCCCTGGCCCAAAGATAGAACCTACTGGAAGCACGCCTACCGGGGCGGCTGCGAAGACCTCCAGTTCATGACCACGCTGGAACGCATGGTCTGGTATCCGCCGGAGGTGGACGCCGTGGCCGCTGGCTTCCAGTATCCCACCAGCGACATCGGGGTCTATATCCAGCCGGTGCAGGACGGTCATGCCTGCCAGGCGGAATTCAGCTTCTTCTACGACCCCGAAGACGCCGCCGAAAAGACGGTTATCCGCGAGCTGCGCCGCCAGGCAACCTCATCGGTGATGGCGAAGGGCGCTTACGTCACCCGCCCCTATCCCATCGTCGCCGACCTGGTCTATCAGAAGTACGGCGAGTACGCGGCGCTGCTGCGGCGGTTCAAAAAGCATTTCGACCCGAACGGCATACTAAACCCGGGCAACCTCTGTTTTTAAGCGGGAGGAGAAAAAAGTGTCAGAAGAGAAGCTGGAGCTGGGACTTAACCTCGATGATTATCAGTATGACGCCCGTCACTGGCCGGCCCAGGGGCATGGCCGCTGGATAGACTACAACTACATTCAGGGAATTGATTTTTCCTGGCGGTGCCCATCATGGCAGAACCAGGGTTTCGACGCTTTCGGCATCGCCGGCAAGTGCGACATCGTTGACCACCTGCTGCGAGGCAAACTGGACTACGCCTCGCCAACGCTGCGGGACGTGGTCTTCCGCGACCTGCTGTGCGGGAGCTGCGACGTCGCCGGCAAGCGCAACCTCGATTTCGAGTTCCAGATGATGCTGGAGTCGCTACGGGTGCGCATGGTGGAAAAGGGCTTTGCCCCGCCCGAGCACGCCGGGGTCACCAATTGCATTATGGATAGCGGCAACCGCTTCGGCAAGCCCCAGATCGACCGGAACAAATGGCTGCCAAAAAGCATTAAGACCAGCGCCAGCGCCGACACCATCTACTTCGCCGGTTGCCGGGGGGCCTTTGCCGACCGGGCCATCAGCCAGTCCACCGCCAAAATCATGGCGGCGGCGGATGCGCCCTTCCGGCTGCTGGAGAACGAGCCGTGCTGCGGCCACTTCGTTTTCATCACTGGCCAGCTCGCCAGGGCGAAGAAAATCGCACAGGAAAACTTGAATCTCATCCGTAAGAGCGGCGCTAAAACGGTCGTCTTCTCCTGCGCCGAGTGCTACAAGACGTTCAAGGTTGACTATCCCAAGATGCTTAACTTCCCCACCTCAGAGCTTGGCTTCGACGTAAAACACATCACCGAGCTTGCCGACCAGTGGCTTAAGGAAGGCAAGCTAAAGCTCAAGAACAGGGTTGACCTGAAAATCACCTATCACGATCCCTGTAACCTGGGGCGCATGAGCGAGCCGTGGCTGCCTTGGGCGGGCAAGCGTGGCAAGTGGGGCGTTTACGAGCCGCCGAAAATCCTGCGGCGCGGCGTTCACGGCATCTACGAGCCGCCGCGCAACCTGCTGCGGGCCATCAAGGGCATCGAGCTTACCGAGATGGTGCGCCACCACGAAAACGCCTTTTGCTGCGGCTCTGACGCCGGTGTGCCGGAAGCCTATCCCGACCTCGCCCGCTGGACGGCTGCCGAGCGCATGCGGGAGGCCGCCCACGCCGGGGTCGAAGCGGTGGCTAGCGCCTGCCCGGCCTGCAAGTCGGCCTTTAGCGGGGCGGGAAATGAGCTGAAAGTGTTCGATATCACCGAACTGATGGCTAAGGCCATCTGAGGATTTCAATGATTGCCCTAAGACAAGCGGCGATGTCGCGGAGGACTTAAGTCATCAAGTAGTTGCCTGATGCTGGAGGATATATAAATGATAGGACAGGAAGTTTTCAAGAACATCAGCGAAGAGGCTTGCCGCGCGCTGGAGAGTGTCGTCGGCCCGGAATACCTGAGTACCGACCCGGTGCTCTGCTCGGCGTACGTGGGGCGGGGCTTCGACCGCCAGATTTTCTTGTTCAATGAGATTTCGCGGGCACCGGCGGCGGTCATCATGCCGGAAAACACCGAGCAGGTCGCCCGTATCGTCAAGGTCTGCAATCTTTATAAAATCCCCTTCACTCCGATGTCCAGCTACGGCATGGCCTTCGGCGGCCCCAACTTCCGCGATGACTTCCTGTTCATTGATTTAAAACGCATGAACCACATGTGGCTCGACGAGAAAAACATGTATGTCGTGCTGGAACCGGCGGTCTATTTCGCCCAGATGCACGGCGACACTTTAAAGCGCGGCCTCATCGGCTGTGTGCCCGGCGGCGGCGGCGGCACGTCGGTGCTCGCCAACAGCCTGGTCAACGGCATGGGGCTTTTCAACTACCGTATCACCTACGCCGCCCAGCGCCGCTGGAACGGCATCGAGTGGGTCTCGCCCGAGGGCGAGATTTACCGCTTCGGCTCGCTGGTCGCCGGCGACGACTCATGGTTCTGGCAGGACGGCCCCGGCCCCAACCTCTCCGGCCTGCTTCACGGCATCACCGGCTGGGGCGGCGCAATGGGCATCGTCACCAAGATGTCCACCAAGCTCTACCCTTACCCGCCCCGCAAGCTGGAGCCGGAGGGCATCAGCTACGACAGTTGCGTCAAGTTGCCCGAAGACCGCGAGAAGTGGTATAACTTCAGCTTCAGTAACGAGGCGGATGTGGAAAAAGCCCTCGACGAGATTGCCCGCGCCCGCATCGGCTTCATCGTCAACCGCGTGCCCTCGTTCTGGCGGGATATCGCCCGCACGCGCGGCGACCTGGCCTACCGCAACCGTTTCTGGGAACTCTGGGAGCCACAGACCAGGGAAGAGGTATCGGGACGCCGCATTCTGCGGGTGCTGCTGGTCGGGCGTTCGGGGCAGGCCGAACTGGAGTACGAAGAGCGGGTGCTGATGGACATCGTGAATGAGAATAACGGCAAGCTGCTCAAGGCAAGACAGGTGGACGAGGCTTCGTTCTTCGCCGTCAACTCGCTGGGTATGTGGCAGCCTACCGGCATGTTCGGCGACTGCGACACCGGCATGGAAACGATGAAGGCCATCCGGGAAATGGGCGAGCGCTGGCGCAAGCGCGAAACCGAAAAAGAGTACACCGCCGACTTTCTCGACCCCAAGGGCGACACCCCCTGGTACATGGCCTACAACATGGGACGGCTTTACTACTCGGAGCTGCACGCCTGGCCGGATGCCGCCCAGATGGACCGCGGCGACAAGGCCGAGCACAAGCCTGGGCTGGAAGACCGTTTCATGCGCTGGCGGGTCAGCGAGGCCGGGCGCATCATCATCGAGACCGGCAACCAGGGCTTTTTCTACTCGCTGGTGACGCCGGTGCGCGTCTTCGCCCCCGCTCTCCAGAACTACGACGTCTGGCTCGACCGCATGAAGGCCGAGTTCGACCCCAACGGCATCTCGGCGCCGGGGCACCCCTACATCTTCGATGAGATTGTGGACAAGGTCTTCCCCGGAGCCATCACCGATGAGCTTAAGGACGCGGTAAAAAAGGTGGCCGAAGGCCCCTGGAACGGCAACCCCGAGAAATAAATTCTCAGGTTAGGCCAGAATAAGGCCGGCCATCGGTTTTGGTGGCCGGCTTTTTGTTGAGGAATTACTGGAGTTTTACCCCACAATTATGGCAATGTTTCGGATTTATTGTCTTTCCCAAATAACTTTTACAGGCTGGGCATCGCCAGTTAAAGAACGAAAATATTAACCCCAGCACCATCAGTATCACAATCGGAGGAAGCAGAACATCAGAAGATAGCCCACCGATGTTATCCACATCACCTCGAGTTATCAGAAAGAAGAGTATGACAATCACTGCGAACGGAATCAAGAGAATTAGCTGTATTTTCTTTTTCTGCTTAAAAGCTTCAATGACTTGAGTATCCTCACCCGACGGTATATCATTACCAGCCATCGTGCCCTCCTCCTAACATCGGATATGCCAATATAAGAGAAATACTCAAACATTGTCAAGCGGAATAGCACATTGAAATTAGCTTTGAAACTTATCCCTAAGCCCCTTCCCCGTTTTCTGCGTAGAGAAACAAATTATTCATTCTTTTTGCATCTGCTACAGGTTCGCAAAACGGGGTGTTATCGGGGCGAAGCCGCTTGCAGGAGAGGGGGGTCGCAATAGCGGTATATGATACGGTCATATTGCTCTCTTGGCACTGTGATATAATTTAGTTAGCTTCTGGACGTAAGTCATTTGCCAGACACCACACACTTCAGGTCAGATTCTGTTTTTAGAGGGACAAAACGTGAGAGCCCGGGTAACGTTAATGACCTTTCTTGTGCTGTCTGTAGCCCTGTTCGTGGCTTGCTAGGGAGGTAATGACAGATTGCCGTTTAGATAAGGTGGGAAAATGCGTACAAAATACTCGTCGCTAATCCTCATAAGCTCAAGCTTCCTTGTTTTGCTTTTCGCCTGTAGCTCGGCTAGGGACACAGCAACTCCTTCCCCTTCTCCCTCTCTGCCACCGCCTCTTCCTGCTCCAACACAGACGACCAGCGGCTTGGTCGTGGAGTTGACCATCGACGACCTAGCCGAAAAGGCGGATTTGGTGGTGCTCGGTGAGGTGGTTAGCATCGCTTACCAGAGGGATACCGAGACCGGCAGCATTTACACGCTGGTAACGTTTTCGGTGCGGCAAACGTTTAAAGGTGAAAGCCTGCCGGAACTTATCATCAGGATACCCGGCGGCAGTCTTGACGGTGAGATTCAACAGGTGGAAGACGCCCCGAGATTTGCTCAGGGCGAGAGCGCGATTATCTTTCTGGAAAACGGCGATGCCATCTTCCGCGTTGTCGGCTCATTCCAGGGAAAGTTCACCGTCTATAACGATAGTATGGTCGGCAGTATTCCCCTTCAGGAGTTCATCACGCAGGTCAATAACGCCATCGCCGCACAATAAGCGAAAGGGGCGCCGAAGGTGAAGCTGTTACGTAACTGCGGTTCGTCACTGGCATTTGCGCTGGCGCTGCTGCTAATCGCCCAGTCGAGCGCCTTCGTCTTTGCCCAGCCAGTGGACAACGGGCCCGCCAGGCAGAGTACCGTTCTGACTCTCGACTTGTCTGACATTCCCCCGTTTGGAACGGAACAGGCAAGGACCAGTTTCGCACCGGGCAATCAGCCATTCACCAACCTGACGTGGCCCAAAACCAGCCTTGATGAGCTGACTGATAATGCCGATGCCATCGTAACCGGGACGGTTATTGAAAAAATCAGCTACTGGAATGACGAGCACACCAGCATCTACACTTCGGTGATTATCTCGGTGGATGACGGAGTGAAAGGTGCCACCAGCGGGGAAAGGTTTACGGTTATTCTTGAGGGGGGCGAGGCTGACGGGATGGGACTGCTGGTATCTGACCAGCCGGAATTTGCGGTAGGCGAGCAAACCTTCGTCTTCTTAAAGAGACTTTCGCCCGAGCAGATTCCTCAAGACGATGTCTTAAGCATCTCGACCGGTGAACAGTTCGAGGTGTACGGCGGCTTCCGCGGCAAATATACGATTGAAGAGGACAAAATCGGTACCCTGGGGGTAGCCCAGTTCAAAGAACGGGTGAACCTGGTACTCGAAGGCATAAACTTGACCGAGCAGGATCTGGAACTGCCTATGGAGTCTATAACCTCCAAATATACGTTCTCCGGTTACAGGTGGCCGGGCAGCTGGCCGACGGTCAGCTACTGGATAAATGAAAACACCGGCGATACCACCGGAGAAGGTGCTGCCGTCCAGGCGGCGGCGGCAACCTGGAACGCTGCTGCCGCCCGCTTTTCCTTCAGTTATGCCGGACCAACTTCAACCACGAATGTTCAGACGTATAACGGGGTTAACGAGGTCATCTGGGGAACGGACGTGACCAGCGGCGCCTTGGCGGTAACGACTACCTGGTTCTACCAGGGTACCTACGAAATAGTCGAAAATGATATGGAGTTTAATGATAACTACAACTGGAGCACCTCCGGACAGTATGACATTCAGACCGTTGCCCTCCATGAGTTCGGGCATTTTCTGAACCTGAGTGACCTGAGCAGCGGTAGTGACAAAGTGATGTACTATGCCTATACCGGAACCAAGCGAAGCCTCCACTCCGATGACATCGCCGGCATCCGCTACATCTACGGTTCCTCAATCACCGCTCCCCAGGTTAGCAACGCCTCAGGTGCAAGCAGTGTAACCCAGACCGCAGCTAAGCTTAACGGCAACCTGACCTCGACCGGTGGCGAAAACCCGACGGTACACATTTACTGGGGCGCCAGCGATGGTGGCACGACACCCACAAGCTGGGCGAATGATGTTAATCTCGGAACGAAAGCTGCCGGAGCTTTCTACACCGACATCTCGGGCCTCACCGCCAACACGCCCTATTATTACCGCACCTACGCCGCTAACTCCGCCGGAGGAAGCTGGGCAGAAAGCACCGCTTCCTTCACCACGTTACCTATTATTTACAGTCTCACTATGGCCGTCAGCGGCAGCGGTAATGTAACGCCATTGGTGGGCACACACCACTATGCAGCTGGTACAGCAGTCTCCATCAGCGCCACTCCCGCGTCCGACTGGGAATTCGATACCTGGACGGGTAACGTGGGCACGGTAGCCAACGTCAACTCGGACAATACCACCATAACCATGAATGGCGACTATACCATCACTGCCAATTTCAGCCAGGCCACCCTGAACATAGCAATAAGCGGCAGCGGCAATGTCACTCCGGAATTAGGCAGCCATACTTATCCGGTTGGCACATCGGTTAACATTACCGCCGCGCCCGCATCAGGCTGGGAGTTCGATAGCTGGACAGGTGACATCAGCACCATCGCCAATGCCAGCTCGGCAAACACTACCATCTTGATGAACGGCGATTATTCAATCAGGGCTAACTTCAGCCAGGCTGACCTTACTATCGCAGTGAACGGCAGCGGCTCAGTCACCCCATCGGTGGGCACTCACACCTACCCGGTGGGGGCATCGGCGAATGTCACCGCTATCCCCGCCATTAACTGGGCGTTCGTCAACTGGACGGGTGATATAAGCACGGTAGCCGACGTTAACTCGGCTAATACTACCATCACAATGAACGATGACTATACCATCACTGCCAACTTTAACCGAATAGCCGGTGCTTTAACGATGGCAGTTAGCGGCAGTGGCAATGTCACGCCTGAATTGGGCGACCACACCTATCCGGTTGGCACATCGGTTAACATTACCGCCGCGCCCGCATCAGGCTGGGAGTTCGATAGCTGGACAGGTGACACTAGCACCATCGCCAATGCCAGCTCGGCAAACACCACCATCCTGATGAACGGCGACTATTCCATCACTGCTAACTTCAGCCAGGCTGACCTTACTATCGCAGTGAGCGGCAGCGGCTCGGTAACCCCGTCGGTGGGCACTCACACCTACCCGGTGGGGGCATCGGCGAATGTTACCGCTATTCCCGCCGTTAACTGGGCATTCGTCAA
>QZJL01000068.1 GCA_003599745.1 Dehalococcoidia bacterium | reverse complement strand
GCGCGGGTTTTCTCCGGAGTAGCACAAAACCGATAACGGCTGCCGCCAGCAGGGCGGTGCCGATGCCGATGACGCCGTAGGGGTTGCTGCCGGTCGCCCCGCCGGTCTGGCCGCCTGTCGTCTTGGCTACCGAGGGTTTGTTGTCCGGTTTGGTGTAGGAGGCTTCAATGCTGACCGGCTGTCCCGGGGCGACGTCGTTGAACACGTAGCGGTAGTACTTCATGCCCCGGCTGTCCGAAGCGGCGGAGAGATAAGGCTGGGCCAGCTTGAAGTCGGTCGCCCGGAGCGGCTGCTGCACCTCAATCTCCAGGTTCTCGATAGCGTACGGAGAGGTGTAGCTGAAAGTGAATGCCTTGTCCGGCTGGCTTGAAATCCCGTCCCAGTAGTATTCCAGGTAGTAGGTGGGGATGGGCAGGTTATAGGATACGGCAATCTGGTCTGGCTCGGCGAGAGTGTCGTAGAGCTGGCAAAGGTGCTCGTTGTTAGGTGGCCGCAGGGCGCAGACCTGGGCGATTTCCGAGCCGGTCGGCATGGGGAATTTCACCGTCCGGGGGAACAGCGTGCCGTCGTTGAACTCACCCTGATATGTCACCAGTATGCGGGGGTCATCGTATTCCGGCCATACCGAGACTTTCATGCTCTTGATGGTGAGTGCATCCTGCGCCCCCATTGCCGGCGAGGTCATAAGGGCTGCTGATAAAATTAATGCCAGGGTAATACAAATCCCGAGCCGGGCGATATTTTCCTTCACGTTTCTACTCCTGGTCGGTCTCGTAAAAACAAATTGCCACATACTATTAGACCAGACCAGGCTTAACGCAGTATTAGGGGATGATTGGAATTGGATTATAAGTGCCGCTAGCGTCTTCGGGCGGCGGGTTCTTTGCCGGCTGCCTCGATGCTGGCCCGCAACGCCGCCATCAGGTCGGGGATTTCCTCGATTTCCGGCTCGGGGGTGGCCTTAATCTCTTCGCCCTGGACCTTCGCCCTGATAATTTTTTCAAGCGCTTTCCGGTAGCTGTCCTCGTATTGCTGAGGCTGAAAATCGGCGGTCATCACGCCAATCAGCGAACCGGCGACTTTAAGCTCGGCGGCGCTGATTTCGGCCTCGGGGACGTTGATTTCGGAAGGCGATAAGACCTCGTCCTGGTAGTGGATGGTGTGCAGGGCGAGCAGCCGGTCATGCGGCCGCAGGCAGCACAGGTGCTCCCGTTTCTGGAAAGATACCTTGGCCACCCCGACGCGCCCGGCCTTGCGCAGGGACTCCCGGAGCAGACAATAGGGCTTGACCGCGAACTCCTCGGGTTCCAGGTAATGGCTACCGTAGAAATAGGTGGGGTCAATCTCCTCTTCTTTGACGAAGTTCAGAATATCAATGACATGGGTCGTCCGCACCGGCACTTTTTCAAAATCGCTCTCCCGCAGCACTACGTAGCGGCCTTTGCGGTATTCGTAACCTCTGACCGTCTCCTTTATGCCGAAGTACTCGTCGTCCTGCTCGCAGCGCAGCACCTGCTTTGGCCGGGTGAGGCATTTTTTGTGGAGCAGGTGAAAACCCATCGCGTGGCTCTGGGTGGCAACGTACATCTTCACCGGGATGCTGACCATGCCGAAGCTGATAGCGCCCTTCCAGAATGCTTTAGCCACTTTTCACCTCCCGGTCCAGTACATCGAATAGTAGCATACCTGTCCTTAAATAGTTTGCCGTGTCTCAGGTTAGCAGAAGGGGTGTTTAATAATCATAAAATTCTACCCGCTGGAAGTTACAAAATAATGTCATTTTGCAGCCGTGAGCTTTATTCGAGCCGCTATTCTGACCGTGAACTGGCAAGGTGGGCAGACAAAATCAGGGGACTCGGGGTGGGTGTGGTTTACGCCTATTTCAATAATGACGTCGGCGGGGCGGCGATTGCCAACGCCCGCAAGCTGGGGGAAATGCTGGCTTAAATCCTCAGCCACACCGTGAAGGTGCTGCCCTTGCCCGGCTCGCTTTCGACGGTGACCTTGCCGCCGTGACGCTCGGCGATTTCTTTGACGATTGCCAGCCCCAGCCCGGTGCCGCCGCCGGCGCGGGAGCGCGCCTTGTCCACCCGGTAAAAGCGGTCGAAAACCCTCGGCAGGTGCTCCGGCGGTATGCCGGTGCCGGTATCGCTCACTTCCAGCCGCGCCCACTCACCGTCCCGGAACAGGGAAATGGTGATGGAGCCGCTCTCCGGGGTGTACTTGATGGCGTTGCTCACCAGGTTGTCCAGAAGCTGTTTGAGACGGTAGCCGTCACCCTTTACGTAGATGGTTTCCAGCCGCCCGGTTATGATTTTGCGACCGGCGGCGATGGTTTGCGCGCGTTCAATTTCCTCCAGCGCCAGTCGTTTCAGCGCGACCTTTTCTTGGGTTTCTGCCTGGCCGGCTTCAATCTCGGCGAGCAGGAGCAGGTCGCTGACGATACCGGACATGCGGTCGGCTTCGGCCTTGATTGCCCGGAGCGACTCGCGGCGGTCCGGTTCGCTCATATTCCGTTCCAGAAGGTCAACATTGCCCCGGATGACAGTCAGGGGCGTTCTCAGCTCGTGCGAGGCATCGGCGACAAAGTCTTTCTGGGACTCAAAAAAGTGGTGAAGGCGTTCAATCATGCGGTCGAAGGTCGTGGCCAGGCGGCCAACTTCGTCCGCCGGGCCGGTATAGCCGACGCGCCGGCCAAGGTCGGAGCTTACTTCGATGCTGTTCGCCGTCCGGGTTATCTGTTCGACCGGGGCCAGTGCCCGCCGCACCAGGAAAGCTCCCAGCAGCACCGCCAGCAGCAGAGCGAGCGACACGCCTGATAGAAGCGCCAGCCTGACGTTGCGCATGGTGTCTTCGATGGGTTTCAATGACTGGGCAATCTCCAGGAGCAGGGTCTGGTCTTTAAGGAATAGCGGCGTGACCATGATGCGTACCCTGATGCCGTCGCCGGCCGCCACCGTGCCGAGAGCGGCATCGCCCGCGAGGCTTCTTTCTATCAGGGACGGGCTTACCGGAAGCACCTGGGGGCCGAGATTATCCGACTTCACCACCACGTTACCGCCGGCGTCAATAATCTGGATGTATATGCCCGGGGAAGCAAATTCGTTCACCGGCGGCAGGCGCGAATGTATCATGTTGAAGTCCATTGCCTGCGGGTCGTTGTCCATCAGGAACATGCCGTGAACGCGGGCGGTGTAAGCCCTGAGGTTGTTGTCCACGGCGCTGTTGAGATAGTTTCCAAGGAGGGCGTAAAGCACCACTCCGGAAAAGGCCAGGATGGCGAAAAGAATGAGGGAAAACCACAGCGTCAGCCGCCAGCGGATGGGCATCAGGACTCCTTCAGCACGTAGCCGACGCCGCGGACGGTCCAAATCAGCCGGGGGCGGTCACCCGCCTCCAGCTTGGTACGCAGGTAGCGGATATATACCTCGATGACGTTGGACTCGCCGGCAAAATCGTAACCCCAGACCCGCTCGTAAATGCGGTCACGTTTGAGTACCTGCCGTGGGTTGCGCATGAACAGTTCCAGCAGGTCGAACTCCTGGGCGGTCAGCGTAATCGTGTCGCCACCGCGTCTAACTTCCCGGGTAGCGGTGTCGAGCGAGAGGTCGCCGAATCTGAGCGTCTCTCCCTCGCGCGGCTTGCGCCGCCGGAGCTGCGCTTTGACCCGGGCCAGAAGCTCGTCGAAGGCGAATGGTTTGACCAGGTAGTCGTCGGCGCCGCTCTCAAGACCGGCGACGATGTCGGGAACGGTGCCCCTGGCGGTGAGCATGAGAATTGGCACGTCGCCGCCCTGGCGCAGCCGCCTGGCGACCTCAAGGCCGCTGGTGCCGGCCATCATAACGTCTAGGATGACCAGGTCAGGCTCGCGCTCGCGGGCTTTAGCCAGCGCCTCCGTGCCGCTCTGGGCGGTCACCACCTCGTAACCCTCATACGCCAGCCCCCGGCGCAGGAGGCCGATTATTTCGGGGTCGTCGTCTACGACTAAAATACGCACGTAATCATTCCCGGCTTAAAGCCGTTTTGATTTTTCTAACCGCTGCTTTTACGTAAATCAGGCGGTCTTAACGTATTTGGCGGGGTCGGCGTCGAACGATTTCTTGCATCCTGGCGAGCAGAAATAATAGGTTTTGCCCTGATATTCCGACTTGCCGGCGGCGGTGGCGGGGTCAATCATCATACCGCAGACTACGTCCTTCACCTTTTGCGCTCCGGCGGCTTCATGCTCGTGTTCGTGCTCGTGTCCATGTTCGTGCCCGTGCTCGTGTTTCCCCGTTTTTTTCTTGCCAAATCCGAAAAGCCCCATGTTTATGACCTCCTGTTGTACCTTTTGCCGGTGTCGTTCGCCGGCTATTTTCGGGTGTATCTTTCCACCACCTCTACCAGTTCGTTGATATACTCGTCGCTGTGGTCGTCGCGGGTAAGCGCCTCTTTAACGCAGCCCTGGACGTGATCTTTCAGAATGATGGCGGCCACTTTCTGCGCCGCGGCGATGATGGAAGAAATCTGGTTGAGCACGTCAACGCAGTATTTGTCCTCCTCCACCATCTTCTGGATGCCCTTGAGCTGCCCTTCCATCTTGCGCAGGCGGAGCAGGAGTTTTTCCTTATCATTCAAATATGAAGGCATGATGGTCCTCCAGCATCGGTTAATGCCCTATGGGGGCATCAGCATCTATTATGGAGCATCTCTCGGTCGGTGTCAAGGCCGGCATATCCCGGAGGACTTGACCGGGCGGTTATGATGATGTAAAGTTAGTTTAGGTAGCCCAGAGGGGGCATAGGGCATTATCTGAGAGCATCACTCAGGAGCCTGTTTACCTGATGGTCTATACTTGGAAACAGGTTCTGTGATTAACTTAGGATAGCAGATATTATGGAGGTCTTGAGTGACAGAGGATAAGCACATGAAAAAGACCACGCTGTCCATCGGCGGCATGACGTGCGCGGCCTGTGTCGGCCACGTTGAGAAAGCCTTGAAAGACACGCGCGGCGTGAAGGGTACGGTGGTCAACCTGGCGACCGGTAAGGCGTCGGTGGAGTACGACCCGGCCGAGACGTCCCTCAGCACGATAAAGAAGGCGGTGGACGAGATAGGCTATGAGGTAATACTGAACACCGCCAACCTGCAGGTCACCGGCATGACCTGCGCCTCCTGCGTTGACCACGTGCAGAAAGCGGTGAGCGAGCTGCCCGGCGTCTACCGGGTGGTAGCCAACCTCGCCTCAAGCAGCGCCCGCGTCGAGTATGAGCCGCAAATAACGTCCATCGGCGAAATCATCAAGACCATCCGGGAGGTCGGTTACGAGGCCGTCGAGCGCTCCGAGGGGGCGGAAGCCCTCGACCGGGAGAAAGAGGCGCGCGACCGCGATATCAAACGGCAGCGCAACAATCTCATCATCTCGGGCACCCTGGGCGTGCTGGTGATGCTCGGCATGTTTCAGCCTTACTGGTTCCCCGACCTACTGCCCGTCTGGCTGAATGACAATATGAAGGTGGTGTTGTTCATACTCACTACGCCTATCGTCTTCGGACCGGGACGGCAGTTTTTCGTTAACAGCTGGAACGGTCTCAAGCGCGGGCTCACCGATATGAACCTGCTCTATGCCACCGGTATCGGCGCCGCCTACGGCATCGCGGTCATCAACACTTTCTGGCCGGAAGCCGGGTTCGGCGGCAAGGATGTCACTTTTTATGAAGCCGCCGCCATGCTGACGGCATTTATAATTTTAGGGCGCTACCTCGAGGCCATTACCCGGGGACGCACCTCCCAGGCCATCCGCCGCCTGATGAAGCTCCAGCCGAAACGGGCGAAGGTGCTGCGCGATGGCCAGGAAACCGACATCCCCGCCGAGGAAGTCCAGATTGGCGACATCCTGCTGGTACGCCCCGGCGAAGCCATCCCGGTGGATGGTCGAGTCACCGACGGCTACTCCTCGGTTGACCAGTCCATGATTACCGGCGAAAGCATCCCGGTGGAAAAAAAGACCGGTGACGATGTCATCGGTGGCACCATCAATAAGACCGGCGCCTTCAAGTTCCAGGCGACGCGCGTCGGCAAGGATACCGCCTTAGCCCAGATTATCAAGCTCGTTGAGGACGCCCAGACCACCAAAGCCCCCATCCAGAAGCTTGCCGACAAAGTGGCGGGCCACTTCATCCTGGGCGTCCATATGGTGGCGCTTATCGTGTTCCTGTTCTGGTTCTTCGCGGGCTACGGCCTGTGGTTTGTCCCCGAGAGCCGTCTCATCCTGACGCCCTATACGCTCACCGGCCTGGGGGTTTTTGGTTTCGCTCTGCTAACCTCGGTCACGGTGCTGGTTATTTCTTGCCCGTGCGCGGTGGGCCTGGCGACGCCCAGCGCCATCATGGCGGGCAGCGGCAAGGCCGCCGAGTACGGTATACTTTTCAAGGGCGCTGACGCCATGGAAGGTACGGCGCGGCTTCAGGCAATCATCTTCGATAAGACTGGCACCCTGACAAAAGGCGAACCTTCGGTCACCGACGTTATCACCGCCGGTGAACTGGCGGAAAACGAGGTGCTGCGGCTGGCGGCGGTTGCCGAGAAGAATTCCGAGCATCCGCTGGGCGAGGCCATCGTCAGCGGGGCGCGTGAGCGCGGCCTGGAACTGGCCGACGCCGCCGGCTTTAACGCCATCCCGGGGCAGGGCGTCGAGGTCCAGCTTGACGGCCGGACCATCCTGCTGGGGAACCGTAAGCTTATGGCCGACCGCAACGTTAGCCTGGACAAGCTTGTCGGAGAAGCCGAACGTCTCGAACACGAGGGAAAGACGGCGATGTTCGTCGCCGTCGGGGGGAAACCCGCCGGTATCGTCGCGGTGGCTGATACTCTCAAGGAAACCTCGGCCAGGGCCGTCGAAGAGCTGCACCGTATGGGCATCCAGGTGGCGATGATAACCGGCGATAACCGCCGCACCGCCGAAGCCATCGCCCGGCAGGTGGGTATTGACCGGGTGCTGGCCGAAGTCCTGCCGGAAGATAAGGCCAACGAGGTGAAAAAGCTCCAGGCCGAGGGACTGAGGGTGGCGATGGTGGGCGACGGCATCAACGATGCCCCGGCCCTGGCGCAGGCCGATGTCGGTATCGCCATCGGCTCGGGCACCGACGTTGCCAAGGAGACCGGGCACGTCATCCTGGTTAAGGACGACCTTATGGACGTGGTCGCCGCCCTGCAGGTGGGGCGACAGACACTGCGCCTTATCAAGCAGAACCTTTTCTGGGCATTCGGCTACAACACGGTGACCATTCCTATCGGGGCGGGGTTGCTCTACCCGTTTGTTGCCCAGATGGTAAGCCCGGAGCTGGCGGCGCTGCTGATGGCGACCAGTTCCCTCTCAGTCACGCTGAACACGCTGCGCATGCGGGGCTACGTACCGCCCATCCGGCGCAAGGATATTGATTTCGGAGAGGGGCATATCCATACCGTTGCCCGGGTGCCGCAAACATCAGCTTGAGGAGAAACGTATGAAAGTAAGCCGCGTGGGTTTTATAAGCGCCTTAATTTACACCGGCCTGTCAATCGTACTGGCGGGCGCGTTCTTTGTCGCGACCCTGCTGGGAAACTATAACTGGCTGACGCGCCTCGGGGGCGCCGGCTGGGTTTTTTTGCTTTCGATGATTATCCTGATGCCGGTGGTCACGCCCCTGATAAAGAAAAGAGTGCAAAGCCGGTAATTATACGATAAATGGCGTATATGCTAAGATAATAAGAAAGGAGGTGAGCACATGAAAATCGTAGAACTTTGCGGTAAGGGATGTTGTCCGGCAGTCAAGCTTGATGGCGATAGAGTTGAGATTGGCGAGGCCGGTAATCTCTGCGTCCTCAAAGCCGAGGAGTGGGCGGTCCTCAAGCAGAAAGTGCTTTCTGGCGAGCTTTAAACACCGAAACCGGGAGTCAGAGGTAATCTCTCCCGGTCGCCGGGTGATGCCCGGCCTGAAGAGGTGAGGGGAAGGCCATAAAATCCGGTAGAATACTGCTGGTTGCCATCGGGACGCTCATCATCATCGGCGTTGCGACAGCGCTGTTCACTAACGCGTATCTTCCTTTGCCGCAGGGGCGAGTGGCTTCCGTGCCGTCCGGTGCGGCTCCCGATTTTGTGCTGGAACTATTTTCCGGCGAGACCATAACCTTAAGCGATTTTACCGGCGATAAACCGGTCGTCATCAATTTTTGGGCGTCCTGGTGCGCGCCCTGCCGCAAGGAAGCCCCGACCCTGGCTAAGGTCGCGAAAATGTATGATGGTCAGGTTGAGTTCATCGGTATCGTTGAAGGTGATACGCAAAATAATGCCCTGGCTTTTATGGATGAGTTTGATATCACCTATGCGAACGGTATTGACCGGGACCGCATCGGGGTAAAGTACGGTACTACCGGTATTCCCGAGACTTTCTGGATAGATAAAGATGGCCAGTTCGTTGACCGCTGGATAGGCGCGATTGACGAAGCCAAAATAGTCTGGCGTATCCAGATGCTGCTCGAGTGACGATAAAACGCAAAATCGTCACATCTTCTCCATAATTTCTCCACATTGCTGCTTTATGATGATGTTATAAGGTTCAAAGATGAACCGTTCAGGAGGAAGAAGATGACAAGGAAGTACAAGCTCGTAATCTTAGCGGTGAGTCTGGTGGCGGTACTGGTTACTGCCATCGCCACCACGGCGCTGGCAGCGCCGAAAGTGCCTGCCGCCGTCGCCACGCCAACCGAGGCCGACTATGCGGCCTGGGGCTGCCCGGTGGCGGGCGGCAACTACCAGGTGATTGCTGACCTTCTGGGGATGACCACCGAGGAAATCGAGGCGGAACTTCAACAGGGAAAGAGCCTGGTGGAAATCGCCGCTTCTAAGGGAGTGAGCGAAGACGACCTGGTAGCGGCCATACTCGCTACGATGCGGGAGTTCATGCAGGGGCACGTGACCGCCGGTTACTGGACACAGGCTCAACTGGAGAGCCGCCTGCAGTTCGCCGAGCAGCACATCCGCCAGCTCGTTAATGCCAGCGGCGCCAGCTACGGCTACGGTGGCTACGGCTGCGGCGGCAACGGCGGCATGATGGGTGGCTGGGGAACCGGCAACACCAACCGTGGTTCTTTCGGACGCGGCGGTATGATGGGCGGCTGGGGAACCGGCAACACCAACCGTGGTTCTTTCGGACGCGGCGGTATGATGGGCGGCTGGTACTAGACCACGGCCGGTCAGACAGACGACAGGAGAGGCAGAACGGCCGTTCTGCCTCTCCTTTTTTCCCTGACAAAGTAACCGTGCTATGATTAACTGTGATGGCTAAGATACTCGTGGTTGACGACGAAAAGAAGATTGTTGACATCGTTAGGGCCTACCTGGAAAGGGAGAGCTATGGGGTCATCGCCGCCTATGATGGCAAAACCGCCATCGAGACCGCCCGGCGGGAGTCTCCCGACCTGGTAATTTTGGACCTGATGCTCCCCCTGGTGAGCGGCTGGGACGTAAGCCGCGCCCTGCGTAATGACTCAAATGTACCCATCATCATGCTCACCGCCCGCGACGACGTTACCGATAAAATCATCGGCCTTGAGCTTGGCGCTGACGACTATGTGACCAAGCCCTTCGACCCTAAGGAACTCGTCTCGCGGGTGAAGGCGGTGTTGCGGCGCTCTACCGCAAGACCGGCGCAAACGCCGGTACTCCAGGTGCGTGATCTCATCATCAACCTGGAAAAAAGGGGAGTGCGCCGGGGCGATAAGAGTGTTGAGCTGACGCCGACGGAGTTCGACCTGCTCGCCGCTCTGGCGCAGAACCCGGGCCGGGTGTTCAGCCGCATGCAGCTTCTGGACCGGGTGCAGGGCGTTGCCTACGAGGGCTACGAGCGCACCATTGACAGCCATATTAAGAACCTGCGTAAAAAATTAGAACCCGATGCCGGCCAGCCCCGGTACGTCATCACCGTCCATGGCGTGGGCTACAAGGTGCCGGAGGCCGCCGATGCGTAGCCTGAGCTGGAAGCTGGCGGGGGCGCTGCTGCTTATCGTGCTCGTCTCGGTCGGACTGATGGCCTACCTCACCAACCTGAGTACCACCCGCGAGTTCCGCCAGTACGTGATAACTGGCAATATGATGTACGCCTCCGGTGTCGGCGACAGCCTGGGCAGTTTTTACTCGCGGCAGGGAAGCTGGAACGGCGTGCAGGCGGTGCTGCCCGGCCTGCTGAGGATGGGCAACGAGCGTCTCATCGTGGCCGACGGTCATGGCGTCGTCGTCGGCGACACCGATGGCACGGCGCTCGGTAACACCGTCAGCCGACTGGGGCTTACCGGTTACGGCACGCCGGTTAGCGTGTCCGGCCAGGAGGTCGGCACCTTCTACGTCCTTTACTCCGGAGGCAGGGCGGGCGGCATGATGGGGATGATGGCTGGCCGGCCATTTACCTCCGGCACGGCCACCGCCGAGGCGGACTTTCTGGGCCGGGTCAACCGCTCGCTCTGGATTACCGGCGCGGTTGCCGCCGCCGTAGCCTTGCTGGCGGGTCTTTTTCTCACCCGGCAAATCACCAGTCCTATCCGCGCCCTGACCAGAGGCGCCCGCGAGCTGAGCCGGGGCAACCTCGCTTACCGGGTCAGGGTAAAGTCCCGCGATGAGGTTGGGGAACTGGTGCAGTCTTTCAACAACATGGCCGCCAGCCTCACTGCGAGCGAGCAGCAGCGGCGGCGCATGACCGCCGACATCGCCCACGAGCTGCGCACCCCGCTCACCATCATCGAGGGCACGGCGGAAGGTATGCTGGATGGTGTCTTTGCGCCGGGCCGTGAGCACTTTACCACCATCAAGGAGCAGACGGCGCTACTCACGCGGCTGATTGGCGACCTGCGTGACCTGTCGCTGGCCGAGGCCGGGCAACTGAGGCTGGAACTGTCCCCGGTTGACGTTGCCGGGCTTGTTCGTAATAAAATCGAACAGGTAAGACTTGTCGCCCGGGACAGGGGCATATCTATCAAGTTCGAAGCCGCCGGAGACCTGCCGCCGGTTGAAATTGACTACATGCGCATCGAGCAGGTAATGGCGAACCTGCTCACCAACGCTATCCACCACACGCCGTCCGGCGGCAGTGTCACGGTAGCGCTGAAGGCCGTCCCGCCGTCCGGCGACGACCGGGGCGGCATCTTGATTATGGTTGAAGATACCGGCGAGGGCATTCCGCCCGAACACCTCGGGCATATTTTCGAGCGTTTTTACCGGGTGAGCGATTCCCGTGCCCGCGCTGAGGGCGGCACCGGTCTGGGGCTGGCGATTGTCAAGCACCTGGTGGCGGCGCACGGGGGCAGGGTGTGGGCGGAAAGCGAGCCGGGCACGGGCAGCCGGTTCCACGTGCGGTTACCGATGAAAGCAGCTTCTCAAAACGCGCCTCTTCTACCGTAAGCAGCTATAATATGAATTGACGCTTATGGACTACGAGGCAAAACGCCGTTTAAGTCGCACGCCCGAGCCGCCCTGGCAGGTGGCGCGGGACAGGCAGGGGCCGCTTATTTTCACCGTGCACAAGCACGCCGCGCGGCGGCTCCACTATGACCTGCGGCTGGAGCTTGACGGCGTGCTGAAGTCCTGGGCAGTGCCCGCCGGGCCTTCCCTCAACCCTGAAGTTAAGCGTCTTGCCGTCATGGTGGAAGATCACCCGCTAGGCTACGCCTCTTTCGAAGGGACTATCCCTGAAGGCGAATACGGCGCGGGTCAGGTCATCGTCTGGGACAAGGGCGATTATTCTCCCGATGAAGACGGCAAACTTTATTTCGATGACCGCAACCGGGCACAGGAACTTCTAAAGCAGGGGCTGACAGACGGCAAACTCTCGTTTTTCCTGCGTGGCCACAAGATGAAAGGCTCCTGGACGCTGGTCAGGATGAAGCGGGGCAAAAACGACTGGTTGCTCATCAAGCACAATGATGAATTTGCCGATTCCCGGCGCGAGGTTGTAAGCGAGGGCGCTTCGGTGCTTTCCGGGGCAACTGTCGAAGACCTCAAGACGGGTAATGCGCCGCGTTTGGCGGGCGTTTCCGAAGCGCTGTCCGGTCTGTCCGGGGTTCGCAAGGCACCGTTCCCCAAGAAAATGCCGCCGATGCTGGCCGGGGCTACCGAAGCGCCATTTTCCGGCAGGGAGTGGCTCTTCGAGCCGAAGCTGGACGGCTACCGTATCATCGCCGCCATAGACGGGGATAAAGTTCGTCTGCTTTCCCGAAACGGTATTGATGTCAGCGGAAAATACGAGGTTGTCGCCGGCGATTTGGCAAAACAACCCGCCAGCGAGCTGGTGCTGGACGGCGAAATCATCGCCCTCGATGAGAAAGGCAGAGCCTGCTTCCAGTGTCTCCAGGGATTTCTGGATGCCATGCACCGGGGGGTTAGCACCGGCGAAAAAGCCCCGGCTATCATCTACTACGTCTTCGATATTCTTTACTTCGATGGTTACAGCCTGCTTGAAGTCCCGCTGGCGGAAAGGAAGAAAGTTTTAGAGCGGGCTCTCGTTCCCTCGCATTCCGTCCGGCGGCTGGAGTATTTCGAGGGCGACGGCGCGGCTATTTACCGGGGTGCTATCAAACAGGGATTGGAAGGTATCATTGCCAAGCGTAAGGATAGTCTTTACCGGGTGGGTCGCCGCTCCCCGGACTGGCTCAAGGTCAAGAGTATCCGGACAGATGATTTCGTCATCGGCGGCTACACTCGGGGGGCGGGCAACCGCGCTTCGACCTTCGGTGCGCTGTTGCTTGGCTACTACGATGAGAAGAACCGTCTGGTCTCCGCCGGGCACGTTGGCACCGGCTTCGATGACCGACTGCTTGCTGAATTGAAAAGGCGCCTCGACGCCTTGAAAATGGCAAAATCTCCCTTTGCCGAATCGCTGGAGTCGAACGCCCCGGCGACGTGGGTAAAACCGGAGCTTGTCGCCGAAATAAAATTTTCCGAGTGGACACAGGACGGCCGGCTGCGCGTGCCGGTGTTTTTGCGCCTGCGCGATGATAAGCCCGCCGCCGAGGTGCGCCGTGCCGAAAATACATCGGTGAAAGATACCGGTAAAGCCGATGATGATAGGGAAGACGATGTGGTTACGGATGTCTTAAAGCAATTGGAGAACGCTAAGGACAGCTTCTTCCTCGATGTCGGTAAAGACCGGGTAGAGCTTACTAACCTTGATAAAGAGCTTTGGCCCGGCATGGATGAAGGGCGCGGGCTGACAAAGCGCGACCTGCTCATCTATCTTGCCAGGGTCTCGCCTTATTTCTTGAAACACCTGCAAGACTGTCCCCTCACCCTGAGCCGCTACCCCGGCGGCATCGGCGGCGAGCATTTTTTCCAGAAGCACTGGGCCAGCCCCCTTCCAGAATTCGTGGCTACCGTGCCGCTGGCCGAGCACGCTGCAAAGCGCCAGGACTATATCCTCTGCAACAATCTGCCGACACTCGTGTGGCTGGGGCAGGTCGCCGACATCGAGTTCCATACCTGGTTCTCGCGCGTAAGCCCCGGCACGGATATTAAAGTCCCCGCCGGAATAAGTAAGGAAGCCGACCGGGTTGATTTTCTGAGCCGCTATCCCGATTTCATCATCTTCGACCTCGACCCTTACATCTATTCCGGGAAGGAGCAAAGGGGCGCCGAGCCGGAGCTTTCCCGCGAGGGGTTTGCCCGCACCTGCGAGGCTGCTCTCTGGCTGAAAGAGACGCTTGACGAGCTTGGTCTATCAGCCTTTGTCAAAACCTCGGGCATGACTGGCTTGCACGTCTATGTGCCGGTGCTGCGCCAATTAGAGTTCCATGCGGTGCACCAGGCGGCTAAGACCATCTGCCAGTTCTTGTTGAAGCGCCACTCGAGGTCGCTCACCACCGATTGGGCAGTGGAAAAGCGCCAGGGGAAAATATTCCTCGACTATAACCAGAACATCCGGGGCAAGACGCTGGCCTCGGTTTATTCGCCCCGGCCGTCGTCCGAAGCGACGGTATCAACGCCGCTGAGATGGGACGAGCTTGGCAAAGTCTATCCCGCCGACTTCACCATCAAAAATCTGCCTGACCGCCTTGTTAAGCTCGGCGACCTGTGGGGGAATGTCCTCGATGCTAAAAAAGACCTGAAAAAGATACTGAAGATTGAGTAAACTACGCGCTTCTTCTTAGCGTAACCGCTGCTAAAACCGATACGATAACCGCAAAACCCACCATGACCGCCAGCTCCAGCCAAACATCAATCAGGCTCTGCCCGCTTAACATAATATCCCTCAGTCCTCTCACCGCATATGTCAGCGGCAGCGCGTGGGCTAACCACTGGAGATAGTCCGGCATCTGTTCCACCGGCCAGATGACGCCGGAGAGGAAAATCTGGGGGATGATGATGAGAGGGATGAACTGCACCATCTGGAACTCGTTTCTGGCGAAGGTCGAGATGAAGATGCCCAGGTTGACCGCTCCGATGATGACCACTACCTGGAAGACGAAAATCTGCCACAGGTCGCCGCGATAGCTGACATCCAGAACGTAAATCGTGTAGAGCAGGATGATGAGCGTTTGCACCAGTGCGAAGATGAAGAAACCGCCCAGGTAGCCGACCACGATGTCTGATGGCGAGACCGGTGAGGCCATCAGACGCTCCAGCGTGCCCTGGGAGCGCTCCCGCAGGAAGCTGATGCCGGTAAGCAGGAAGCTGAAAAAGAGCGCCAGCGTAGCGATGAGCGCCGGGGCGATGTATTGCAGCACGCCGGTGTCGGGAAAGCTCAGGCCGATGAGTGTCATGACCACCAGCGGCACGATGAAAATCAGCGCCATCGTGCGGCGGTCACGGGTGAGCTGGCGGAAAATCCGGGCGGCAACGACGAGGGCAGGGCTAGCCATTTTCACCCCTTCCGCGACGTACAAAATGGAGGAAGGCGTCCTCTAACGTGGCGTCACGGCACCCGGTAGCGTGTTTAAGGTCATTCGGGCTGCCGATGGCGATGACTTTGCCGTCCCGCATAAAAGCGAGCCGGTCGCAGTGGGCGGCGTCATCCATGGTGTGGCTGGAGATGACAATCGTCGTGCCCTGCCGCGTAAGTTCGTGGAAATATTGCCAGAACGAAACCCGAAGCTCGGGGTCGAGGCCGACGGTGGGCTCGTCGAGGAAGAGCAGGGGCGGGTTATGCACCATGGCGCAGGCCAGGCTCACCCGCTGCCTCATCCCGCCGGAGAGCTTCTGGACGGCGTCGTTACGGCGCGGCCACATGTCCACCAGCCTGACGGTTTCCTCGACTCTTTTCGGGGCATCTTTTCCCATCCCGTAGATGCGGGCGAAAAACTCGACGTTCTGCGCGACCGTTAGCTCGGTGTAGAGGGAATGAAGCTGTGGCATGTAGCCGAGGAGATGGGCGGTCTTGCGGGAAAGAGGCTGTCCCAGAATGCGGACGCTACCTCTTTTGGGTTTGAGCAGGCCGACCAGCACCCGGATGAGGGTGGTCTTCCCGGCGCCGTTGGGGCCGAGGAGCCCGAAGCTGGTGCCTTTGGGCACCTGGAGCGAAAGCTCGTCGAGCGCCTTCAACCGCTCATAGCTGAAAGAAACTTTATCGGCTTCGACGGCTACTGGAGTCGTATTCTCGTCTGGCATAAACCTGCGAACAAGGTTACACCAGCCGGTAAAGCTTCGTCAAGGCCGAAAATGGTCATTGCGAGACTATCCGGCAGGAGGCGAAGCAATCCGGGTAGGGCGGGGTAAGCCACGCCTTCTCTACCGCCACGATTATCGTGCCGGGGATATGTTATTATTAACGGCGATAGACGTTGCAAATTCGTCGCCGGTAACCATCTCCCATAATGGTACTTTGAGCACGTTTGTCTATGACGGCAACGGCACGCGGGTCAAGAAGACCATGGACAACGGAACTACCGAAACCATCCTCTACATCAACCAGTTCTACGAGAAGAACTTGACCACCGGCGAGGTGACGACTTACTATTACCTGGGAGGCAGGCTGGTGGCAAAACGCAGCGACACCACGCTCAACTACATTCATCAAGACCACCTGACGGGCACGTCTCTGATGACGGACGCAGGCGGGAACTCATTGGGAACGATTCTTTATACGCCATTCGGTGAGACGAGGTCAGGCTCCGTTCCCACCGACAGGCTCTTTACCGGCCAACGGCTTGATGAAACTGAGCTTTATTACTATGGGGCAAGGTATTATGACCCGAGCATCGGGAGGTTTATCAGTCCAGATACTGTTGTGCCCGAACCATTCAATTCACAAGCTTTCAACCGATACTCCTATGTTCTGAATAATCCACTAATATACATCGACCCGACTGGTAAGATCTTCCAAATTGCCGGAATCGATGTTACTGACCTAATCGACGTTGATGAAGAATGGACTCCCTCTGAATCCTATCTTCGATCGCAAGGTATGGTTGCTGCAAATTTTAGAATATTAGCTGCCGCCTATAGAACGATTCGAGGCGTAGACCCTAAAACAATAGATGATCTGATAAATTCAACGCGTATTATCAATCTAACAGGAAGTTACTCTTTTGCACAGGATGATACCACAACTGGCAAAACCGAGGTGGACGAAGAAACAAAAAATATTACCATCACAATTAATCTGAATATAGCGCATTGGGAACATAATTGGCAAGGAACGGTAATAACTGTAGCGCACGAATTAAGGCATGCTTGGCAGCATGTTCGTTGGGACGATCTTCCTGAAGATTCGTTATTCAGAGACTATTATTTTCAAGAATGGGATGCCTACATCTATAGTGACTACATAGATTATCAACTCGGTTGGGGTTATAACGATTCATATCATCCTTGGCGAACTTATAACTGTTACTATTATAACAATTTATGGCTCTCGCATGGCTATTTTTACCAGAGAGGTTATAAGGCTTGGCGCGAATGGTACATGAAGAAGACTGGAATAGTTAATCCCTCAAATGTAACGGAAAATACCTTTAAGTAATAGCAGATTGTGATATAAGGAGAGAAATAATTTTGTGCGTGTTTTGGAACATTATCCCACCATCGAAAAAACACGAAAATTAGAATCAAACGATTTACTTTGTGATTGAAATGTTTGAATATGCTGATGGCATCATTAACCATAGAGGCTAGACTTTACGATGATAAAAGATTCTCGAATAATCAAATCTATTATGTACTCTTCGATTGTTGGGAATATTGTTATGGCTGGTTGGGTGCTCTATATGAAAGTTTTTTACGGCATACCCAAAGGTTGGCCTTTTGAGCCGGGCGGTATTAGAAACGTTTGGGATGAAATCCAATGGTTTATAGATAATAAAATGCCACTTTACTCGAATTTTGTTGCTCTTGTTGCGCTGATTAGCATTATTATTTTATTAGTGAATAAACGCTGGGGACATATTTCGAACATCATTTTTGGTGGGGCACTGCTACTATGGGGAATTTTCGCCATTGCATGCACTTTTTATTGGTCTCCATGGTTAAACCCAATCGAATATGTAGTTACAATGTACGACCATACGTTTTTGCCTTTATTATATGGTATTTTCCTCATAATTTTCTTTACGCGTAAAAGTGTGAGGGACTATATCAAACGTTCATCGCCACAAAAGGAATAGGAAAACCTCCAATGAACCCGAAGGGCAGGGTTCCACGGGCTCTGCCCGTGGGTATCTACATCACATACGTACCAACCAGGGATGTGTCCGAGGTATGAAGGTCACTTCAAAGGATGGTGATGAGTGAAGAGAGCCATTACCTTCATATTAGTTGCTTCATTCTTGGTCTCCTTCCTTCTCACAGCCTGTCAGGCGCTTCAGAAAGGTTCCGGCAAGCTAAAAACCGAAGCCTTCAACTTCAATGATTTCTCCGCCGTCGAGGTGAATGGGCCTATTAGGGTAAACACCTCCTATGCCGATGCCTACAACGTTAACCTGACCGTTGATGACAACATCTTCTCCGATATTGAAATATCAAAAGAAGATAACACCCTCAAGGTGAGCCTCAAGAAGTCTAGCTTCTTCGGTATCCGGAAAACACGCTATGTTGATGCCGTTGCCGACCTTGATATTATTATGCCGCAACTTCGCAGCCTGACGCTTTCAGGAACAGCCGAAGGGACGATTTCAGGTTTCAACTCCAGGGCAAGCATGGACTTCGAGTTATCCGGCGCAAGCACACTCGAATTAAAAGGAATATCAGCCGGAGACATGAGTTTTAACATATCCGGCGCCAGTACAGTATCGGGCGACATTGTCGCCGGTGATATCACCTACAAAGTGAGCGGGGCGAGCACCGTCCATTTGGATGGCACGGTGAGCAATGTCACCTGTGATGCCTCGGGTGCCAACCAGATTAAACTCGACGAGTTGAAGGCCGTCAACGCGGACATACGACTTAGCGGCGCAAGCACCGCCACGATAAACCTGACCGGCAAGCTTGACGTTAATTTAAGCGGCGACTCAGACCTGTTCTATTTCGGTAACCCGGTGATGGGCAATACCAAAATAAGCGGCGGCTCGACAATGAGCCGGAAGTAGACAAGTCACAAAAGTCAGTTAAGTAGCACCTGAAGAATTCTTCTCCGCTGCCAAGAACCGGCCTCCCGCCCAGGGAGGCTTTTTCTTTTGTTTTGACGACTCTGGGATTAGCTAAATATCCTTCGTCAAACTCGCTCGTTCTTGATGTATCTCAAAATGTATAAATGTTACTTGACATCGGTATTCTTAATGGCTAAACTTGTGATACATATGTTCCAGTTTTTAGCGGGGTCACTATGGACAAGCTGACCACTCTGGCTAACGCTGCCCGTTTCGATGTCTGCGGCGGTGGGTGCGGCGGCAATACCCGCGAGGTCTCGCCGCTTAATTTCATTCACCAGGCGGCTCTGCCTAATGGCGGTACGGTGCCGCTGTTTAAGGTTTTGCTCACCAATATCTGCGTCAACGACTGCGCCTACTGTGTGAATCAAATCGGGCGGGATATTGCCCGCTGTTCTTTCCAGTCCGAGGAGCTTGCCCGGGTTTTCATGGAGATGCACGCTAAAAGGATGGTCAAGGGGCTGTTCCTCAGCTCCGGCATCGGCTGCGACGCCTCGCGCACGATGGAGTCCATGATAAAAACGGTGGAAATCCTGCGTTACCGCCACCGGTTCAACGGCTATATTCACATGAAAATCTTGCCGGGCGCGCGTTTCGACTGCGTCGAAGCCGGCTGCAAGCTGGCGAGCCGCGTCTCGGTCAACATCGAAGCGCCGACCGCCGGGCACCTTGCGGTGCTTTCCCGCAAGAAAGATTTGCGCGACGGCATCCTGGAACGCATGCGCTGGGTAAAGCAGATTAAATCGGAATACGAAACGCTGGTTCCCTCCGGCCAGACGACCCAGTTTGTCGTCGGCGCCGCCGGGGAAAGCGACCGCGATATCCTGAACACTTCCCAGAACCTCTACAAGGAGATGGGTCTGAAGCGGGTTTATTTCAGCGCTTTTCACCCGATTGCCGGCTCGCGGCTGGAAGGAGTGAACCCCGCTCCACCGATGCGGGAACACCGGCTCTACGAGGTGGACTGGCTGCACCGCGTCTACGGCTTTTCCCCCGGCGAGGTGGCACTGGCGCTGGGCAAAAACGGCAATCTTCCTCTGACCAGAGACCCCAAGCTGGTGATTGCCCAAAGGCAGCCCTGGCTCTTCCCGGTGGACATAAATAAGGCCAGCTACGAGGAACTTCTCAGAGTGCCAGGTATCGGCCCGGTGTCTGCGAAGCGAATTATCGAGACCCGCCGCGAGACCAGCATTTCCTCGGTGCAGCAGCTCAAGAAGATACGGGTCGTCACCGGCCACGCCGTTCCCTTTATCTGGTTTCGGGGGATGCTGGCCTACGAAAAGCAGCTATCGTTTTTGCCCCAGCTGGATAAAGAAGCGGACGAGGAAGAGATTGAGGCGGCTGCCGGTGTGGGTAACGGGACATATCAAGACATAGTATAATGTGATTATGGATGTAATCGTCTATACCAGCCCCACCTGACCCTACTGCAAAATGGTGGAAGAGTTTCTTTCACAAAGGGGCGTGCCGTTTGAGGAACGCGATGTTTCCCGTGACCCGACGGCGGCGGGCGAGCTCATGCGTAATACCGGGCAGATGGGCGTGCCGGTGACTATCATTGACGGAGAGACGGTCATCGGATTCGACCAGTCGCGCCTGGAACAAATTTTACAGTCCCGGGCAGGTCAGCGTCCTGCCTTCGGCGCGATGGTCGCCGATGCGGCCAAGATCACTGCCAGGCAGACTTCGGGCGCGATTTCCGGTGCTTATATCGGAAGGATTAAACCCTCTTCGTCGGCGGCGAGGGCCGGGCTGGCGGAGGGAGACATCATCACCGGAATTAATAAGCAGCGCATCGGTAACGCTGATGACCTTGAGCATGCTTTTTCGGGATTGGGCAAAGGCAGCCGCTTCACGATTACCTTTATCAGGGGCGGCAGGACGCGAGCCTCAGAGGGAAGTTTTTAAGGTATTCCCGGTTAACGACCATCAACCACAAGGTTATCCCTGCTCGATAAACAAACGGGCGAAAAGGCTCGCTAGCGGAAGCGGTGGCGGGATAACATCTTCCCTAAGCCTTTTTTGTCCGGGGCGCCGGCCTGCTCTTTGACCTCAGCTGCCGTTCCGTCCGGGAGACCTGCTCAATCACCGTCATCACGCTGTCGGGGTTCACCGATATAGAATCAATGCCGGACTCGACCAGGAAGGCGGCGAACGCCGGGAAGTCGCTCGGTGCCTGACCGCAGAGCCCGACTTTGCGCTTTTTCCTGTGTGCCGCTGCGATGAGGTGCGCGATTTCGGCTTTCACCGCGGGGTGTTGCTCGTCGAACAGGTAAGCGAGGTCTGCCGAGTCCCGGTCAACGCCCAGCACCAGCTGCGTAAGGTCGTTGGAACCGATGGAAAAACCGTCAAAGTGCCTGGCGAATTCCTCGGCCAGCACGATGTTGGACGGCACTTCCGCCATAACATATATCTCCAGCCCGTTGACCCCGCGCTTGAGCCCGTTTTCCGCCATTACCCCGAGAACCTTTTCCCCTTCTTCAGGCGTCCGGCAGAAGGGAATCATGGCGACCAGGTTGGTAAGTCCAATGACCTCCCGGACTTTCTTGATTGCCCGGCACTCGAGGGCAAAGCCCGCCCGGTAACGGTCGCTGTAATAGCGGGAAGCCCCCCGAAAGCCGAGCATCGGGTTTTCTTCGTCGGGTTCGAACTGTTTGCCCCCTATCAGGTTGGCGTATTCGTTTGTCTTGAAGTCGCTCATCCGCACGATAACCGGGTGCGGGTACTGGGATGCCGTGATTTTGGCGATGCCGTAAGCCAGCTGGTCAACGAAATACTCGGTCTTGTCGGCGTAGCCCCGCGTCAACTCCTGTATCTCGTTGCGGGCTTTAGCGTCCTTGAGGTCATCGAAACGGACCAGCGCCATGGGATGCACCTTGATTACATTGTTGATGATGAACTCCATACGCGCCAGGCCAATGCCTTTGCAGGGCAGCTGCCACCAGCGGAAGGCTGCTGCCGGGCTGGCGATGTTCATCATAATCTGTGTCTTTGTTTCGGGGACGTGGCTCAAGTCCACGTCTGACGCGGTGTAACCAAGGATGCCTTCATAGACGTGGCCCTCATCACCCTCGGCACAGGAAAGGGTAATCTCCTGGCCGTTCTTCAGCACGGTGGTGGCGTTCCCGATGCCCACGATGGCCGGGATGCCCAACTCGCGGCTGACGATGGCGGCGTGCGAGGTTCGCCCCCCCAGGTCGGTAATGATGCCGGCGGCGAGCTTCATAATGGGCACCCAGTCGGGGTCGGTCATGCCGGTGACCAGGATGGAGCCGTCCTTGAACTGTTCGATGTCTGCGGCGCTCTTGATTACCTGGGCTTTCCCGGTGGCGATGGCCTGCCCGATAGCCAGGCCGCTTACCAGTTTCTTACCGTGCTTTTTGAGCCGGTAGTGCTTGAGCGAAGCCGCGGTCTTTTGCGACTGCACGGTTTCCGGGCGGGCCTGTACGATGAACAGTTCGCCGGTCTCGCCGTCCTTTGCCCATTCGATGTCCATAGGCTTCTGGTAGTGGGACTCTATCTCACAGGCGGAGTGCGCCAGCGACAGGACTTCTTCGTCGCTGAGTGAGTAAGACCGGCGTTCGCGGCTGGAAGTCTTCACGCGTTCTATCGTGGCGGTGCCGTTAGTGGTATAGATAATCTTGTGCGCCTTTTCACCCAGGGTCTTGCCGATGATGGGCCTGTGTTTTTTATTGCCCAGCAGCGGTTTGAAAACGACAAACTCGTCGGGATTGACCGAGCCCTGCACCACGCTTTCGCCGAGTCCCCAGGCGCCGGTGATGACCACCGCCTTGCTGAAACCGGTCTCGGGGTCGATGGTAAAGATGACGCCGGCGCTCGCCTTATCGGAGCGCACCATTTTCTGCACCCCGATTGAAAGCGCCACCTTGAGGTGCTCGAAGCCCTTTTCTTCGCGGTAGCTGATTGCCCGGTTGGTGAAGAGGGAGGCGTAGCAGTGCTGGCAGGCGTTGAGCAGGGCCTCTTCGCCGCTGATGTTGAGAAACGTCTCCTGCTGCCCGGCGAAACTGGCCTCGGGCAGGTCTTCGGCGGTGGCGCTGCTCCTTACCGCCACGCTCACATTGTCGGTATGGTAGCGCCGGCCAAGTTCCCGGTAGGCGTCCAGTATCGCCGCCGTCAGGGTTTCGGGGAATTTTGCCCCGAGGATACGTTTGCGTATCGCGTCGCCGACCCGGGCGAGCGACTTGCCGTCGTTTTTCAGTTCATTGAGGTGGGCCTCGATTTTTCCCACCAGGTGATTTGCTTCAAGAAACGCCCAGTAGGCGTCGGCGGTGGTGGCGAAGCCCCCCGGCACGCTAATCCCCCTCCCCCCCAGTTCGCGAATCATCTCGCCCAGCGAGGCGTTTTTGCCGCCGACGACGGGCACATCTTTTACGTTCAGGTCTTCAAACCACCGGATATAAGCTGGCGCAGTTCCCACTGACAGTCCTCCTTCGACAAGACAAACTATTGTTGCGGCCCGGGTATCGCGCGAGTCGGGGTGCCCGGAGCGATTTTGCCGCGGCGCAGCCGCCGTTACCGCAACGGGATACCTGCCCCTCACCCCGTAGTTTTAGATATTATATCAAATTAGCAGAAACAGGGGTATTTTAGCAAGGGCGGGCGGTATAAGACGCTCAAAAGACCGTTTTCAGGTAACTTCCCGTACCATCTTATGGAAACATATGCCGGCTCTCGAAAAGTCCCGGTGTTCCAAGACCACGCCTCCGACCCCCACGGCAGCCGTGCTGTTAGCCCGGGCGGCGGCCAAATGGCAGGGTGAACCAGAAAGTGGAACCTTCACCCGGTTGCGATTCTATCCATATTTTCCCGCCCATAGCCTCAATGAGCCGCCGGCAGACCAGCAGGCCGAGTCCCAGCCCTGGTTTTGTTAGCGAGGTCTCCGCCAGGCGTTCGAAAGGCTTGAATATCCTGGCCTGCTCATCTGCTGATATGCCCTTGCCCTGGTCGCTCACACCTATCAGAATACTGTTCCCCCGTTTTCTGGCGGAAATGCGGATTTCGGTATTTTCCGGCGAGTACTTGGCGGCATTGTCCAGCAGGTTGATGATTACCTGCTCCAGCTTCAGCCGGTCGGTGATGTCCCTTGCGTAGAGGCGGCACTTATCGCTCGACGGCACATGAATAACAGTCTGCTCGTACCAGGCGCCGCCGAGTTCGGTTTCACGGGTGATGTGTGAGAGTTTTTCGCTCAGTAGTCTGTGGACGAGCGTTTTCCAGCCTGCCAGGAAGGGGTGGTCCGTCCCGCCCGTTGCCAGCGAGGGAAAGAGCGTCCTGGCGAATTATACCACAGGGTAAAAATCCCTTGCCCTCGCTCTTCCAAATCCCGGAAGCTTATGTTAAAATAGCTTTTGTCGAGTTATGTTAATGTGCTACCAGCAGGATTAGAGCGATGAGCATGAGAGCCGAAGTTGACAGTTTTTTGAACTACATCTCGGTGGAGAAGGGCTTTTCCGCCAACACCGCCGAGGCGTACCGTAACGACCTCTACCAGATGCTGAGCTTTGTCGAGAGTGAAGCGGCAAAACGCGGTCTTATGCCGCAGTGGGCTTCTTTCGACCAGGAGATGATGCGCGGCTTTCTTCTTAACCTGAAGGAGCGGGGATATGCCCCCACCACCCAGGCGCGCAAGGTGGCGGCGGCTAAATCTTTCTTTGATTTTCTGGTGACCGAGGGTAAGACCCGGGAAGACCCCACCCAGCATATCGAGACTCCCAGGGTCGGCCGGTCGCTGCCCAAGGCAATCTCGGTGAACCAGACCCGCCGCCTGCTGGAGCAGCCCTACCGGCTGAAAACGCCGGAGGCCGAGCGTGACCGGGCGATGCTGGAAATGCTTTACGCCACCGGTATGCGGGTGACCGAGTTGGTCTCCCTGAACCTGGGTGACGTAGATATGACCGAGGGTTTTGTGCGCTGTTACGGTAAGGGCCGCAAGGAAAGGCTCATCCCCATTCACCAGAAGGCGCTCCAGACTTTTCGGGAATACCTCGACAAGACCCGCCCCCGCCTTTCCCACCGTTCCGAAGAGAAGGCGGTATTTTTGAACCGGCGCGGCGAACGGCTCACCCGCCAGGGTTTCTGGCAGAAAATCAAGGAATACGCTAAACTCGCCGGCCTGGAGGTTAACATTACGCCGCATACCCTGCGCCACAGCTTCGCCACCCACATGCTGAGCGGCGGCGCCGACCTGCGTTCGGTGCAGGAGCTACTGGGGCACGCCAATATCTCGACGACCCAGGTCTATACCCATCTCACCAGCGACCACGTGCGGCGCAGCTACCAGAAGTCCCATCCCAGGGCGGAATGAATGGAAATCCCTGCTAAATCCGATGCGGAGGTTATCTGATGCCCAGGTCTCACCGGAAAGGCAAGCGCATAGTTCGCAATAAACCCGGGGTAATGCCGCAAGCGGCAGTTTCATCCAGCCCGGCGGCACCCGTCACGCCGTCGCTGACCAGCCCGACGGCGCCCAAACCCCTGGCTTCGCCCAGGCCGGTGCCGGCGCTGGCGCCGAGTTATCCTGCATCCCTGATGGCCGACTTGAAGAGAATTGGCCTGTTGACCGCTATCGCCCTGGTCATCCTGATAGTTCTGTATTTTGTCTTGAGATAGCAAAGGGTGTTTTTTCATGGAAGTATTCGAGGCCATCAGGACGCGGCGCAGCATCCGCCGCTTTAAAACCACGCCGGTCTCCGATGAGATACTCAATAAAGTGCTGGAAGCCACCCGACTTGCGCCATCGTGGGCGAATACCCAGTGCTGGCGCTTCATCGTGGTGCGCGACGCCAAAGTGAAAGCAGAGCTGGCGACTGCCCTGATTGGACGCCCGGTAGAGGGCAGCACCGAGATACGGCCTAACGGTGCCAGTGAAGCTTTCATCCAGGCACCGGTAATCATCGTCGCCTGTGCCGAGCTTGGCCGGTCGGGCTACTTCCGGGGCGAGCCTTCGACCGATAAGGGCGACTGGTACATGTTCGATACCGCGCTGGCGATGGAAAACCTGGTGCTGGCGGCGACCTCGCTGGGTCTGGGTACGGTTTTCCTCGGGCTTTTTGATGCGCCTAAAGCTGCCCGTCTTCTGGATGTGCCCGAGGGTTTTGCGGTAGTTGCTATGACGCCGCTGGGCTACCCCGACCAGGAGCCTCAGCCGAGACCCCGGCGGGAGCTTTCCGAGACTGTTTTCTACGACCATTTTGGTAATAGCTTAGAGTCTATCTGAACAACCCGAGCAGCAGTGGGGTGATGAAGGTCTCAATCAGGGCGGCGGGCACCATCAAAGCAACTGCCAGTATCAAGTATCTGAAGCTCTTTTTGAAGCTGGCGGTCAGGTAGCCAGGCTCGTTTTTCCGGAACAGGCTGTAAAAAATGCTCACCCCGAAGCTGAGCGCCGCTGCCTCGCCAATCATCAGCGCCGGGATTTCGATAATACCGTGCGGTAATATCCCGGCCAGCAGATAGCCCAGCGAAACCTCCTCCACCGTTTTTGCGGCAATCACGCCCAGAATCCAGCCGTTTACCACAAGCGTCAGCACCGGCAAAAGACTGAGCAGCGGGGCGAAGGCGAAGCTGAAAAGCAGGGCGAAGACGTTTTTGAACAGGATGGCGATGGCAAGAAGCACCGGCGGCAGCCCCGCCAGTCGCCTGAGCATATCCTCCAGGACGGACATTTCCTCTTCTACCATGCCCGAGCCGGGCGGGCTGTAAATGCCAAGGACGATTCCCATACCGAAGAGCAGGACGGCGACCGCCAGGTAGTTTTTGAAGCTCACCGTTTCATCTTATCACCCTTCAAGACTATATTTCCAGAGCCGGGGTCGTTTTGTTGCTATAATGGTGTGGAGGAAACCAGACATGTCGCGAGTGTTCTTTGCCCTGGTCAGCGGCCTTGCCGAGGAGGCTCTTCTGGCGGCGACGGTGCTTATCGTCCTGCCCCGTTTCGGCGTCGTTATTCCCCCGTGGGGGCTGGTGGGTCTGATGTTGCTACTGGCCATCAACAATACCGTTTTCTTCCTGATTGGCCGGCGGGCGCTCAAAAGGAAACCGGTGGCCGGGCTGGCGGAGATGACCGGGATCCGTGGAGAGGTGGTGTGTCGGCTTGCGCCCGGCGGACTGGTCAGCATAAGGGGCGAACTTTGGCAGGCGATTTCGGAGAGTGGAGAAATCGAGGCGGGCAGGCAGGTGACCGTGCTGCGGCAGCAAGGGCTGACCCTCATCGTCGCCGCTGACGAGCCTGCTAAGATAAACGAAGCGGGGGCTTAGTATCCCACCCGGGGCAAGCCCCCGCTCGTTTATTTACCCGATAGTATTAACCTTTCCTGGTCTCTTCCTCGCCGGAACGCTTGCTCATAAACACCTTGATTAAGTCCATCGGCAGGGGGAAAATGATGGTGCTGTTTTTCTCCGAGGCAATTTCGGTGAGGGTTTGCAGGTAGCGTAGCTGGAGGGTGACCGGCTCGCTGGCGATGATTTTTCCGGCTTCGGTAAGCCTCGCGGATGCCTGGAACTCGCCGTCGGCGTGGATAATTTTCGCCCGCCGTTCCCTTTCCGCCTCCGCCTGGGCGGCCATCGAGCGCCGCATGCCCTCGGGTAGCTCTACGTCCTTGACCTCGACGGTACTCACCTTGATGCCCCAGGGGTCGGTGTGCTCGTCAATTATCTTTTGCAGCATCTGGTTGAGCTTTTCGCGCTGTGCCAGAAGCTCGTCAAGCTCCGATTGCCCCAGCACGTTGCGCAGCGTGGTCTGGGAGATTTGCGAGGTGGCGGTGACGTGGTTCAGCACCCGCACCACCGAGGCTTCCGGGTCAACCACCCGGAAATAGACCACGGCGTTCACCCGGACGGTCACGTTGTCTTTGGTGATGACCTCCTGGGAGGGCACGTCCAGGGTAACGACCCTTAAGTCCACCCTCACCATGCGGTCGACGAAGGGGATGATAAGGATAAGCCCCGGCCCGCGCCGGCCGACCAGCTTGCCCAGCCGGAAGAGGACACCGCGCTCGTACTCCGGGATGATTTTTACCGCCATGGACAGCACTATCAGCGCCGCGAAGATGATGATGCCGATGACAACTATGTTCATTGCGAGCCTCCTCTGTTTTTCCTGGCGACCCAGAGCTTTAAATTCTCGTGCCGGGTGATGGTCACTTCTTCCTCGGGTTCAATCGTACCGCTTTCTGAAACGGCTGTCCAGATTTCGCCCCGGAAAAGCACCGTGCCCACGGGGTTCAAGGTCGTTTTTACGACGGCGGTAGCGCCCGCGAGTTCCTCGGGGCCGGTGAAGGCCGGCTTGCGCCGGGCGGCGACTATCTTGTATATGATAAAAATGAAGGAAGCGGTGATGACGCTGACAACCGTGGCGATGAGCCACGGGCTGATACTGAAGAGCGGCCCGCCGTCTTTGAATAATATCAGCGCGCCGAAAATCAGGGACACCACGCCCCCGGCGGTGAACAGGCCGAAGGTCGTGGTGAACACCTCGGCGATGAAGAAACCGAAGGCGAGCACGATGAGCAGGATACCGGCCAGGTTGACGGGCAGGGTGCCCAGCGAGAAAAGGGCGAGCACCAGAGAGATTGCCCCCAGGACGCCGGGGAAGATGAGACCGGGGTTGGTGATTTCAACGAAGAGGCCGAGCATCGCCAGCCCCATCAGGAGAAAGGCGATGTTGGGGTCGCTGATGGCGTAAAGGAAGTTTTCGGCGGTGCTCATGTCAACCGACTTGAAGACGGCGTCCCGGGTGTCAAGGGTGATTTTGCGACCATCGAGCATGGTTATCTCGCGACCGCTGACCCGCTCGGCCAGTTCCTGCGGGCTTGCGGCTACCAGGTCGATAACGCCGATTTCCAGCGCTTCCTGTTCGGTGGCGGAGACGGCCTCTCTCACCGCCCGTTCCGCCCATTCCAGGTTGCGCTCGCGTGAGGCCGCCAGGCTCCTGATATAGGCGGCGGTGTCGTTGAGGACTTTCTCCTGCATGGTCTCCGACATCTGGATCTCGCCTTCCGGCCCGATTGCCACCGGGCTGGCAGCGCCGATGACCGTGTTGGGCGCCATGGCGGCGATGTGGCCCGACAGGGTGATAAAGACCCCTGCCGAGGCCGCCCGCGCCCCGGACGGGGAGACGTACACCGCGACCGGTACTCTTGAGCCGACGATGTTCTGGACGATGTCCCGCATGGCGTTGTCGAGGCCGCCGGGGGTATCCAGTTGAATGATGGCGAGGACGGCGCCGTCCCGCTCGGCCTGCCCCAGCCCCCGCGCGAGATAGTCGGTCAGCACCGGGTTGATGGTACCCTTCACCGTGAGCACGGTGATGACCGGGCTATCGGCTCTCGCCGCCCCGGTGCTGGCGACGAGGAGCGCCAGCAGTAAAAACGCCAGCTTTGCCAGTTTCAGATTTCCCGAGGACAACGTCTTCTCCCGCGCGGGTGGTGTTTTGAACGATAGTCAATTATAACCACCGACTGTCAATTTGTCACGGATTATTTTATATCGCAGGCCGCCCGGCTTGAATATTCGCTTCTATAAGTGCTAGAATTTACACGCAATTTTTACCAGAGGTTGTTTATGGCGCTAGAAAGATGCAAGGGCACGCGTGACCTTGCCCCGGCGGAAATGGCGAAATTCCGCCGTATTGAGGACATTTTCCGGGAGACCGCCCGGAAATGGGGCTACCGCGAGGTCAGGACGCCTACCCTGGAATACCTGCACCTCTTTACCTCGGTGGGCACGCTCACCCCCGGTATGCTGCGCAAGGTCTACTCGTTTCTGGACTGGGACGGCTGGAGCGGCGAGCGGGTGGTACTGCGACCCGACGGTACCATCCCGGTGGTGCGTTTCTTCATTGCGAACCCTGCCGAACGCGCCAAGCTATGCTACGTTACCAACATTTTCCGTTTCGATGAAAGCGGCAACAAGGCGAGGGAGAGGTGGCAGTGCGGCGTCGAGCTTTTCGGCGCAGGCTCGCGTGTAGCCGATGCCGAGCTGGTGGCGCTGGCACTGGCGGTGCTGGAAAAGCTGGGTTTAGAGTGTGTTACCTTAAAACTTTCGCACGCCGGTCTCATCAGGGAACTTCTGGCCGGTTTCAAGCTTAGCCGCGAGGACGAGACTGGCATCTTCGAACAGGTGATGGACGAGGACGAGGCGGCGCTGGCGAAACTTACTCGCGAGCAGCCGGAGCTTGGCCGGGCGCTCGGTTCGTTGCTTGCCTTAAAAGGTAAATCGGCGGGGTTTTTGAAGAACTTCAGGAGTCTTTTTGGCCGCGACTACCCAGAGCTGGAGGCGCCGCTTGGCGACTTCATTAACACTGTCAGCCTGCTTGAAGACCTGGGCTACACCTGCGAGATAGACATCGCCTCCGGACGCGGCTTCGAGTATTATTCAGGGGTGATGTTCCAGTTTCTGGCGGGTGATACCAGGCTGGGTGGAGGGGGGCGTTACGACAACCTGGTTTCCCTGGTGGGCGGTCCGAAATTGCCTGCCTCGGGGCTGGCGCTTTATATTGACGCCCTGATGGAGCAGCTCGGGCCTGAAAGTGAGGCGGAAGAAAAAGCGGTCTTGCTTAAAGTAGCGCCCGAGCGCCTGGCCGAAGGTTTCAGCACCATCCGCCATCTCCAGGCGGCGGGCTACACCGCCGAAATTGACTGCGGTGGAAAGGCGGTGTCGCGAAAAGGCTGGATGCTGGAAATGAAAAACACCGACCCTAATTTTGTTCTTTCCGGCGGCGGCCTGAGGGGGAAGCTGGAACTGCCAACCCTCGATGACGTTCTGAAAAAACTGGGTAAGATTTAGAATTTCTAATAGTTGTCCCAAACAAGGTGTAGAGGGCGAATCCCCTCTAAAAAATAAATTAAATCCCTTTCTCCTACCTGGATATCGAAGGAGAAGGGTAAGGGATGAGGTTACTAAAACTCGTTCCTGGAGACTTTTTTGAAGACAAAGGTTGCCTTGCCTAAAGGCCGACTGCTTACTGAAACCGCCCGTCTGCTTGATAGCGCGGGCTGGGGACTGGACGGCTATCGCCTGGATGCGCCCATCTACCACCTGACTTCCCCGCGTTTTCCGAACATGCAAGCCAAAATGTTCCACGAGCGCGATATCCCGGTGCAGGTGGCCGTGGGTAACTACGACCTGGGCATCTGCGGCCTGGACTGGGTGGAAGAGCTGCTGGTGCGTTACCGCTCGACCGATGTCGTCAGGGTGAGAGACCTGGGCTACGGCGGTGGTTACCTGTATGCCGTGACCTCTCCCCAGTTTGCGGGAATGACCTTTGACCAGATGTTTGCCCGAAGAGGGGAAGTCCGCATTGCCAGCGAATACCCGAACCTGGCCGAGGCTTTTGCCCTGGGCTCTCGCCTCAGGCGCTTCCGTATCTTTCCGCTGGTCGGCGCGGCGGAAGTCTATCCGCCGGAGAGCGCCGACATCGCGATACTCCGGGAAGAGCCGGGGCGCTTTGCCGCGGCAGGGCTGGTGCCACTGAGAAAACTGCTTGGTTTCGGCGCCTGCGTCATCGCTAACCGCGCCTCCTGGGAGACCAAAGATTTAAGCGAAATCCTGGCAACGCTGGGTGGGGTTGCCGCAACCAAATCCACGGCTCCTGCGTCGGAAGTGGCAACATCTGTAG
>QZJL01000028.1 GCA_003599745.1 Dehalococcoidia bacterium | reverse complement strand
GCATCATTTTACGGCAGCTCTTTTGGGGCAGTCTGGTTATAGAATATTGCTGAGGTATCCCGATGGCAGACCAGGAAATCGCGGTTGGGGTTGACCAGCTGGTCGAGCTGATTATCAATGCCCGGCGGGTGGTCGTTTTCACCGGCGCCGGGGTGAGCACCGAGTCCGGCATTCCCGACTTCCGCAGTCCCGGCGGCATCTGGTCGCGTTTTGACCCCGACGACTTCACCCTGCAAAAGTTCATGTCCTCAAAAGAGTCCCGCCGCAAGCAGTGGCGGCTGATGCGCGAGGGGCACGTTACCGAGGCCAAACCCAACGCGGCGCACCTAGCGGTCGCCGAAATGCACCGGCTGGGCAAGCTCGACTGCGTCATCACCCAGAACATTGACGGCCTGCACCAGAAGGCCGGCGTACCCGATGATAACGTTTTCGAGCTGCACGGCAGCAACAAGTGGATTAAATGTATGGCCTGCGGCGAACGCTACCCCTACGCCCAGGTCAAAGCCAGGCTGCTTGAGGGCGAGGAAATTCCCGAGTGCAAAGCCTGCGGCGGTATCCTGAAACCGGAGGTCGTCTTTTTCGGCGAGTCCCTGCCGGAAGATGCGTTGGAGCAGGCGTCCCGGCACGCCCGCCATTGCGACCTCTTCATCGTCATCGGCTCAAGCCTGGTGGTCTATCCCGCCGCTCAAATGCCGGTTTATGCGGTGGCGTCAGGCGCCAGGCTCGCCATCATCAATCTCACTCCTACCCTGATGGACGGCCAGGCCGAGGTCGTAATTAACGGCAAGGCCGGCGAAGTGATGGCGGAGGTGATAACAAAGCTTAAAGCAAAGCTGGGCGGCTAATCTGACTACATTCTACCGCAGGCGGCTTACGGCGAGGTAAATGCCGATGGCAAGGGAAAGCAGGCTGAAGAGGATGAATTGTAAGCTCAGATGCAGGACGGCATCCCCGACCAGGCGTGGCAGCAGGTTGACGGCGAAACCGATTGCCACGCCCGCCGCGCCGATGGCCGCTAGCCCGATGCCCCGCTTGCGGTTAACGGCGCGGCTGGTCGCCTCGCCGATAACGTAACCCGCCACCGGCCCGAGGAGCAGGTTAAGGTCGAAGTAAGGCACTCTTCTTGAGAGCATCTCCCAGACCACGCCGACCAGCACCGCCAGCACCAGCGCAGTCCCTCCGGCGAGCAGGTAGTGGACGGTGGAAACGCTGTAGGTCGGCAGCTTATAGAGACGGGCGCATTCCGGGCAGCGGGCGCCGACCGGGGTCTGTACCATGCATTTGGTGCAGATGGGCCGGTCGCACTTTGAGCATCTCAAGCTCGTATCCAGGCCGGAACCGCACATGCAGCCCATATTTTTAACCTTTCTCCTGCCGGTCATGGGTAACTTGCGGCCTGGACTGCTCCAGCCATGCCTTCCGGTCGCGGATGTCGCGGTCGAACAGCAGGCGGTTCCACAGGAGCGCTGGCAGCTTGGTCCGGGCGCTGATGTCCCGTCGCGGCTGCACGAGTCGCCTTACGACCATCGCCAGCACGATGCCCAGGTATCCCAGGGTAAGCTCAAAAGGTTCCCCGACCGCCCAGCTCACCACGAAAAGGGCCAAAACCGCCAGCCCGACGCCCAGCGGCGCGTTCCGCGCCACGAAAGTCCCCAGGACGACAATCGTCAGCCCCGCCGCCAGCGGCCAGGGCGCAAGGCCGGTGATTAGCGGCATAACCAGGGCGATGCCCAGGCTGGACAGCATGCCGCGCCCCCCGTGGAAACGCAGATAGACCGGCCAGTTATGTCCGATCACCACCGCTACCGCCACCGCCGCCAGGCTGGCGTTACCCAGCCCCAGAGCTTTGGCCGCCCACAGCAGTGGCCAGGCCTTGGCAAGGTCGAAAATGATGACCGGAATCAGAATGGACTTCCTGTTGCCGGTGGCGCGGTAAAGGTTGGAAATACCGGTATTGCGAGTGCCGAACTTCCGCAAATCAACGCCGCGGGCGATGCGGGCGGCAAGATAGGCGGGGGTGATGGACCCCACCAGGTAAGCCAGCGCCACCAGGGCGACCAAAATAACCGACATCGCAATTATATTATACTAAGCGCGGTTTATCTTCAATCCTTTTGATCGGGCAAGGGCGAAAAGCTCATCGGCCACCTCGCGGGGAATATCAACCTTGCCGGGCAGAACCTCGGTATCAGCGTCAATACCGTGGTAGTCGCTGCCGCCGGTGGCGAGCAAACCGTATCTGCGTGCCAGCCCTACCAGCTCTCCCACCCGGGCGGGAGAGTAATCTTTATAGTAGGCCTCAAGCCCCACCAGGCCGACTTTCTTGAGGCGCTTTACCATCGGTTCGACCTCGCCCACGGTGTAGGGGTGGGCGAGCACCGCCAGGCCGCCGGCGCCTGCCACCAGATTGACGGCCTCCTCTTGGGTGAGCTTCTCGCGCTCGACGTAGGCAGGGCCGTCGCGGCCGATATATTTGTCAAAAGCCTCAGAGAAAGAGCCGATATAGCCCTTTTCTAAAAGCGCCCCGGCGATATGGGGCCGGCCGATGGTGGCGCTGCCAGCAAGCTCTTGCACCCGTTGCCAGCTGATGTCCACCCCCAGGCCGGACAACTTTGCCACCATGCGCTTTGCCCGGGTCTCGCGGGAGTCGCGCAGCTTTTCTAGGCTGTCCAGGAGGTTTTTATCGGTGGCGTCTATGAAGTAGCCGAGCAGGTGGGCTTCACCATGGTCCACATCGGTGTTGATTTCCACCCCCGGTATTACGGTCAGCTTCGGGAACGCCTTCGCCGCTTCGAGGGCCGCAGCCACTCCCGCTACGGTGTCGTGGTCGGTAAGGGCAATGACTTCCAGACCAAGCGCCGCCAGCCTGGCGACCAACTCCGCCGGAGTAAAGCGGCCATCCGAGGCGGTGGTGTGCAGGTGCAGGTCAATCTTCGACATCAGTCGCTCTCGCGGTAAATACGCTCGATGTTCACCGCCCGGCCCTCGCGGTTGGTTTCGACAAGGATGGCGTTGAGCATCGCCCGGCCCTTACCCACCACCATGTGATGGGGCAGGCTGGTTAAAAAGCGCTGGAGGACGTTATCGGCGTCGTCGCCGATGACCGAATCAATCGGGCCGGTCATGCCGATGTCGGTGACGTAAGCGGTGCCGCCGCTAAGCACCTTGGCATCGGTGGTGCCGACATGGGTGTGCGTGCCCAGCACCGCGCTCACCCGCCCGTTCAGGTAACGCCCCATCGCCACCTTTTCCGAAGTCGCCTCGGCATGGAAGTCCACGATGATGACCTTCGGCCCATCATACGATGCCAGCAAAGCATCCATGGCGCGGAAAGGGCAATCAAACTCGCCGATGAAGGTGCGCCCGATGAGGTTCACCACCGTAGCTTTGCCCACCGTGACGTGGCCTTTACCCGGTACGCCGGGAGGGTAATTCAAGGGGCGGATGATGGGCGCATCGCTGTCGAGGTAGGGAATAATCTCGCTCTTCGCCCAGACGTGGTTGCCCGAGGTGAGCACGTCAACCCCGGCCCGGTACATTTCGTCGGCGGTGGCCGGCGTCACCCCGAGGCCGCCCGCCAGGTTTTCGGCGTTAGCAACCACCAGGTTGGCGCCGTACTCCCGCCGCAGCCCGGGCAAAAGCTCCTTCACCGCCTCACGCCCGGGTTTGCCGATGATATCGCCAAGCGCCAGTATTAGCATCGGAGCAGCCTACTTGGCATATTCCACCGCCCTCGTTTCCCGCAGCACCGTCACCTTAATCTGGCCGGGGTATTCCATGGTCTCTTCAATCTTTTTCACAATGTCCCGGGCGAGCCTCACCGCCGCCAGGTCGTCAATCTTCTCCGGGCTTACCAGGATGCGGACTTCACGCCCCGCCTGGATAGCGTAAGACTTTTCGACTCCACCGAAGCTGTTAGCGATGTCCTCCAGGCTCTTGAGACGCTTGATGTAGTTTTCCAGGGACTCGCGGCGGGCACCGGGACGAGCGCCGCTGATGGCATCGGCAGCGGCCACGATGAAACCGAGGACGCTGGTGGTGCCGGTTTCAAAATGATGGCCGGCGATCGCCTGGACAATCTCCTGAGACTTCTCCCACTGTTTGACCAGGTCGGCGCCGATGGCGGCGTGGCTGCCCTCGACCTCGTGGTCAACCGCCTTGCCCAGGTCGTGGAGCAGCGCCGCTTTTTTGGCAACGGCGACATTGGTGCCCAGCTCCGAGGCAATCATCCCCGCGAGGAAAGCGGATTCGATGCTGTGCCCCAGCATGTTCTGGCCGTAGCTGGTGCGGTACTTGAGACGCCCCAGCAGCTTGATTAGCTCAGGCCGGAGTCCGTGCACGCCCACTTCGTAGGCCGCCTGCTCGCCGGCATTCTGGATGATGGTATTAACCTCTTCCTTGGTCTTGGCCACGACTTCCTCGATGCGGGCGGGATGGATACGGCCATCCCGGATGAGTTTTTCCAGCGAAAGGCGGGCGACCTCGCGCCGCACCGCATCGAAGCTGGAGATGGTCACCGCCTCCGGGGTATCGTCAATGATGAGGTCAACGCCGGTCGCCGCTTCCAGGGCGCGGATGTTGCGCCCCTCGCGCCCGATGAGGCGGCCTTTCATCTCGTCGCTGGGCAGGGGGATGACCGAGACCGTGGTCTCGGAGACCACGTCAGAGGCGCAGCGCTGGATGACCTGCGAGAGGATGTCCTGGGCTTTTTTGTCGGCTTCCTGCTTCAGCTCGATTTCCCACTCCCTGAGACGGCGGGTAGTTTCCTCGCGCAGCTCGACCGCCATCGCCTCCTGAAGTACCTGCTTGGCCTCGGCGCTGGACATGCCGGAGATAGCCTCAAGCTGTTTAAGCTGCTTCTCCTTCATCTCGCTCAAAGAGTCGCGCAGGGCATCGAGTTCTTTCTCCCGGTTAGCCAGGCCGCGCTCGCGCTGGTCAACCGCGTCCAGCTTGCGCTCCAGGCTGTCCAGCTTTTGGGTAATACGCTGCTCCTCTTTCTGGATTTCGGCGCGCCGCTCGCGGTTTTCCGCCTCGGCGGCGGTCTTGATTTTGTCGCCCTCGCGCCTGGCTTCGTCGAGAACTGCCTTGGCCTCAATCCGGGCATCAGCCATCATGCGGGAAGTCTTTCTCTCCATAATGCGCATCTGCCGGTCAATAACCATCCGCCGCCAGACCAGGGCCACCGCGGCGCCTAATACTGCGCCGATGACAAAGCTGCTAAGAAAAAAGGCCAGAGTTATTAAATTTAACTCCACTTTCCACCTCCTTTAGAGATGCCTTTATTTCGGGGGTTGCCGGTGGATAACCGGCGGTCTCCCCGGATAGTGTCCGTCTCCCGCCATACGCGGGCAAGAGTTTCTTGAATAGTCTCGTCGCCAAAACCGCGGCGCGCGAGATACCCCCCCAGCCGCCCGGCGAAAGCCTGGTAGTCGCCGCCAGGCAAACGTCGCGCTCTATTCATAGCGGCGCGGTAGGCGCTTTCGTTATCATCAATCTCGCCGGTAACCCGTTCGATAACCTCCCTGGGGACGCCCTTTTTTTCTAGTTCCCGGCGCACCAGCCGCCGGCTGCGGGGCGCACAAGACTCGCGGTTTTCTTTCCAGAAGCGGGCAAAACCATTATCGTCAAGAAGACCCTCGGCCTTGAGCCGGGCGCAGGTCGCTTCGATTTCCGCCGGCGGGGTGCCCTTTCGCCCCAGCTTGTTTTTAAGTTCGGCCTCGCTCTGCGGCCGGTACTTGAAATAGCGCCGCGCTCCCCGGGCCAGGCGTTCCTGCCTGTCTTGCAGGGCTAAGGCGGCCGACCGCTGTTTATCCAGCTCCAGCCCCGCTTTGAGGCCGGCCGCTTCGACGGCTTCCGCCGACAGGCTGAAAGCTAGCCGGCCGTCCAGAAATACCTTGCGCCGTTTTAACCTGTCCGCCGGCCCGATTGCCGTTATCCTGCTCACCATTCCCCCCAAAAAAGATAAGGCTGAGGTTGATTCCTCAGCCTTATACTAAGAATATTAAACCCGGTTAAACCAGCGGTCTACTCCGTCATTTCGGGCTTATCGAAAACGCTGGTCACCAAGCCGGCTGAGGCCCTGACTTTCCCCTCGATTTCCCGGGTAAGTTCCGGCTTTTCTGCCAAGAATTGCTTGGCGTTTTCCCGGCCCTGTCCCAGGCGGATGTCCCCGTAGGAGAAAAAGGCCCCAGACTTTTTTATCAGCCCCAGCTCGACGCCCAGGTCAAGCACATCGGCCTCCCGGCTGATGCCGCGGTCGAACATGATATCGAACTCGGCACTGCGGAACGGCGGTGCGACCTTGTTCTTGACTACCCTGGCCCTCACGTGACTGCCGACTATCCGGTCTCCCTCTTTAATACTCTCAACGCGCCGCAGGTCAATCCTAACCGAACTGTAGAACTTCAGTGCCCGGCCACCCGGCGTTACCTCCGGGTTGCCGAAAACGATGCCCACTTTCTCTCTTAGCTGGTTGACGAATATTAACGAGGTGCCGGAGAAACCCACGGCGGGTGCGAGCTTGCGCAGCGCCTGAGACATCAGGCGGGCCTGCAGGCCGACGTGAGCGTCCCCCATCTCCCCTTCAATTTCGGCACGGGGCACCAGGGCTGCCACGCTGTCAACCACCACCACGTCAACCGCCTGGCTTCGAACCAGCGCCTCGGCAATTTCCAGCGCCTGCTCTCCGTTGTCCGGCTGGGAGATGAGTAAGTCGGCGACATTCACCCCGCAGTGCGACGCGTAGGAAGGGTCAAGGGCGTGCTCGGCATCAATGTAGGCCGCCGTGCCCCCGGCTTTCTGCGCCGAGGCTATCACTTGATAGCTCAGGGTCGTTTTACCGGAGGACTCGGGACCAAATATTTCCGTGACCCTTCCCCTCGGGATACCACCCACTCCAAGAGCCAGGTCCAGGGCCAGTGAGCCGCTGGGAATTATTTCCACCGGCACCAGTGCCTTCTCTCCCAGCTTCATCACCGAGCCTTTGCCAAACCGTTTTTCGATTTGGTCAATGGCTGAATCCAGAGCCTTCTGTCTCTCGTCAGACATCTTAATTCGAAATCATAGCACAAACGACCTAATATGGCAAGAAAAACTTAAACGGATGACGGCAGGCACAATGGCTCCGCCCTCTGCGGTTTACCCCTGGCTAAAAAGCCGGCGCATCGCCTCAAGATTTTGTGCATTGCCCGCTTCAAGCAAAGGAGCGCACCATTCTAAGCTCGCGGCGCCGGTTCTCAGGTCGGCGGCAAAGGCCATGCAGGTAGCATAGCCGCAGGCTTTGCAGTTAGTGCGCGGCAGGAGCTTGTAGATTTCCATCACGCCGGGCGGCACTTTTTCGCTGAAGTCCTGGGTAATCTCACTCCGCCTGTCCCAGGTGCGGTTGAGTAGCTCGACCACTCCGCCGATGACCTCTCTGGCGTGTCCCAAATCGCGTACCGAGGCCGCCCGGATTTCGAGAGGACGCAGGGCATAGGTCTGCCCCTCTTCCTGCCAGATGAGCACTTTATTGTCGTGGTCGTAGCGGCCGTTTTTCAATACCCCATTGAGGTAGGAAAAAACTGGGCTGATATCGGTCTGGAGACGCGCCAGGGCGCCCCATTTCCCCGTGCCGGGGGCGCAGCCCGGCTCGGCCAGCTCAACGGTGTATTCGTTAACCAGCTTGTCGGTCACAATAGCATGCTACAACGGATGGCCGGGACGGGGCAAACAAAATTTGCTTTGACAGAACTGCGAAGTGATAGTAGCATAAATTTCTATAATGTCATTTCCGTCTAAAACTCTGAGGTCCCTGAAACAGCCCGGATTCCGTATTTACCTTGGCAATTATCTGAGTGAAATGGCCAACCACGATATACGGTGGGTAGTCCAATCCCTGCTTATCTACCGTCTGACCGGCTCTGTAACCATGCTCGGCATTCTGTCGCTGGTAAATGCCATACCCGGTATCTTGCTGCCACTTGCCGGCGGCGTTTTCGCCGACAGGTTACCCAAAAAGTTCGTTTTGACCCTGGGTCAGATAGGGGCTCTTGTCCCATCACTCATCGTCGCGGTCTCATTATCCCTGGGACTGCTGAGTGCTGAGCGGGCCGGCTCCTGGTGGATATTGATGGTAGCCTCCTTTATCAACTCCAGCACCATGAGCTTGACGGTGCCCGCCCGCCAGGCTATCATCTCCGAACTCGTCGGCAAAGAATATATTATGAACGCCATCTCTTTAAGGAGCACGGCCTACAACATCCTTCATCTGGGGGTGCCGGCTCTTGCCGGAGTGACGGTTGATAAATTTGGTTTTGCCGTCGTTTATTACGTAATGGCCATCCTCAGTTTCATCGGGCTGATTTTCACCCTGTTCCTGCCCAGGTTTAAAGTGGAAATCAAGAAAGCCCAGAGTGCCATATCACAATTAAAAGACGGATTTTCATATGTCCGACGGGAAACCAACATCCTCTTTGTCATAGCCTTTACCATGGTGGTCGCTGTTCTCATGACGCCTTACACCAAGCTTATGCCTGTTTACGTGGACGATATCCTTAAGGTAGGCGCAACCGGTTACGGATTGATACTCAGTTTCTCGGCGGTTGGCGGAATAATCGGGGCGCTGGTCGTAGCTTCACTCCCCAGCAAAAAACGGGGTATTATGCTGCTGGCCGACGTGATGGCGTTAGGAATGGGCCTGATGATTTTCGCTTTCTCCCGTAACTGGTATTTTTCGCTGGCCGTGGTCGTCTTTATCGGCCTGGCGCAGCCGGCAAGGTACACCATTTCAAACTCTATGGTACAGTCCTATACCGACCATGCTTACCAGGGCAGAACGATGAGCATTTACTCACTTCAGGATGGCATATTCAATCTGGGAGGGTTTTTGTCCGCCATGGTCGCCGGGGTAATCGGTACACCCTGGACGGTGTTTAGCTTTGCCATACTCATGGTTGCCCTTTCTTTGGGGATAATGGCTTTCCTGCCGCGTATTCGGAAACTGGATTAGCATTGGAAAGGTAACGACCCTTCCGTAAATAGAATATCTGGGCTGTCTCCTGGCGCTTTCGACACCCGACCTGGTTTCAGTGCTATAATTATCGCCACAGGTCAACCCCGATTGGGAAAGGAGAAACGTTAATGGAAATGAGCATTACCTATCACGACAGACCAGGGCCATCAAATACCCAGGCAACCCTGCGTTTAGCCCGTGAACGCATTGATGCGCTCGGCATACGTCAGGTAGTGGTATCCTCCACCTCGGGCGATACCGGGATGAAGGCGATGAAGCTATTTCAAGGTTTGAAAGTGGTCGTAGTGGGCGTCCACACCGGTCCCCACTATCACGACAGGGAACAGCAAGTCGTTCAATACTTCTCGCCGAAAGCAAGACAGATTATTGAGGCGAAAGGGGGCGCCGTGCTGATTTCTACCCATGCCTTCGGGGGAGTCAACCACGCATTGCGCAACCAGCTGGGTTGGAGCGGAAACCCGGTAGGTCTCATAGCTATGGGGCTGATTGCTTTCGGCGTCGGCATGAAAGTATCCTGCGAGATTACCATGATGGCGGCTGATGCCGGGCTTTTGGATACCACTGAAGACGCCGTTGCGATTGGCGGCAGCGGCCAGGGCGTTGATACGGCAGTGGTGCTGCGACCGGTCAACGCCAACCGCTTTTTCGACCTCAGAGTGAAAGAAATAATCTGCAAGCCAAGGCAGGGAAAGTGGGCTCAAAAACGCGACCCGGATTTGCCACACTTCGATTAATAGACAGAATTAAAAATGCCAGCTATCTCAAAGAGTATATGGCTGGGGATTTGCAGAAGCGGTGTTGAGAAGGTGAACAATATTCCCTTAGCCATCCTCATATTGAAAAACATCTTCTAATGGTGCGTTAAATGCCCTTGCGATTCTAAACGCTAATTCAATAGAAGGTACGTATTTCCCCTGCTCAAGTGCAATAATCGTCTGGCGGGTACAGCCTGCCTTGTTGGCCAATTCTTCCTGGGTCATTTCGCTATGGTCGAAACGCAGCCTTCTGATGCGGTTCTTCACTCTACCCATCGCGATTGATTCTCCAGTAGCCGACTAGAATACCAATACTCTGGGCAACAGCACTGACGCAGAGAATAGTGAAGAACATCAAATAAAGGTATACGGAAGGTACTCCCTGGCTGCGGAACGCTTCCGTCAGCCCGATAACCCAGGCAACCAGCGTAAAGATGACGGCCAACCATTGGGTCCGTGGGGAGCGGTCGTAAATGAGTTTATCTCGTTCATCCACCAGATTAAGTTTGCGGAGTATCGGGTAGAACAGAACTAAATACACGATGAGTCCGCCAATCCAGATAGCGTCCATAATCAGCCGGAAAGTCCTGTCTGCATCGAAAGCGGCGGCGCCTCCCTTGAGAATGAACACCACGATTATCACGATTATCCAAGCAATCCCGAAGATAAGCCCGTAAAATGCTCTTTTTTGTAGTGGTGCCATAGTGTTACCTCCGTTTCCTGCCATCTAAAGTAGCTTATATTAGACTAATAGTAGCATATACTATACATTTTGTCAATATATAGTTACAATAAGAAAGGTTCTTGATAAAAATAATAAAAATTATCGGCGAATCAAGGGAATTGATTACAAAACCTAGGGAAAATATAATCAGGTCAAATCAACATTTAGGGAGTAAAAGTGCTAGAATATCATAAAATATACAAAAATTAGTTTTCAAAGTACAGAAGCCTCTACGTGAACGTTCACGAAAGACGCCTTAATATTTTAAAGGAGAGCGTGTAACATGAAACACAATTTTAAAATGCTGGCTATCATAATTGCGATTATTACTATTCTTTTGTCGTTTGGCTGCGGGTCTGGAACTCCTGAATCAACGTTGGCTCCCCAATCGCCAATCGATCAGGAGCCGGCTCAGGAACTGGAGTCTTCGGGTACAGCTTACTTGCACCCTAATCCGGTTGAGGAATCCCTGCCCATATACGGCGGCATACTTCAATATGGCTACTATATACCCAGAAGTTTTGACGCTCATCAGAAAGTGGGCTATGGTCCGCAAGCCGCTCTGCCCACCTTCAACCAGCTGGTAATGTTCGACCTCACTTATAAGGATACTGTCCTTGATACTATCATTGGCGACCTGGCCGAAAGCTGGGATATGAGTCAGGATGGCACGGAAATCACATTCACGCTGCACCAGGGAGTGAAATGGCACGATGGTATGCCTTTCACCGCCGATGATGTTGTCTACAGTCTGGACAAGATGACTGATGTCAATCGCAGCGCCATCGCTGACTTGTTCCCTGCCTATGAAAGTACGGAGAAAATTGACGACTACACGGTTAAGGTTCGTCTTAAATACGCTTCCGCGGGGTTTATGCTGGCGCTGGCGGCCGGTGAATCGGTAATCCAAGCCAAGCATCTGGCTGGCACGAGTGATCAATCAGCCGAATTTATGGTTGGCACCGGCCCTTTTATCCTTGAAGAATACCTGCCTCGTGTGCATCTCAAATGGAAGAGAAGTCCGGATTATTGGAGGAAGGATAATTACGGGAACCAACTACCTTACCTGGACGGTCTTATTTTATACAATGCCTCAAGTGCTACTTGCGATGAAATGCTGGTTGGGCGACGTTTGGACCTTAAGGGGCCCGTCACGGGGGCAGCTACTCAAAGCACGTTGGACTTCCTCACAAAAGGGGCGCCAGAATTGCTCTGGCAAAAAAGAGATAGGGAAGACGGTGTTGCGGTATATCTCAATATGAAGCACAAGCCGCTGGACGATGTCCGTGTGCGACGTGCCTTAGGATTGGTGCTAGAAGAGCGTGACCTGATTACCGGTTATTCTGGTACCGATATTTTTGGTGTGCCCGATAGCGGTATCCTGAGTCCTTCCTTGGGGTTGCCATCTGAGGAAATTCGTCAGTTGATGGGCTGGGATAGGCCTTGGGACGAGAGGCTTGCCGAAGCTCAACGGTTGATGGCTGATGCCGGATATGCTAACGGCTTCAAAATGGAGATAATGGCTATAGGGGGTGCGCAAGCTCGAGCAGGTGCTACCTTGGTATTTGCCGAAGTACTACGACAAAACTTGAAAATTGATGCGGTTCTAATTAGCCCGGAAGCGACCGAAATAGACAAACGGCTAGCGGAGGATAGATACGACGCCTATTGCATGACTGTAAGGAGCGGTCAGGATCCAGCTAATATCACGATTTATTTTGCCACTGGTGGATACGCTAATTGGTCAAATTACTCTAATCCTGAGTTAGATAAGATGCTAGCCGAAATCGATCAAATTATCGAACCGACAAAGAGGCGGGAGGCAATATGGGCTATTGAACGCCTTTTGTTAACTGACCTGCCGGCCTTGCCCACGGGGTGCTTTATCGCGGCCTGGATGCCATATTATCCCCATGTTAAAAACCTGAGATTTAATCACATGTCTTATTCGACTACCAACCGTTTTGAAGATGTTTGGATTGATGAATCCCTGAGGGTAAAATAGATTTAGCCCTGGATCGAGAGAGTGTCCCCAAGAGAATAACCGGCATATTTTTTCAGAAAACAGTAAGCATTAATATCTTATGCCAGCCTAAAAGCTTCAATAGCGTCTGTTTAATATCCAACACATAAAGGAGGTACATAGAGGTACATATATGATGCCCGGCACGAATGGTAAGCTGGTAAGTCGTAAGGGAGCTAAGGTAGAAAAAGTGGTTTTCAAGCGGATTATGGATGATTATTACCAAGCTCGCGGCTGGGATATCGAGACCGGGCTTTTCAGGGAAAATAGCCTTACTAAGATTAGCCTTACAGATATGATTCTAGAATTAGAAAGGCACAATTTTGTTGCGCATAGCTGAGGTTGAAGTATTAGACTGGCGAATATCGAAAAGGGAGTGATTATGGCAGATGTTTCAACCTCCTTCCAACCTTTACACAGTGACCCCAAATCGATTAGTATTTTAGTCAGCTATGCCGTTCGAATCAGCAGAGAAGTCCTTATCTTCACCGGCCTGACGTTACTATTCTGGAGTAAAATACCCTGATATTCTAAGCCCATGCGGTAACTATGGAACGTTTTCAAAGGCCTCAAATCATACGCCCGCCCAGTGAAAGTAGAAGCTACTTTCTGCCTTTAACGAGCGGTTGCTCCAACAATACCTGCGCTTTTTGCAGTTATTACGGTTCAAAGCTTCGACTGCGGGAGCTGGCAGATATTAAAAGCGAAATCGACGCCTTGGCATTATATAAAGACAAAAGTGTTTACCTACCGGGTAGGCCGGATGTTATCTGCGAAATCGCCCGGAACTGGGACGGAAAGAGAATCTTCCTTCAGGACGGTGATGCCCTGGTATATCCTCTGGAAAAGCTAGTGCCTGCACTCGAATATATTAGTGAAAAGTTGCCTTACGTCGAAAGAATAGCCGCTTACGCCACCTGCCAGGACATTCTCCGGATCGTCCCGGAAGACCTTCGAAGACTTAAAGAACTCAAGTTGGCTATCCTTTATATCGGGCTTGAAAGTGGTGACGATGAAATCCTTCAGAAGATAGGGAAGGGTGTAGACTCGCGACAGATGGTACAGGCGGCCGTCAGGGTTAAGGCAGCAGGCATCAAGACATCGGTGACGGTAATATTGGGGTTAGGTGGTACCGGGGGAAGTGAAAGGCACGTGATTGAAACCTCCGCCGTCCTTAACCGCATGGACCCGGACTTTGCTGGCGCTCTCACGTTGATTATGGTGCCCGGAACACCGTTTTACCAGGCGTGGAAGAGTGGAAGCTTCGTACCGATTTCTGCCTTCCAATCTCTCAGGGAGCTATTAGCCCTCATCAAATACTCAGACTTCTCAAATTGCCTTTTCAGCTCGATGCACGCTTCCAACTACTTTGCAGTTCGCGGGACGTTACCTCAGGATAAAACCAACATGACCAGGAAATTGGAGGAAATGATTCGCCGTCAAGACCCCTCATCCCTCCGTCCTGAGTTCCTGAGGGGACTTTAAAGCCTCTTTCCTGAGCCTTGAAACTGAAGCGTTTTCATCCTTTATGAACTAATTTTACCTCGCGTAATAGACCGCTCCGTTTTTATAGGCTGGCTATTTTGCGCAGCGAATTCTTTAATTCCCTCTTGGGCCATTTGTTTTATCCACCGGGACACGTTTCCGTGAGGCAGAAATGGCCTGGGGTCGTAGAGACATTCCAACCCCTCGATGAGTCTGGGAATCTCTAACCGGTTCATTATGCCATCAGACAGGAAGAGGGGGAGCACAATCACATTCCCACTGACTTTGGTTTTCAGACGGGAGATTATTTCCCTGGTGTTCTTGGCTTCTTCATCGCCGACGGCATCGGGCAGGTAAGTCCTTTTCACTTCCATTATGAAACCGTAACCGACGTCCTTAAATCCTCCCCCCACCTTCATACTATCGGCTAACATATCCATTTTTCTTCTTATCTGCTCTAAGCTTTCGGCACCCGGACGCTTGGCGATTATGACAACCGCGTCGTTTTCGGGTTTGCGGCTGAGTTCTGTCGCTCTTTCTAAAATTATCCCGATGATAAGCGGATGGTTATCCATACCCGGAGTCATAACAATTTTCGCCCGGTGTTTTAATACCCCGCCCCTGCCAAAGCCTGCCAAACCTGTCTCTGACGGGGGGAGAGGTTTTAAGCCAAGAGTGTATCTTATCCTGTCCTGTTCCTGCCCTTGAGAAAAAAGATAAAACGGTACGACTACGATTTTATTTATATTTTCCGATTCAAATGCCGCCAGCGCTTTGCCCAGTTCTCCCCCGATTAGTGACCTGACCCTTGGTGAGAGCGTGGGCAGGGCAAATTTCCCCTTGACCAGCCATACGACCCTGGTGGGACAGGGAATTTCCGCCTTCTGGACAGCCTCCAGAAAAAGTTCACCCCACTGCTCGGTTAGCGTGCCGCCGTGAGTAACTACCAGAACGCCTATCTCATTTGTGCTAACCATCAGTTTCCTCCCGGGCTGTTCCGGAAACCGTCCTCGTCTTTTCCCCTGCCTTCATAGCTACCACCGACAAATCATAAAAGGCTTTGAATTCCGGGAGAGACTTCCGGAAGTTGTGCCAGAATTTGACCCATTCCTCGCTTTCGCGGGCGACCCAGATTTTGTTTTCATCCGCCCGGCGCATACATTCCTGGTAAGCGGTGGCGTAGCGGTCAACCAGTTCCTGGTTTTCCCGCTGGCGTAGGTCGTGAGCTTCTGTCCAGACGCCGACGTCTTTGAGATAGGTAATCAGTCCTTCATGACAGGGCAGAAAAGTATTCCTCAAACCCTCGATGAGCGTTTCCCGGTTACGAAAGCGGTTCGACGGGTGGCGGTCTTTGAACCGTGCATAGTTTTCATCGAGCCATTTAGCCAGGTGATAGACCAGTGCCGGGTCGGCATCAGCCCTGGTCTGCTCAAAGTTTATGCCGGTGATGCCCCAGCGGCCAATTGCCGACTGAACACCAGCGTAGACCGGGCCGAAGTTAGCGATGGGGTCGCACTCACGGAACCGCCGGGCGCCTTCCGGGTCGGCTTCGGCGTTTAAGTCGAGCCAGCCCAGGCCGTAGGGATTTTTCTCCGCTTCAAGCATAATTAATGCACTGGGATAGCTGGAACCGATGTCAGCCCTGCCCTCAACCACCGCCATGTAGTTTTCGGTGGCGTTTGCGACATTGACCCAGACGATGTCGTCGTGGCTAACCCCCGCCCAGGCCAGCAGACCATCTATGTTGCGCATCGCCGAAACGTAGGTCATGCGGCAGATTCGGGTACCCGGCTTGATGTCGCAGGGTGTCTTGATGGCTGAGTCGCCCCTGGTAAAAAAGCCGGCGCTGCCCTTGGAGTGTACCCAGACAACCCGTACCAGGAAAGGGCCGCCATCCCTCACGCAGTAACGCCCGTCGGCCATCAGCATGTGAGTGGCTTCGATGGGTGCAATGCCGGTCATGTCAACAATTTTGAGGTGACCGAGCCAGCGATAAATATCCACCGTGTCGTTTTCGCCGGCTATGTGCACCTTCATGCCGGTATCCGCCTGGAGCAGGTCGCCCCAGCTGTGATAGATGTCTTCACCAGCTCCCCGGTAGCTCATGACGTGCAGTTTTTCCGGCCACCGGAAAGTATCTTTTCCTGCTACCATTCAAACGTACTCCTATTTCTCAAACTGGCTGTAGTCTCTGCTTGAAAACCTCCCACTCGGTCAGAAGGCCGTATTTTTCAAACGTCTGTTTTCGGGGAACGCCGTTTTCATCCCAGCCGGAAATGTCATAATACTCGCTGAGCATCTTATCGAATCTCGCTTTATCCAGCCGTTCCCCCTTGAGCGGTCCGCCCGGCACCGCCGTCTCAAACATCCGTTTCGGCATGGTATCGTCCCTCCGCCTGATGCCCCTGGTAATATCAAAAGCCCGTTCTAGAACCTGCACCCGCCGGGCGGCGACGAGCAGTTCCTCTTCGCCAGCATCTGTACCGGTTGCCAGGGAAAAGAGCTTCGCTGGTATTTCCAGCGACTGGTCAGTGCTCCAGGGGCTTTTGCAGATGCCCAGCATGTCCGGGACTTTATATAAGTTTGCCTGCTCCCAGACCATTAGCGCTTTGCCGTCATAGGTGGTCGGGTTAACCGCTTTCTTGCTGGTCGTACCGATGCTCCAGGTAGCCTCGGGCAGGGGGAACTCGCCACCGCCCATTTTGGTTGCTACCGCCTGGGCCAGCGCCGTACCCTTGCGCCCCCGGAACTCACGCAGGCTCATCTCCAGCCCTTTGACCGACATCGCGCATTCCTCAGCGTCACGGCCTATGGCTCTGGCAGCACCAAGCACGCCATCCCGGAAGAGCCGGCCAAACCCCTCCTGGCGAGCCACTTTGTGAATGGTGCCAATAATGGCAGCTTCATCGCCCCGTCTCATTGGCAGACCATCGGTATCCTTTTCGGTAATGATGCCACGGTGATAAAGCTCCATCAAAAAAGAGATGACCGCGCTGGAGGAAATGACGTCCATGCCGTAGCTATTGCAGAGATGGGCAGCGCTTACCAGCACCCCGTAATCGCGGTTCCAAACCCGGAAGGTAAAGCTGGGCAGCGCGGCGCACTTGGCGACTCCCATACCGGTATCCGGGTTATGGCAGACCTGGTAGCGGGAGATGGGGCAGCCGAAGCAGCCGGCTCTGGTCCGGTAGTGCTGGCTATAAAATTCTTCGCTGCCCCTGACAAAGTGGCCGGCGTCGAGACTTTCCCAGTCAGCGTCTTCCCAGTTGCCGAAGGCTAGTACCCCGCTCCTGGTAGCGCTCAGATTAATGTCGCTGGCCGGCCTGCCCAGCGGCCCCTTTTTAGCCGAGTATTCACTGAGCCGCTCTCTTTCCGCGCGGGCTAAATCAAGGAACTGTGGTAGCTTGGCGATTTCGATACCCTGCTTACCCCGGACGGCAATCGCCTTGAGATTTTTGGTACCCATCACCGCTCCCAGACCGAACCGCCCGGCGCAGGACAGGGCGCCTGTCCTGATAGCGGCGAAGCTGACCTTATTTTCACCGGCAAGGCCGATGACGGCAATCTTAACGTCGGGGTCGCCAACCTCGGCCTTGATAAGTTGTGGTGCCTGGGTGGTATCCTTGCCCCACACTCCGGCGGCATCCCGGAACTCCACCGCATCATCGTGCAAATAGAGGTACACCGGCCTGTCCGCTCTGCCCTGGACGATGATGTTATCGTAGCCGGCGTGACGGATTTCGGCACCAAGCGCACCGCCCATACCGGAAATACCGATGGTGCCGCCGGGACAGAGCGCCGTCACGGTTGTCCTGCTGGCAGTTGGTACCGGTGTTCCGGTTAGCACCCCGGGGCCGAAAAGGAGGCGGTTTTCCGGAGCGAAAGGCGCCACATTAGGGCTGACCTCGTCATACAGTATCTTGACGTTGATACCTCGCCCGCCGATAAAAGACTCGTATGGGGCAGTCGGCACGGTTGAATATTCCTGCCTGGTTAGGTCAACCCTTAAAATCCTGCCTGACCAGCCCGACATCGTCCGCATCGCCTGCCGTGAGTATTTGTGGATATTATACCGCTTCTACGTTCGAGGTATTTCAAAGTGCAACGTATTACCGCCGATTAATACGCCGCCAGCAGGATGCTGACAGGGTCCCGCATCTCGCTCAAACCCTGCTTCATTTCTTTCAGCACCCTGCTATTTTTTATGGTTTATTTTGAATGTATCACCTGGAGAACTTGGCTAGAGACCAGTCAATGCTCTCCATCCAGATGGACATTACTTTTTTATCCCAGGCCAGGCCAGGCTCAATACTTGCCTCGAGTCCCACCTTGCTCTTGAGGGTATTTGGCGTATCACCCATGATATTGTAAATCGCGTTCTTACCGACCACGAAATAGAAGGGTATGTATTTTACTTTCTTCAGTCCCGATTTCCTGGCATCGGCGGCGGCGGCTTCGACGCCGGGTTTACCGCCCAGGGTGGTCAGGAAAACGTTTTTATAGTGCTTGCGCAGGTACCGGTCCATCTGGATGAGCGGCCAGTTACGGATAGGCACGGTATCATTGCCGTTGGTGAAAATGATGGTCACCGTGTCTTTGCCACTGAACCGGGGTTCGAGAGCTTTGGTAACCCTGGCAATGTTGTCCGGCGGCGCCAGAAGAGCGTAGCCGTACTCCACGTTCAGGCCGTCAGCAGCCATCATGAGGTCGTCGGTGCCGTCTGACCCCGGCACGGTGAACAGGAACTGGACGGCGACATCGCGCCTGCCCTGCTTTCTCAGGTCGGCGTAGGTATCTGCCAGGTTCATCACCGGCGTTTTACGCGCAAATAGAGTGGTCTGGCCGGCCTTTTTCAGGCCATCACGGACGACTCCGGAAGCAATCGCCCAGCGCACTTCGTGGTCGGGGTAGCGTGCTGTGACCATTTTGTCGATGTTTTCCTGGTCGCGCATTCCCTCTTCGTTAAGAGTGCCGAAATTGATTATCAGGATAACCGGTTTACCCAAATCTTTGCCCATGCTCCCCTTTCCTTTCTAGTTTCTTTTAACCCGCGCCAATTATAAGCACGGGAGTTGCTATCCTTAGATGAACGATTGCGGTAAGTCTGCAACCGTCTGCGAGCCCCAGTAGGGCACCACTAACCAGCGCCATCCTGATTTCAATGTGAAACCGGGACGGGCGGCAGAACCAAGACCGGGTTTGATAACCTTACAGGATTACCAAAACGACCGAAGCTAACCCCGCTCCGATGTAATGCCTTCCCAGATAACCACGATTTTGCTGCCATCAGTCTTGGTGTTGGTCAGTTCTAATTTGTTCATTCCCGGCGTCATGCCCAAGGAGTAAGTCGTAAACGTAACCGTAGCGTTGCCATCGGCATCGGCGATGGCGGTGCCGGTGCGGTTGGTGACCCTGGTTCCCAGGGGAGTAATTAAAAGTACCTCACAGAGTGACCCCGGGGGAACTTTTAACACTACGGTTACCAGCATATCGCTTCGTACGACCAGCGGCTCGACTGACACCCAGATTACCGGCCAGTCCGGGTTATCGTAGGGACCATAGGTAGTTGTAGTGCCACCATCAGTGCCGGTGGTACCACTATCGGTAACGGCGCTGGTCCCGGGTGGCCCCTGGGGTCCGGGCGGCCCTTCCGGCCCGGCTGGCCCAACTGGCCCCACCGGTCCGGGCGGTCCGGCGGCTCCCACCGGCCCGGTATCTCCCTTCGGCCCGGCCGGCCCTGACGGCCCGGCCGGACCGCAGCCAAGCGAGAGCACGAGGGCCAGCAATAATGTAATGCTCAGCAGTGCTTTAACCAGGTTTCTCATGTCTTACCTCCTTCGGCTTGATTTTTCTCCCGAACCCCTATTTCACCCGAAACGATTCGTCAATCCAGACGTCTTCCAGCCGGTTGATGTTCGAGTACGAGATATAGTTAAATCTGAGGTTTTTCACGTGGGGATAGTAGGGCATAATATTTGCCGGAAAGAGTCCGGTGGGAAGTGCCGGCAAGTCAGTGAGCAATATGCGGTCTATCTGCCAGATAGCTTCGCGGCGCTGGTCGGGGTCGAGTATGTGGTCAAGGTTTTCCAGAATTTTATCCAATTCCGGGTTGGAATAATTCGAGTAGTTCGCGTAACCATCCGTTCCGAAGAAATTAGCGAGCTGAACCGGGTCCATAATCGTTAAGTCCCAGGATAATGAGTGGTACCTGTTTTCCTCCACACGCTTGAAAAGTTCTATAGTCCCGATGCCAGAGATGACCTCGACATCAATTTTCAATTTCGTGCGCAGTGCTTCGGCAAATACCAGGGCGGCGTTGGATGTCGTACCGGTAGAAGACAGCATAGTCATCTTGAAGCCGTTCGGATAGCCCGCCTCCGTCATCAGCCGCTGGGCTTCGGCCGCCCGTTCTTCGTAAGGCTTGTCCCAACCCATCAGCTTTTTAACATCTTCTTTGGGCAGTCCCCAAGCAGGATGGATGATGCCGGCATCAGTTAAGCCGAACATCACGTCACCGCAACCGCCGACGATTACGTCCTCCTCAACGAGAACCAGACCGAGGGCACGCCGTACACGAATGTCATCAAGGGGAGGCATTTTAGTGTTGAGGTAAATCGGGTAGCCGTTATACCTGTCCCTCCGCTGCCAGAGCAGTTCCGGCGCGCCATTTTTCAACACGTTGTAAGTATCCATGCCGGCGGACCCGGTGACGGTGCCCTTCATATCCAACCGCCGGGCAATCAGCGCATCGTGGATAGCGGTATTCGATATGATATACAGAGTTATGCAATCGAGATAAGGCAGCTGGTTACCGTATTCGTCTTTCTTCCAGTAGTCCGGGTTACGCTGGTACTTGAGATGTACCCCCTGTAAATATTCCGCCAGTACAAAAGGTCCGGTACCAACGGCGAAAGCGGTTGACTGATGGTCGGTGCCCGCCAGGCGCCATGACTGTATTTGAGCCTCGCCCTGTGCCAGCGCCAGCATAAAGCCGGCGGACGCGTACTTGAGATAGACTTTTACCGTGTATTCGTCGATTTTTTCGGTGCTTGAATAGGCCGGGAACCAGTCCTTGATGGCACTGCGGTTGACATCGGTCATCTTGTCAAGGCTATAAACCACATCGTCGGCGGTGAATGGCATACCATCATGCCACCTCACTCCCTGGCGGAGCTTGAACGTAATTGACAGACCGTCCGGGCTTGTTTCCCAGCTTTCGGCCAGGTCGCCGATGATAGTCTCTGGGACAGTCTCCTTGTAACTTAGGTCGAACATTACCAGCTGGTTGAATACCGGCAGGGTTACCGTTGGCCCGTAGCCGACCAGTTGATGAGCATCCAGGCTTCTGGGAGGAGAATTGATTGCATGGAGAAGTGTGCCTCCGTAAATGGGCACATGGGTCTCCGCCGGGTTCGGCGTGAGATACTTGCCCGAAGACGTGGGTGTCGCCGGGGTGGTCTCGGGAGGCAATTCCGGGACAGCTGGTATCTGTGGTGCAGCGCAGGCGAGTAAAAGCACAAGAACCGCTAATACCGAAATGAAAACCGGCCATGTTTTCAAGGCACGCCTCCCGAAAACCACGACTTCCATAACGCAATCCAAACAGGTGTAAACCCCTGTTCAGAAAAGCGTAATCTTAAAGGTTATACTCGATGCTGCCACAGTGTATTACGCTTGCAAATGGTTGTCAACACATTAATCATTCTTGGTAGTCGACGGCTATTCCAGCTTTCTTATCCCCGGTAAAAAGACCGCCAGTAATGACAGCAGGACCAGGGCGCAAGCGAAGCCAGCCACTGTCCAGGTTACCCCGGCCACCACCGCGACCATAGCGGCGATGAAACTTCCCAGGCTGGTGATGCCGTCTTCCATCGCGTATAGGCTCATAACTCTTCCCCGGTAACCGGCGGCGGTGTAGGACTGGAGGAGGGTGTTGGACATCGTCGCCCGCGCCGTCCTCGCCATGCCGACCAGCGCCACGAAGGCTATCGAGACGTACCAGCTACGCGAGATGGCGAAGCCCACCAGGGAAAGACCGAGCGCCGCGGCACTGATTAACATCAGGGCACCGCGCCTCTTGCTGGGGAGTGAGGCCACCGCTAGGGAACTTATCAGAGCGCCGACCGCCGAGGCACTGAGCAACACTCCCATGCCAGTCGCTCCCACCTTGAGGATATCATCAACGAAGACCGGCATTAGCCGGCTGTAAGGCGTGGCAAGCACCGCCGCCGCCATGGTGAAGGCCAGAATAAAGAGGATTCTGCCCTCGCCGCGTACGTATTTCAGGCCGTCCTTCATCTGCGACAGGACGTTGCCGTGGTTTGCTTCGCCGGTGCCGGTAAGGGGCAGAAATAACGTGAGAACCAGTGCGAGGAGACTGAAGCCGCTGGCAGTGTAATAAACGACTTCAAAGCTAAAAACGTCAATGACCACGCCGGCGATGGCGGGTGCTCCCAGGTGAATAACATTATATCCCAGGCTGCGCAGAGAGACGGCGTTCATGATATGGTCGGTACCGACCAGCTCGGCGATGATGGCTTGGCGTGATGGCCCGACCAGCCCGGCGGCACCGTAGTTGATAAACGATGCCGCCATCACTATCCACCACGAGCCGGCGCGCTCGGCGCTCAGAAGGCCGAAGGTTAGCGACAGGGCGACCAGGAGCGAGGTGAACATCGCGCTTGCCTGACCCAGCAGGATGGTGTATTTCTTGGGCAGGCGGTCGGCGATAACGCCGCCGACTAGGGGCAAAAGGATACCGGGTACGGCGTTAACCAGCGCTACGACACCCAGTAGGGCTACCGAACCGGTCAGGCGATAGATTAGCAGGGGTTGGGCCAGCGTCCGCATATCCATTGCGGCGTACTGGCACAGGTACATGCCAAGGTAGAAACGGAAGGGCGGGTGCTTGAGGGAACTGAAAGTTTTAAGCGAAGGCGACATCGGCTCGGTTCATGGTTCCCATTGGATAGGCGTTTAACCCCTGTTCTATGACGGATAACCTAGGCAGTCTTGCGCACCAGCCGCGAAAGCAATTCGGCAGCTGTCCGCCGCTTGCCATCTCCCAGCTCGCTTACATCAACGTAGGTAAGTGTCTTGTAAAAACAGAATTTAGCGCATTCAGGGTCACCATCGCACAGGTCGCATTTCGTGACCCGCTTGGCAACGCTGTCGAAGTTCATCAGGCCGAAAGGGCAGGCGGTCACGCACATCCGGCAGCCGATGCACCGGTCATAGTCAATCACCACCCTTCCCAGTACCTCATCGCGGGATATAGCCTTAACCGGGCAGACCGCTCCGCACTGGGGGTCTTCGCACTGGGCACAGGTCATGGGCACTCCCTCCCATTCCTGTTCCCGGATAACCTTGATTCGGCTCTGGAAAGGATTGATGATTCCGGCGTGTTTTGCCGAGCAGACCATCTCGCACGTCCGGCAGCCGACGCATTTTTCCAAATCTATTTTCAACGCTTTAGCCATCGGCTACCCCTTATTAACTTTAAGTCTTTTCTCAAACGTCTCCCATTCAGATTCAAGGCCATATTTAGCGAAAGTCTCCTTTCTGGGCACGCCGTCTTCGTCCCAGCCCGCCACTTCATAGTATTCGTCAAGCAGCTTATCGAATTTGACCTTCTCTATCTTCTCACCCTTGAACGGCCCGCCGGGTACGACCGTATCGAACATCCTTTTGGGCAGGGTATCGTCTTGTCTCCGGATACCGCGCATTACGTCGAAGGCCCTCTCCAGCGTCTGCACCCTCTGCGCCGATGTCAGCATATCTTCGATGGATGTGTCCACTCCGGTAGCCAGCGAAAACAGTCTGACCGGGTATTCCAGCGACCGGTCGGGGGCCCAGGCGAAATAGTTTTTACACAGGCCAAGCATGTCGGTTATCTTGTAGGTATTGACCCCTTCCCAGACCATCTCGGCCTTACCCTCGTAAGACGGGGGATAGACCGCTTCCTTGCTTTTGCTGCCGATGCTCCAGACCGACTCACCGTGCGGGTATTCCCCGCCGCCAAGCTTGGTGGCCGCCGCCTGAGCCAGGGCGGTCCCCCGTCGCCCCCGGAACTCGTGCAAACCCAGCTCCTGTCCCTTGACCGCCATGGCAAACTCTTCAGCACCGCGGCCAATCAGCCTGGCGCCGGCCAACACGCCGTCACGGAAAAGTTTCCCGTAACCTTCCTGGAAGGCCAGCTTATGGATGGTGGCGATAATGGCCTCTTTGTCACCACGCTTCATCGCGATGCCATCGGTGTCCTTTTCGGTGATGATACCCCGGTGATAAAGCTCCATCAGAAAAGCGATGATATTGGCGGTTGAAAGGATATCCAGGCCGTAGGTATTGCAGTAGTGGCCGGCGGCCTCCATTACTTGCCAGTCCCGGTTCCAGACACGGAAGGTGAACATCGGTTGTGAGTAACACTTGGCGGCGCCGATGCCGGCTTCCGGGTCATCGCAGATTCGGTAACATCGGGAGATAGGACAACCGGCGCATCCCACCCGGGCAAGGTAATATTTCTCGTAATATTCCCTGCCCCCGAGAACATAGTTTTTAGCGTCGATTTCGTCCCAGTCAACCTCTTCCCAGTTACCGAAGACGGCCACTCCACGCTTGTTGGGGCTGTCGTTGAGGTCGGTAGCCAAAGAGGACATTTTTGTTACCGGAATCTGCAGCGCCGGGTGCTTCAAGAGCGCCTGGCTGGTCTCACCGGCAACTTTCAAAAATTCCTCCAGCCTGGCGATTTCAATGCCGCGCTTGCCCCGGACGGCGATGGCCTTAAGGTTCTTGGAACCCATCACCGCTCCCATACCTCCCCGTCCGGATGCGGACTGAATCCCGGTACGAACACAGGCAAAACTGACCAGATTTTCACCGGCGGGACCGATGCAGACCACCTGGATATCGGGGTCACCGATTTCTTTCCTGATTAAACGCGGCGTCTCCACCGTACCGCTGCCCCATACTTTGGCAGCGTCCCGGAACTCCACGACATCATCATGAACATAAAGGTATACCGGTTTATCAGATTTCCCCTGGACAATGATGTTGTCGTAGCCGGCGTGCCTGATTTCTGCGCCAATATATTCCCCCAAGGCCGAGGAACCTATTATGCCGTTCGGGCAGAGCGTGGTCACCGTAGTCCGGCTGGCGGTGGGAGTCAGCGTGCCGGTTAAGACCCCGGGGCCAAACAGGAGGCGGTTCTCCCGGTCGAAAGGCGCTACCTCCGGGCCGACTTCGTCGTATAATATTTTGACATTGATGCCCCGGCCGCCGATAAAAGACTGGTAAGGGGCAGTCGGCACGGTGGAAAATTCCCCCTTTGTTAAATCAACTCTTAGAATCTTCCCTGACCAGCCCGGCATAGGTCACCTCACAAAAAATAACATCGTCAAGCTTTACCGGCTTGAGTAGGCATCGTTTGATTTGTCGGCCAACCATTTCATAATCCGCAGCCGCATCTGGTCGGAGCTGCCGACGCCATGACCACCGGCGAGATGACCAGAAAAATGGCGGTGGAACGGCGTCTCCTTCTGCACGCCGGTGCCGCCCCAGATTTCCAGCCCATCTAAAAAGAACCTAGTGGTCATGTCGGACAAAAAACCCCGGAACAGGAAAAGATTTTCTTCTCTCCACGTCCCACCGGCCTTCTGGTTATCCCAGTCCGAGGCGAGCTTCCGGTAATAAAGCTTAGCGGTCTCCAGCGTCGCCAGCATATCCGCCATTCTCAGGCCGATGTTGACATGCTGGATGAGCGGTCTACCTTCCTGTATTTTATCCCGGGCGTAGGCCAGCGTCTCGTCGAAAACCGATTGCAGTGACCCGGCCTTACCGGACAGAATCAGTATGTCGCGGTAGGAGAACTGTTTTGCGCGCGGTTCCCACATCTTGCCTTCCGTGCCCAGCCGATAGCGTGCCGGGATTCTCACTTTATCGAAATGGACTTCGGCGTTCATACCGCCGCGCCCCATCATCACCTGTGGCTCAAAAATATCTCCCAGAGACACTCCGGGAGTCTCGAGTGGCACCAGGAAACCGCTTAGGGACTGGTTCAGGGGCGTGTTCTTGTCGGTACGGCACCAGAGGATAAACAGCTTTGCCAGCGGAGCGATAGCGACGTGGCGCTTGAAACCGTTGATGACGTATTCGTCACCTTCGCGGCGGGCAAAAGTCTTCATGGTCACCCCCGGCTCATCATCGGGACGGTTGGCGTCAATTCCGGACTCGGGCTCGGCGGTACAGTTGGCAATGATATAGCTAGGGTCGGTGGCGCACTTTACCAGGAACTCTTCTTTTTGCTCATCCGTGCCGAATTCATCTATCAGGTGCTGGTGGGTAAGCTGGAGTATGACATTGAGGCCGCCGGCTCTCCCCAGTTCGTCGCAGACGATTGCCTGGGTGAGCAGGCTCGCGCCGCCGCCGCCATATTCCGGCGGAATAGAAAGCGTGCACAGTCCCATGGCGTGCATCTTGTTCCATAACTCCCAGGGATAGCGCTCTTTCATCATTTGCGCGGTTAGCACTTTCGGCGTCGGCGGTAGCGGTTTCTTATCAAGTGCCTGAAAGTAAGGAGCAACCTCTTTTCTGGCAAACTCCCTCACGGTATTTTGCAGCATCAATTGTTCTTCAGATAGGCTAAAATCCATAAATCACCATCCATCTGTTTATATTAGCTTTCATAGCTTAATTCGCAGTGGCAATCAGGCCACTTCCATAAATATGATAATACCGGTACGAAACCTGTCAATCAGTTAATCATTCTTGGTAGTCGAACGGCAGAGGTGCTATACTGTCTTAGCAATGAACTGCAAATACTGCCATTCAGCAAATGTAATAAAATTCGGCCAGGTCAAAAACGTCCCGCGATACTTCTGTAAAGACTGCCGCCGCAAGTTTGTTTCGGCCGGTACCATCCCTAAAATGCAGACCGGTACCGCTACCATTGCCAGTGTCCTAGATATGTACTATAAAGGCATGAGCGAGACCGCAATTCGCCGTGCCCTCATCCAGCAGGGCAGCGACCGTATTTCGACCGGGACGGTCTATAACTGGGTGCGGCGTTTTGCCGGTTTAGCCAGGCAGGAGACCGTCGGACTTGTGCCGAAAGTTGGCCGGGAGTGGGTTGCTGATGAGACGCTCCTGCGGCTGGTTGGCCGAGACGTATGTTTTTGGGACGTAATTGACAAGGGCACTCATTTTTTGATTGCGTCCCATATGTCTCTGACCCGAACTGTGCCGGACGCCCGGGAACTTATGAGGCAAGCCTGTACGAGCGCCAGTGCCGTTCCAGGAGTAATCTATACCGACAAACTGGCACTCTACCTGACCGGCCTGGACAGTACCCCTGAGCGGGGGCTGAAAGGTGAGCCGCGTGGTCTTTTTTCGGTCGGAAATAACGCCAGTCTCATCGAGCATTTTCACGCCGCTTTCAAAGAGCGCACCCGAATCATGCACCGCCTGAGAAGCATGGACAACATAAGGTGGTTTATGGAAAGCTGGCTTGCGCATTATAACTACTTCCGGCCGAATGCTTTCCTGGCTGGCAGGACACCGGCGGATATGGCAGGTATCAAATTCCCATTTCGTACCTGGAAAAACTTCATCGAGCAGCCCTACGCAAAAACTACCCGGATCCCGTCTTACCTTTAGCATCCTTGAGAAGACAACTCTTCCCGCGGATAACTACCAAGATTGACTAATTGGTTGACAGCCATGCATAGGGAAGTTACTATCATGCCGGCAAAGCAGAAACGATAATCGTTCACTACTTTGAAATCTATGTTTTCAGGAGGTGAATCTTGAAAACACGTGTGATTTTCGCGGTGGCACTGGTGACTCTGGTGTCGCTTGCGGCTTGCGGCCCTGGGACACCGGGTATCGTATCCGGGCCAGGATTACTGTCTGAAGAAACTCCGGCCCAGACAGTAAAAACCCCATCGGGGGCATATCTCACACCTAACCCGGTCGAGACCTCGATGCCTATCTACGGGGGCACTCTGGAATATGGCTACTGGATTCCCCGAAGCTTCGATGCCCATCAGAAAGTGGGCTACGGGCCAACCGCTGCCCTGCCGGTCTTCAACCAGCTGGTGATGTTCAATATTGACTTCAAGGATGTCGTCCCCGAGAACATTATCGGTGACTTGGCCGAAAGCTGGGAAACAAGCCCGGACGGCCTGTCAATTACATTCAAACTGCGCCAGGGAGTGAAATGGCAGGACGGTTTGCCATTTACCTCCGATGACGTGGTCTATAGCCTGGATAAGATGACCGACGTTAACCGCAGCGTAATATACGAGTGGTTTGCTGCCTACGAGCGCACCGAAAAAATTGACGAGTACGCGGTAAAAGTCCATCTCAAGTATCCTTCGGCCGGTTTTATGATATCTCTGGCTCAGGGCGAATCGGTCATCCAGGCGTGGCACCTGGCAGGGACTGACCCCCAGTCAGCCGATTTTATGGTCGGCACCGGGCCGTTTCTCCTCACGGAGTATAAACCGGGTGTCCACCTCAAATACCAGCGTAACCCGGACTACTGGAAGAAGGACAAATACGGTAACCAGCTACCTTATCTGGATGGCATGACGATGTACCAGATGGGAGCGTCCACGGCTGACGACCTTTTGATTTCCCGCCGTCTGGACTTTATCGGCCCGCCTCACGGGGTGGGCGTCAAAAGCCGCATCGAGTACTTGAAACAGGGTGCACCGGAACTGCTCTGGCAAAAGCGGGAAAGGATCACTGGTTCCGTAATATTCATTAATACCAAGCACAAGCCGCTAGACGATATGCGCGTGCGGCGTGCTCTAGGCATGATACTCGATGAGCAGGATTTGATACTCGGCTATGCCGGTGACTCGTCATTAGGCATAACCGATGTTGGGCTTCTGCATCCATCCTTTGGGTTACCCAAAGAAGAAGTTCTCAAATTGATGGGCTGGGATAAGCCCTACGAGGCAAGGGTAAGCGAAGCCCAGCAACTGATGGCGGAAGCCGGCTATCAAAACGGATTCAAGATGAATATGATGTCGACCGAGACCACCGAAGGCCGGGCCGGCGCTACGCTGGTCTTCGCCGAGGCACTGCGGCAGCATCTTAAAATTAACGTCGAGGTGAATGTCGGCCTCGGATCAATCGAGTTGAACAAGCGCCTCACCGAGGATAACTATGATACCTATACCTACACGCTGGACGTTCCCGACCCGGTTCAACTCAAGGTATTCTTCGCTACCGGCGGCTATTCGAACTGGTCGAAATACTCCAACACAAACCTGGATAAAATGCTCGCTGAGGTAGATTCCTTCCTCGACCCTGATAAAAGACGGGAGGCAATCATGGAGATTGAGCGCATCCTGCTAACCGACCTACCGGCCCTGCCGACGGGGTGCTTCCCGCCAGCCATGATGCCATACTATCCCCATATAAAGAACCTCAGGTGGATGCCGCTGCTATACTCCAACATTAACCGGCTGGAAGATGTCTGGATTGACGAATCCCTGCGGGTTAAATAGAGTTTTGATGAGGTGAAAATGAAGAACATCTCGAAGCGGCCGGTAATCATCATCGTGAATTTCAGCTCCGGTGCTCCCGAAGTAGTGAAAGACCTGGAGCGCATTGACGAAATGGTGATGGCACGCTACCCCGATAATGAAGTCCGCTGGGTCTTCGCCTACGGGGGCTCTCGTAAGAAACTACTGGCTTCGGGAGGGACTACCTTCGCCCGTAAGGTTCCCGTAAAAAGCCTCGAAGAGGTGTACGCCGACCTGAGAAAAGAGGGTAAACGTGATGTCGTCGTGCAAAACCTGTTGATTACGACTGGAGATTCGGAATACAGTACCCTCATGACCCCGGCTGACGGCTTAAATGTAGAGTACGCCTATCCCCTGTTGCAGACGCCTGATAATATTGGGCGGGTTGCGAGAGCTTTGGAACCTGACTTCGGTACTGAAGATACGGTGACCATTATCTGCGGTCACGGCAGCGAGAAAATGCCCGCTTTCAACTTGCCGCTCCTCCGTCTGGACAAATACCTTCGCACTCATTACCACAATGTTTTCCTCGCCACGCTGGACGGGCCGCCCGGCAACGAAGCGGCCTTCGCCGACGCCCTGAAATCTGGGCTGAAAAAAGTGAAGTTCATCCCTTTCATCATCGTGCCCGGCGAACATTTAAGCCACGACATCATCGGTGATAATCCCGAGTCTTACAAAAGCCAGCTCAGGCTGGAAGTTGCCAGCACGCCGGGCCTTTACGCCAGCCCGGCGGTTATGTCTATATGGATGGAGGGTATTGACTGGGCGCTGGTAAAGTTCTCTTCTTTAGGTTAGCACCTTTTCATCGGTTATCAAATTCTAAAGAGTCGTCTCTTTGTAAATATTCAGAATCGCTTTGGCTATTTGAATTATATAATGACGTGCCTCCTTGGGTTCAAGGACCTGCGCTGGAACTACATCTCTTACTCGAACCTCAGCCGCTTTGAGGATATCTGGCTTGACGAGTCTCTACGGACAAAATAGGTTATGAGTTAAAGAATCAGAGAAGAAGCTTCCCGGACTCTGCTCGAAGAAACATTGTCGGTGTGCTATTCCAGCTACGGTGCCCATTTCTGGAGGTCGTGGATGGCGATAGAGAAAAAGAACCTGAAGGTAAACCCTGAGAATTGCACCACGTGCTATAGCTGCCAGCTGCGTTGTTCTCTTGCCTACCGGGGCCTTCAACCCCGAGATGGCAAGACTCATAATCGCCCCCGGCTCGATAACTTTTACTGATGAATGCGTCCAGGGCTGTTCTCTTTGCGCAAAATATTGTGTTTATAATGCCATCGTGCGTATAAAGAATGCGAGAGAATAATGAAGTATTTTGGCTATGCTGGCCAGATTCTCCGGGTGGATTTGAGCCGCGGGAAAATCGAGAAAGAGCCACTGAGCAAAGAGCTAATCGAAGGCTACCTGGGTGGCGTCGGTATGCAGTACGTCCCGTCAATCTGGCTGCAAAACGCGGAACGTCCGGTTATCCTTGACCAGTCGCTCCGCGGGTTCGCAAAATTCGTGTCTGCCGAAGGCGAGAGCTACTTGCACGACCACTTTGGCAGGCGTCTGTCCAGGGATGACGCCCACAAGATGCTCGATGATTACTATGAGACTAGGGGCTGGGATATTGACCGTGGCATACCCACCAAAGAAAAACTACTCGGACTGGGGTTAGAAGAATTTATTCCGGTTGTCGAGGAGGCACTTAACAAATAAGGTTACCGCCCTAGAATTCCCCAGTGGCGAACTTCCATTTGCCAGCAATTACACATTTGCTTGCATTGGTACACGGTAACATTTCATGATTTTTGATATAGCCTGCCAGGGTACCATCTGTTATGCCAGGACAAAGCTATCCAGATAATCTTGTCGATGCATCGAAAAGCTGGTTATATAGATAGGTCCTGCCGGTTCCACTCCAAGGGTACAGTCCAATACTGTTATTATCTGAAATCAATAAA
>QZJL01000011.1 GCA_003599745.1 Dehalococcoidia bacterium | reverse complement strand
CTGGCTGGAAATCCTCCTCAAGGAGGTGGAAAACGCCGACACCGAGACCCGGTACGAGGCATGCCAGGCGCTGGGGGAAATCGGGGAGACCGAGGCCATCCCTTACCTCGCCCGCCATATCCAGGACCCCGACACCGAGGTGCTGCTGGCGGCCATCGCCGCCCTGGGCAAAATCGGCGGCGAAGAAGCCAGGCGATTTCTGAAAAAATGCGCTAGCCTCGAAAACGACGCCGCCAGAGAAGCCGCCGAAGCGGCACTGGAAGAGCTTGATTCTGATGGAAACCCCTTCTCCCTGCGGTTTTGACGCGCCGCTCGGCACCAAGACCCGTCTCCGGGCAAAAACTCTCGCCGACGCCGGGCGTGACTACCGGTGGCAGTGCGACCCCGAGACCGCCTGCCTCGACGCTACCGAACCACTCCGGATGCCGTTTGTCCAGTACCTGGCCGAGTACCGGAAAATGCTTTCTCTCGCTTCTCCGGAGCGCCGTTTTTTTGCCATCGAGACTCTGAGCGGCCAGCACATCGGCAACTGCAGCTATTACGGCATTGACCGGCAAAAAGGCGACGCGGAACTGGGGATTATGATTGGCGAGCGCCAGTACCGGGGCAAAGGCTACGGCAGCGATGCCGCGACCACCCTGCTGGACTATATCTTCAGACAGACCGACCTGAAAAAAATCAGGCTCAAGACACTATGGGACAACCTCCGGGCACAGCGATGCTTCGCCAAATGCGGCTTCATTGCCTCAGGTGAGAAGATGATTGAAGGCCATCATTTCCTGCTCATGGAGACCGACCGCGAACGCTGGCGGAAGGCCACCATAAATTCCGCCGCCGAGCCCGCCGACCGGACAACCCGCGCATGATAAACCCGCAAAAAGCGGGGGTAGCCGCCACCGCCGCCTGCCACACCCTGGTGCACATGCTGGAGCTTACCTACGGCGTGGTGCTCATCGGCATCAGCCTGGAGTTCGATGCCTCCCTGCTGGCTATGGGCATCGTCGCCAATATCTTCGGCCTGGCCTTCGGGTTCATGGCTTTACCTTCGGGCGTACTTGCCGACCGCTCGAGCGAAAGGAACCTGCTCATTGTCTGCGCAAGCGGTATGACCGCCGCCGCCGTCGGCATCGGGCTATCGCCCAACATCTACGCCCTGGGCGCCGGCCTGCTGGTGCTGGGGCTGGCGATGGGCATCTTTCACCCGGTAGCCAGCGCCTTTGTCGCCCGCGTCGCCACCCGGCGGGGCATGGGTTTCGGTTACATGGGCATCGGGGGCAACCTCGGCCTGGCTCTCGGCCCGCTGGTCGCCGGTCTAACGGCTTCCGCCTTCAACTGGCGGGTAAGCTATTTCGTCCTGGCGGCGCCCGCCCTCATCCTGACCGTCCTGTTCGCCCTGACGAAGCCAGACCGTCCGGCGGACACCCCGCCGCCCGAAACCGCCGCCACCGGGCGCGCCCGGCTCGGGCCGGTGGTGCCCCTCCTGGGGCTGCTCTTCGCCATCCAGGTCTTCAACGGCCTCATCTACCGGGGGCTGGTGACCTTCCTGCCCCTGCACTTGAGCGAGGGGCTGAAACTCGGCTTCCTCCGCCTGGACGCGGTGATGATTGCCGGCTCCTTCACCACCTTCGCCCTGGTCTTCGGTATCGGCGGCCAGTTCCTGGGCGGCCACCTCGCCGAGCGCTGGCGGCGGGAGCGCCTCGCCATGTTTGTCGCCGCTCTGGTCTTTCCGCTATTGCTGGCGGTAGGCAACACCACCGGGTTCTTGCTGATTGCCGCGGCGACCAGCCTCGCCTTCTTTCACTTCATGGGGCAGCCCATCTATAACACCCTGGTGGCTGATTACACCCCGCAAAGCTGGCGCGGCAGAATCTACGGCATCTATTTCTTTTGCAGCTTCGGCGTCGGCTCGTTTTCGGCGAGCCTGCTGGGCTACTTCGCGACAATGATGGGGACTAACTGGGTCTTCAACATCGCCGCCATCTTCGGCGTCCTGGCGTTCATCTGCGCCGTATTTTTGCTGAGAGAGGCGGTGAGGAGAACCACCACACCTTGACGATGTTAACATTTAATACTATCATTTTCTGAAAGAAATGATAAAAAAACTCACTGTAAAACACTTCCGTTCCATTGAAGAAGTCAATCTTGACTTCGGCGCTATCACAAGTCTCATTGGGCCCAATAACGCCGGAAAATCTAACCTGATGAAAGCGCTTGACCTTCTATTGGGGTTATCTTATCCTTCTGCGCGCTCGTTTAGTGACCATGACTTTTATAAATATGACAAAACTTCTCCGATTTTCCTCCAAATAATGTTTGATTCGCAATTGGCTACCAACCCCAATGTATGGGGTTTTCAAATGACCTATGACGGTAGTGATTTTGGCTATTTCGCTGTGGACCGACTTGGAAGAGTATTGACTTACCCTAGCCAAAAAGAAATCCGTGTTTCGACAGACATGAAAGATGAAGTAACCTTGATGTACCTGGGATTGGACAGGGAAGCATCTGAACAAGTCCGCCCTAGCCAATGGACGTTGTATGGCAAATTGCTCAGATATATTGAGAAGAGTATTGACCCAGCTAAGAAAACTGCTTTCATACAAGGTATAAAGAGTGCATATGATTCAAATGTTGCCGCAGATATCCAGACTTTAGAGACCATATTGAGAGATTGTGTTAAAGAGCAGACTGGCCTTGAACTACACCTCAAGATGCAACTCGTTGACCCTATCGATACCATCAAGAATCTCAGACCTTTTTTGAGTGACTCTTCTGCATCTTTAGAGTTTGATGCAGAGCATATGGGTGCTGGCACTCAAAGTGCTTTAGCAGTTGCTATAGCTAGAGCGTACGGTCAAATCGTTGCTAAACCGCTTGTTTTGGCTATCGAAGAGCCAGAGCTTTATCTTCATCCGCATGGTTGCCGCAATTTTCACAAAATTCTAAAACACCTATCCCAAAACAATGTTCAGATAATTTACACCACGCACGACAGATGCTTCGTCGATATATCTGACTTTAACAGTGTTCGCCTTGTAAAAAGGGAAACCGGGGACACAACCGTTTGTTCAGGTTTCGGGCAGTACGCAACCCTTCAGAGCCAAGTTTCAGCTGCTTCCAAATTTGATGAGGAGATTAACGAAGTCTTCTTCGCTAATCACGTCGTGCTCACAGAAGGGTACCCAGACAAGGTCGCCTGCGTATCCGCTCTCACCAGTTTGGGGCTAGACTTAGATAAACATTGCGTTTCTATCATCGATTGTGGGGGCTTGCCCAACATCGAACCAATAGCAAAAGTGTTGGGGTTATTTCACATACCAACGTATGCGCTGATAGATGAAGACCCAGAAAATCCTGCCACTGCGACCGCAATAGCCAGTTTGAAAACGCTTCTGGGAGCTGAGAACGTTTTTCTTCAAACTCCTAACCTAGAAGGACTATTTGGCTTACGAAAGAAACCAACAAAAGCCGAATCCATCGTTTATTTTCCTACTCGGTTTACAACGCATCCTCCTCAACCAGTTTACAATGCGGTTAAGAATAGTATAGCTCCTTGACCGATGCATGCCTCGCTACGAAAGTTGACACTCTCCCCTAACCATGATATTATGCGGGCGAGGTAGAAAATGCTTTTGGCCTCCCAGTGGTATTACGGCTACTACTTTACCGGGCGCACCGGATGCGCTGGGAGGAGTTTGGCCGAAACGCGATAGACCGCAAAAGCTAATCAGCGATAGAGCAAAAGATGACCCTCCCGGCGCGGAGGGTTCTTCATTTTTTAGGAGGCAAACGTGATTATCATGAGCAGCGAGGCAACCAAAGAGCAAATCGAGAACGTCATCAACGAGATAAAACGCCTGCGGCTGAAAGCCGACCTCTCAAGGGGCGACTTCCGCAGCGTCATCGGCGTCGTTGGCGACGAGCGAAAAATAGACTTCAGCCATTTCGAGGCGCTCCCCGGCGTCAAAGAAACTCTCCGCATTGAGACGCCCTACAAGCTCATCAGCCGGGAGTTCAGCCGCCTTTCGGAAGACCCGGCAAAACACGGCGTCATCGAAGTACGTGATGTCAAAATCGGCGGTGGCGAGCCGGTCTTCATCGCCGGGCCCTGCGCCGTGGAGAATAAAGGGCAACTATTGAAAATCGCCGAAGGCGCTAAAAAAGCCGGCGCCCAGATTCTGCGGGGCGGCATCTTCAAGCCGCGCTCCAGCGCCTACTCTTTCCAGGGGCTTGGCTCAGGCAGCCAGGAAGAAGCGCAGGAGGCGCTCAGCTGGCTGCGCGAGGCCGGCGATAAATACGAGATGCCGGTCATCACCGAGGCGCGCGGCGAGAGCCAGATTGACCTCATCGCCGAGTACGTTGACATCATCCAGATAGGCGCGCGCAACATGTACGACCAGGACCTGCTGGGCAAGGTCGGACGGACGGGCAAGCCGGTGGTCTTCAAGCGGCACTTCGGCGCCGGCATCGAGGAGTTCCTCTCTTTTGCCGAATACATCGCCGTCGAGGGCAACCGCAACATTATCCTCTGCGAGCGTGGCATCATCCCCATCGGCAAGGGCAAGAGCTTCACCCGCTACACCCTCGACCTGGCCTCGGTGCCGGCCATCGAGAAGGAGACCTACCTGCCCATCATCGTTGACCCCAGCCACGCCACCGGGCGGCGCGACCTCATCTTCAGCATGAGCTGCGCCGCCGTCGCCGCCGGCGCCAGCGGCCTGATGATCGAGACGCACCACAACCCGGCGGAAGCATTGGTGGACGGGCCGCAGTCGGTGACGCCCGACGAACTGAAAGACATCATTGACGCCTGCCGGCGCATTTACAAAGAAATCCACCGAAAACCGGCGGGCAAATAAAAAACCGGAGGAAATAGCCTTGAGTCAGCCGGAAAAACGCCTGGAAATACCGTTCAAGATAACCGTAACGCGGGCGTGGTCGGTCTACCTCGGGCGCGGCCTTGCCGGCCGCATCGGCGATTTCGTTGACTTAAAAGCCTACTCCAGTCTGGTGCTGGTTACCGACGAGACTACCGACCGCCTTTACGGGGAACCGGTCGCCGCCATCCTCGCGCAGAGCGGCAAGAAAGTCTTGAGATTTTCTCTTCCGGTGGGCGAAATCGCCAAGTCGCCGGAGAGCCTGGCCGAAGGTTATACATTTCTTATGGAAAACGGGGTTGACCGCAGCGCTCTCTTGGTCATCCTCGGCGGGGGCGTGCCGGGTGACGCCGGTGGGTATCTGGCGGCCAGCTACCTGCGGGGCATTGACTATATCCAGGTACCGACCACGCTGCTCGCCCAGGTGGACAGCGCCATCGGCGGCAAGGTGGGCGTCAACTTCGGAGGTAAAAAGAACATGGTCGGCAGCTTCTACCAGCCGAAGACCATCATCGCCGACGTTGATTTTTTGAAGTCGCTGCCGCCACAGGAGATGAGAAACGGCCTGGCGGAAATTTTAAAATACGGGCTGGCGATGGATAAAGACCTCTTCGAGCGTCTGGAGCATAAAAAAGACGCCGATTTCAAAGCGGCGGAGCTGATACCCATCATCGAGCGCTGCGCCGCCCTGAAAGCGAAGGTGGTGATGGCCGACGAGACCGAGCGCACCGGGGCGCGGGCCATCCTCAACTTCGGGCATACCATCGGGCATGCGCTGGAAGCCGCCAGCAACCTCGAAGGCCAGCACGGGGCGGCGGTCAGCTTCGGCATGGTGGTCGCCAGTCGCATCAGCGCCCGGCTGGGCATGCTTTCGGCCAGCGCCACACCGAGGATAGAGGCAGTTCTCAAAAAGTTCGGACTACCCGTCCACGCCCCGCAGGTAACGCCCGGGGAGCTGCTCGCCAATCTCAAGTTCGACAAAAAAACGAGCGGCGGCGAGCCCCGGTGGGTGTTGCTGGCGGAAATTGGGCGCGGCGTGGTAAATTGTAAAGTACCACAAGCGCTGGTAAGCCAGGTACTGGCGGAGGTCTGCCGATGAAGATTCTGGTCATAAGCGGCCCCAACCTGAACCGCCTGGGAGAGAGAGAACCCGCCCTTTACGGCACGGCGACTCTCAAGCAGATTGAGGACACCCTCAAAAACGATGCCCGGAAGCTCGGCTGCGAACTGGTCTTTTTCCAGTCTAACCACGAAGGCGCCATCATTGACTTCATCCAGCAATCGGGTCACACCGCAGCCGGCATACTCATCAATCCCGGGGGGCTGACGCATTACAGTTACTCGCTGCGCGACGCCCTAGCAGACTCGGGCAAGCCGGTGGTGGAAGTGCACCTTTCCAACATCGGGGCAAGGGAGGGTTTTCGCCGCCACTCGGTCATCGCCCCGGTGGCGGTGGGACAGGTTTCGGGATTTAAGGCCGAAAGCTACCGTCTCGGCCTCGAGGCGCTGGTAAGATACCTGGGGGAACCTGCGTAAATTGAAGGTAAAGATAACGCCCGGGGCGGTGAAAGGCGAGGTTACCGCCCCGCCCTCGAAGAGCTACACCCACCGCGCGCTCATCCTGGGCGCGCTGGCCGAGGGCGAGACGGTACTCACCAACTACCTCGACGCCGACGACACCCGTTACACCGCCGAAGCCCTACGCACCCTGGGCACCACCATACGGGCTAACGGCAGCACGCTGAAAATCGAGGGGCGGGACGGCAAGTTCAGCGTCCAGCCGGGCAGAGAGACAATTTTCGTCGGTAACTCGGGCAGCACGGTAAGGATGGTCGCCCCGCTGGCCGCCTTGACACCGGGACGAGTGGTCTTCGAAGGCGAGCCCCGGCTCTACCAGCGCCCGGTGAGCGACCTGCTGGTGGCGCTCAAGGCGCTGGGCATCAGGGCGGCTTCCATCAACCGGGACGGCTTCCCCCCCATCGAAATCCACGGCGGGACGCTGCTGGGCGGCGAGGTGGTGGTGAGCGGCCTGATAACCTCCCAGCACGTGAGCGGCCTGCTCATGGCCGCGCCCTACGCCCGGCGCAACGTGCGCCTGAACATCAGCGGCGAACTGCTCTCCAAACCCTACGTTGATGTTACCATTGATATTATGCGCCGCTTCGGCGGCGAGGTCGGCAACATCAACTACGAGCATTTCGTGGTCACCGCCGGAGAGACTTACCGGGGGCGCGAGTATGATATCGAGGGCGACTACTCGTCGGCGGCCTATTTCTTCGCTATGGGCGCCATCGGCGGGGTAACGGTGACGGTCAGCGGCCTTAACTCCCGTTCGGTGCAGGGCGACCGCCACTTTCTTGACATTCTCGCCCAAATGGGCTGCGAGATTGACTTCGGCAAAGAAGGCATTTCGGCAAGCCGCCGTAACCCCTTGGCCGCTACCACCCAGGACATGGGCGACTACCCGGACATCGTCCAGCCGCTGGCGGTGGTCGCCGCTTTTGCCAGCGGCAAAACGCTTATCAGGAACATCGGCCACCTGATTTATAAAGAGACCGACCGCATCAACCACACCGCCCTGGAACTGCGCAAAATGGGAGCGGAGGTTGAGGTCACCGAAAACACCATGCTGATTACCGGCGGCGGGGTCAGGGGCGCCGGGGTCGAGTCCCACAACGACCACCGCCTGGTTATGAGCCTGGCCGTAGCGGCGCTCTTTGCCGAGGGAGAAACGGTCATCAGCGGCGCTGAAGCCGTCGGCAAGTCATATCCCGGCTTCTTCCGCGACCTGGCAAAGGTCGGCGCAAAATACGAGGAAGTCTGAGACCCCGGCATGAACATCGTGCTGATAGGGATGCGGGGCAGCGGCAAGACCGCGGTGGGACGGCTGCTGGCTAAAAAGCTGGGCAGGCGCTTTATCGAAATGGACGAGATGATTACCCGGAAAGCCGGTATGAGCGTAAGTGAAATCGTCGCCCGCCAGGGCTGGCCGGGCTTTCGCAAAATTGAATCTGAAGTAGTCAGGTCGGTAGCCGCGCTCGACGACATTGTCAACGCCACCGGCGGCGGCGCGGTCACCGGTGAGGAAAATATCCGGGCGCTCAAGGAAACCGGGAAGCTGGTCTGGCTGCGGGCAAGGCTGGAAACCCTGCTGGCGCGGACAAAAAACGACGCCTCCCGCCCCAGCCTCACCGGCAAGCCGCCGGCAGAAGATATGGCGCTTGTGCTAAAAGAGCGCGAGCCGGTTTACCGGCGGGCGGCTGATATAATTGTAGATACCGATGGCCTTGCGCCCGAACAGGTGGCCGAGACCATTATCAGGCGGCTGGGAGAAAAAGGTGATTAACGCCGAAACCAGAGTTTGCTGCCTCATCGGCGACCCGGTGGCGCACTCGCTTTCCCCGCTGGTGCATAACCGGGGTTACCAGGCGCGGGGGCTGGACTACGTTTATCTCGCCTTCCGGGTAAAAGAGGCCGCGCCCGCTATCGCCGCCATGCGGACGCTGGGCATCACCGGTATGAGCGTTACCATCCCCCACAAGACGACGGCGCTGGCCTGCGTTGACGAACTTGACGCCGAAGCTAAGGAGATTGGCGCCATCAACACCATCGTCAACCGTGGCGGCCACCTGAAGGGCTACAACACCGACTACGACGCCGCGCTCAAGGCGCTCTCGGAAAAGACGCCCTTAAGGGGTAAAAAAACGGTAATTTTGGGCGCCGGGGCGACCGCCCTCACCATCGCTCTGGCTCTAAAGCACCGGGGCAGCCGGGTGGTCATCCTGGGCCGCGCGCCGGCGAAAGCGGCGGCTTTAGCGGCACGAATCGGGGCGGAAGGTTCCGGCGGTTTTGACCGGTTTTCGGAGATTGGCGACGCCGACATCCTGACAAACGCCACGCCGGTCGGCATGTGGCCAAAAGTTGACGAACTATCGGTGCCCGCCAGTTACCTGCACCCGAAACTCGTCGTTTTCGATGTCATCTACCGCCCCCGCACCACCCGCCTGCTCGCTGAGGCCAAAAAAGCCGGCTGTAAAGTCGTCTACGGGCACAAGATGTTCCTCTACCAGGCCGCCCGCCAGTTCGAGCTTTTCACCGGCCACACCGCCCCGCTTGTCCAGATGGGACAGGCGCTGACACGGGCGTTAAAAGGAGATGAAGGTGTTACGATTTCTGACCGCCGGTGAGTCCCACGGCCCGGCCTGTGTCGTGATTATTGAAGGCATACCGGCCGGCCTCGGCATAAGCGCCGGCGACATCAACCGCGACCTCGCCCGGCGGCGCAGTGACTACGGCCGCGGCGGGCGGGGTTTGCTTGAAAAAGACGAGTGTGAAATCCTGGCGGGAGCGCGCTACGGCCGAACGCTGGGCAGTCCCATCGCCCTCGTGGTGCAAAACCGCGACTTCGAGAACTGGCAGGCGGTAATGAGGATTGAGGCAAGCGATGACGAGGCCGAGCCGCTCACCCGCCCCCGCCCGGGGCATGCCGACCTCGCCGCCGCCTTGAAATACGGCCAGGGCGACATCCGCAACGTGCTGGAACGCGCCAGCGCCCGAGAGACCGTTTCCCGGGTGATGGCCGGGGCGGTCTGCCGCCGCTTGCTCGGCGAGTTCGGCATCCGGGTCGCCAGTCACACCGTACAAATCGGGAAAGTGAAGCTTGAAGACACCCGCCCCAGCTTTGAGGAGGTGGCCGCGGTATACGAGCGCGACCCCGAAACAAGGTGCCTCGACCCTGAAGTGTCACGAAAGATGAAGACGGCAATTGACGAAGCCCGCCGTAAAGGGGATACCCTGGGCGGCGTGCTGGAAGTCATCGCCCGCGGCGTACCGGTGGGACTGGGCAGCGTCATGCACTACGACCGCCGCCTTGACGGCGCGCTGGCCGGGGCGCTCGCGAGCATTCCCTCGGTGAAGGCGGTCGAAATCGGCGACGGCTGTGCGCTGGCCGGGCTAACCGGCTCGCAGACCGTGGACGCCATCACGCCCGGAAAGGCCGGTTTTAGCCGCCGGACAAACCACATGGGCGGCATCGAGGGGGGCATCTCAAACGGCGAAGATATCGTTCTGCGCGTCTATCACAAGCCCATCGCCACGCTGGGCAAGCCCGCCCGCACCGTGGACCTCGCCACCGGCAAGAGCGCCGAGGCCATCACCGAGCGCTCGGACATTTGCATCGTGCCCCGCGCCGGAGTCGTTTCCGAAGCGATGACCTGCTTCGTGCTGGCGCAGGCGCTACTGGAAAAGTTCGGCGGCGACAACCTCGCCGAGACCAGGCGCAACTGCAAAAACTACTTGAAGCGGCTTGCTACTAAAAAACACTAAAAGGGATATGTCGCTTCGCTTCTCAGCGTGACATTTGAGGCAAAGTCACAGGGCACCATAATTTTTAATCAGAAGTGGATTTTAACCGATTACCGCCAGCGCCTCGCCCGGGGACGCTGCCCCGGTGAGTGCGGCTTGGTTGCCATTGAGGTAGTCCACCGCCCAGCGGATGGCGTCCTCGCCGGTAAGCTCAAGTTTTACGTCCGGCTCAAGCCCCACGCCCTCGATGGGTCGCCCCAGCGGGGTAAGCCATCGGGACACGGTAAGATAAATGCCGGAGCCGTCACTTAAAGGGAAGAACTGGTTGACGCTGCCCTTACCGAAGGTGGTGCTGCCTGCCAGGGTGGCGCGCCGGTGGTCCTGCAAAGCGCCGGCCAGCACTTCACTGCCGCTGGCCGAGGAATCATCCACCAGCACCACCATGGGCAGGTCGCTGACCTGGCCGGTCGGCCTGGCGGGGTAATCGGTAACTTTGCCCCGGTTGTCTTTGACCTTAACTACCACGCCCTCGCGCAGGAAATAGCTGGCGACCTCGGTCACCGCAGAAAGCAACCCCCCCGGATTACCCCGCAGGTCAATAATGATGCCGGTCGCCCCCTGACGGGACAACTCCGTCATCACCGGCGACATCTCGTCCCCCGTCCGCTCCGAAAACTCGCTGATGCTGATGAGCGCGATGCCTTCCACCATACTGAACTCTACCGAGGGTACGGTTATGGTGTCGCGGATTATGGTGATTTCCACCGGCTCCGCTTCCTCCTCGTGGAGCACCCGCAACGTCACCGGTGTACCCTTTGGCCCCCGGATTTTCAGGATGGCCTCGGCCAGGCTTATGTCCGCCGTAGGCTCGCCATTAACCGCCAGGATAATGTCACCCGCCCGGATACCGGCCCTTTCCGCAGGTGAACCGGCAATCGGGGCGATGATGACAATGTTGCCCTCACGCACCCCGACCTGGGCGCCGATGCCTTCCAGTTCGCCCTCAAAGCTGCTCTGGAAAATCTCGTAATGGCGGGCATCAAGGTAAGAGGTGTAGGGGTCATTGATGGCGTCGAGAATGCCTCGGATGGCCGCCTCGCTCAGGTTATCGGAGTTAAGCTGGTCTTTCTCAACGTAGTGGTTGAAAATGATATTCCAGGCTTCAGTTACTTTTGCCGGAGATTTTGCGGCGGGAACGCCGATGCCGGGCAAAACGTCGCAGCCCGCTACCAGCCACACCACCAGGATAATGACGACCACCAGTGACCCGAACCTCAAACCCCTGAACATAGAACACTCCTTAGATATACCGGCCCGGTTTCGCCGGCTGAAAGTGAAAATGCTAGTACGAGAAAAGACCGCCGGTCTTGAGCTTTGCGTACTGCTCTTTACCGGCGGCGGTGGGGGTATAGCAATAGACCGAGGTTTGACCGACTTCCTTCGTCACCAGCCCCGCCTCGACGAGAGCCCGCAGCGAGTCCTCGCCTAAAAAGCCGCCCAGCAGCAGGCGGTGGTCGGGGACGCACTGGCCGCTTTGCTCGTGGATGCGGCAAATGTGTCCCAGGATATATGCCGGTTCCCGCACCAGACTCTCGTGCAGCTGCCTGATGACGTCAGTCCGCGCCAGAAGGGCATTAAAATCATCGAGGGAGCTTGAAACTTTCGGTCTCCTCAAGACACAAAGCCTAAAATAACATTAGCGCCCCGGGGACATCGGTGTCAAGCCTCAGAAGCTTCTTCGTTTTCAAAGCCGGCCCAGCGGGTGAGGTTCCCCACCGGCTCGCGCTGGCTGAGCAGCCGGTTGGCGGGATGCCCGGTGTCGGGATAGCCCAGGGCAATGGCGACGCAAATCTTTTTCTCCGGCGGGATGGCGCAGACCTCCCTTATCTTTTCGGCATAGCTCACCGCCTCCAGGCAGAGGCAGGTGCCAAGGTTTTGCGCCAGCGCCCCCAGGCAGATGTTCTGGCTCACCATGCCGAGGTCGAAGTGGGCGCGCACCGCATCCAGCGAGCCGTCGAAGGAGATGATGATGGCCGCCGGGGCTTCGAAAAAGCGGTAACTCCGCCGCCGCAGGCAGGCGACCGCTGCCTTATTATGCGGGTCAACACCTTCGAGGCGGCAAAGCTCGGCAAACACCTCAAGCTGGCGCTGGCGGTAAACCCCCTCCAGCCGTTTTGCGGGAAAGTCAGGATGGGGAGGCTCGCCGCGCGCCAGCATTTGCTCGTTATGGTCGCGGATGGCGTCGAGGGACTGACCGCTTGCCACCACGAACTCCCAGGGCTGGGAGTTGAAGGACGAAGGCGCCCGCACCGCCGTATCCAGAATCTCTTTGATGACGGCGCGGGGCACCGCATCCCTGCGGTAAACCCGGATGCTCCGGCGCGTCCGCAGGGCTAACCCTAAATCCATCAGTAACCTTATTGAGAAGACGCCGGGTAACGCTAATCCAGCATCTTGCGGAGCTTCATGGTAACTACCGAGAGGAAAAGGCTGGCTACCCCGAAGCCGAAATAGGCGCTCATCAAAAACGTGCTCGGCGAGCCGGCGGCAATGCGCCCGAACCCGCCAACCAGCGACAGCAGACCGAAGATGAAAAGCACCCAGACGGTAATTGAGGCCAATGCCTTAAAGGTAGACGGCATATACTTTCACCTCCCCGATAACTTATGTAAAAGTATACACCAAGACTGGCGGGTGTCAATACGGGGGAAGGTGAGACACCGCGATAGTATTCTAATCAACCAAAGCAACGACTGCCAAGCTGGCATCCCGGGTGTCACGCGTTGAGACGGTAGTATTTCCTCTGTTAGAATGAGAAAATAGACCTGTGCGGAAATAGAACACCGAGGTGTGCCTTACGCCGGACAGAATATTATGAGCATTTTTGAGCCAAAACTAACCATGTCTGATAAGGAGACCGCCCATGGTCTTCGCATGCTGACGTTGGAGGGGATGACTTCCATCGGTTTCACCAGCATCACCACGAGCGGTTTTCTGGCAGCATTTGCCATCGCCCTGGGTGCCAACAATCTTCAGATAGGTATTCTGGCGGCAATTCCTTTCATCATGCAGCCACTGCAAATACCGGCCATTCTCCTGGTGGAAAAGCTTCGCCGACGTAAGGCCATTGCCGTGTTTGCCTGGCTGGTGGCACAGCTTCTGTGGTTTCCGATGGCGCTTATCCCAATTTTCATCGAGGTTCCCGGCGCTGCGGCGATTTCATCGCTCCTGGTGCTGATGGCGATTCGCGGTGTTTTCAGTGCCGTCACCAACTGCTCCTGGAACAGCTGGGTTCGCGACCTGGTGCCCCAGCAAATCCTGGGGCGTTTTTTCTCAAGGCGGCTGGCCTTGTCAACCGCCGTGGCCGCGGTCTTCGGGCTGGGAGCGGCCTTCTTTGTGGACTACTGGCGGGGAGAAGTGCTAGCGGACAGCGCCGTTCTTGGCTATACCTACGTTCTCCTTTTCGGCGCTTTCTTCCTCGGACTGGCCAGTCCTCTATTCATGTCACGCATGCCGGAGCCACTGATGCAAAAGCCAATGGGGAAACCGCCGTCTTTGTGGAAAACCGTCACCATGCCGCTCCATGACCGCAACTTCAGACAGTTGATGAAGTTCTTGCTGTCCTGGAGTCTTGCGCTAAATATGGCCGTCCCCTTCTTCGCCGTTTACATGCTGCAGCGACTGGGACTGCCCCTCTCGGCGGTAATCGGGTTGAGTATTCTGAGCCAGTTCTTTAACATATTATTCCTGCGCGTGTGGGGACCGCTTGCCGACCGTTTCGGCAACAAGGCGGTTCTGTCCCTGTGCGCTTCGCTTTACCTGCTGGTTATCCTGGGCTGGACTTTCACCACCATGCCCGAGCGATATTTCCTGACTATTCCGCTGCTCGTGACGCTGCACATCTTCGCCGGTATCGCCGCCGCCGGGGTGAGCCTGATAATCGGTACGATTGGCTACAAGCTGGCTCCCCAAGCACAATCGGCACCCTATCTGGCCGGTGCGTCTCTGGCAACCAACCTGGGCGCCGGTATCGGGCCACTGCTTGGAGGCTTTCTTGCCCATTTCTTCAGCGTGCGCACACTGGCGTTGGATTTAACCTGGGCCGACCCCACCCGGACGGTGAACCTGGGAGTGATACACCTTACGGGCTTTGATTTTCTTTTTGTCCTGACCTTCATTATCGGGCTAGCGACTTTGAACATGCTGGCGGCTCTACGTGAGGAAGGAGAAGCCGGCCGGGAGGCGGTTCTGAGTGAACTGAGAGTGCAGACACGTTCCGCCCTGCGGTCGGTGGTTTCAGTACCCGAGCCAAACTTGTTGAATATGTTTCCGGCAAGTTTTTTAAGCCGCATGCCCGGTGTGGATGTCGCCATCGGCGTTACTGCCTACCAATTGGCTGACACCGCCAAAAGTGTGACGACCGCGGCTTTACAAGGCAGTCGAACGGCGGTTAGATTGGCACGTTCAATCCAGAACGGGCTTTCCCGTTTGTGGAAGACCGGGGGGAAACCCCAGGAGCATGACACTGAAGTCGCCCGACAGGCAGCGCGGGGGGCTGTCCAGGCACTTGTTGAGATGCCGGGGAAAATTGAGCAACTGGCGGGGCCGGCAGTAGTCGGTATCGTACGCGCCCTGGATGACGCTCAGGTGAGTCCCTATGACGCCATTAGGGGTGCCGCCTTCGGGGTTGTGGAGGGCGCTAGCGAAGCCGGCGTAGATTTAGGGCGCGCTGCTACTGAGGCTATCGCCGGTGCCCGGGAAACGTCACGGGCTTTGCACCTGGAAGAGAATAAGGCAGCTCAAGAAGCCGCCAGGGGCGCTCTGGAAGCCGCCCAAAGGCTGGGGTCGCAAGCGGTCACTGAAATAAAAAATTCTTTACCTCATGACCTGGTAGTCGAATCCTCCTCGACCCGGGAAGAAAAAGGCGATAGTAAGGTAGCCGACGACAAAAGCTAGTAACTCCGGTTTCACTTCAGGTGACGGTTCAAGCGCATCGCGGACTTATTTCGAACAGGATGGCGGTAAAAAGTGGCGCGCCAGGTGGGATTCGAACCCACGACCCTCGGTTCCGAAGACCGATGCTCTAGTCCGCTGAGCTACAGGCGCCTGTAAAATGGGGTGAGTGGTGGGATTTGAACCCACGATATCCAGGGCCACAACCTGGCGCCTTAGGCCTCTGGGCTACACTCACCGTCCAGACGGGATAATTATAGCCGAAAACCGGCCTCGCCTCAACCCGGCGGCGTTTCGGCGGGTGCGCCCGCCGCCCTAGCGGCACTCCTCCGCCAGAATATCGAGACCAGGAACAGGACGACGCCGTCCGCCGCCAGGCCGATGTAGAGGGTCTTGAGGGGCGCATCAACGTCGGCGATGAACTGGCCGAGCCAGCGGCTTAGCTCGGGGGGCAGGCCGAGCATGCCGGTCTGGGGTAAAATCAGGCTTTCGGAAATCCAGATGCCGGCAAATCCCAGCACGCCCACCGTGAGCAGGGGCGAAGCCAGGCTGCGGGCAAAACCCTTTATGTCGCGGTAGAGGGCGAACAGGCCGAGCGCCAGCACCACCATCAGGCCAATCAACCCCCAGTAAAGGGCGTTCAAATTGGTGACCGCCCATCTCAGGTATGAGACGATGCCCCGGTACTCGGGAGGGATATTATCCTCGCCAAACTCGAAAGTATAGTTGTCCGGCACCTGGTCGGCGTACTGCGCGGCATACTGGTCAATAAGCTCGGCCTGCTGCGCCGGGGGCATTCCGGCAATCCCCGACGGCAGGGACCCGGCCAGCGCCTGTTTTATTTTGGCCTCGATGGCGGTCTTCACCGGCTCCAAGGAAATCTCCACCGAAACGTGCTCGGCTTTCCCGCCCAGGTAATCGAAGACGGCGTAGGTGATGTCTTCGAGCCTTTGTTTGAACCACGGCGCCATCTCATCGAATACCTCATCAACCGCCCCGGTGAGGTTCAAATCAGCCGGGAGCTGCGCCTTAATCTGGTCGCCGACCATCTCTTTCCCAAGCTGCGCCGTGTCCAGCTTGTTGATTTCGCCAGCGACGAACTGCGGGTTCGCCAGCGTCTGCTTCAGCATGAACACGGTGCTCCAGGCCGATAGCGACACAAACAGCAAAAAACCCGCCAGCGTGATGGCCAGCCCTTTCAAAAATTTCATACTACTCTCCTTATATCCAGCCTCTCGGCTTGTGGCCGTTTTACGCCGAATGCTACAATTGACTATAGGCTTCAGAGGAGATTATGTCGCAAGACGCCATCATTGTCAAAGGTGCCCGCGAGCACAACCTGAAAAACATCGACGTGGTCATCCCCCGCGATAAGCTGGTGGTCATCACCGGCGTTTCCGGCTCGGGCAAAAGCTCGCTCGCCTTCGACACCATCTACGCCGAGGGGCAGCGCCGCTACGTGGAATCGCTCTCGGCCTACGCCCGCCAGTTTTTGGGACGTATGGAAAAACCCGAGGTTGACTACATCGAGGGCTTAAGCCCGGCTATTTCCATCGACCAGAAAGGCGCCAGCCGCAACCCGCGCTCGACGGTGGGCACCGTCACCGAAATTTACGACTACCTGCGGCTGCTCTTCGCCCGGGTCGGCCACCCGCACTGCCCCATCTGCGGCCGCGAAATCACCGCCCAGACGGTGCCCCAGATTGTGGAAGCGGTGCAGAAGCTGCCCGAAGGCAGCCGGGCCAGCCTGCTGGCGCCGCTGGTGAAAGACCGCAAGGGCGAATACCAGAGCGTTTTCGAAGACCTGCGCAAGTCCGGCTACGCCCGGGTGCGGGTTGATGGTAAAATCAGCGACCTCGGCCAGGAGTTCCACCTCGAAAAAACTAAAAAACACGCCATCGAGGCAGTGGTTGACCGCATCGTCATCGGCCAGACCGAGCCTGCCCGCATCGCCGACTCGGTAGAGACCGCCTTGAAGCTCGGCGGCGGGGTGGTGCTGGTGCTGCTGGAAAGCGGCGAGGAGCGGCTCTTTTCCGAGCACCTGGCCTGCGTCTACGACGGTATCAGCCTCGGGGAGATTGCGCCGCGCACCTTCAGCTTCAACAGCCCGCACGGCGCTTGCCCCACCTGCACCGGCCTCGGCCTGAAAATGGAGATTGACCCGGACCTGATTATCCCCAACCGCAATCTCTCCATCGCCGAAGGCGCCATCCGCCCCTGGAACTGGCATAACTGGTACTACTACCAGTTCGAGCAGCTTGCCCGCCAGTACAAGTTCTCCCTCAACTCGCCGGTGAAAGACCTCACCAAAGAGCAGCTCAATGTCGTTCTCTACGGCGAGGACGCCGAGCACCACCGCACGCGCAACCGCTTTGGCCGCACCACCGAGCATTTTCACGGCTTCGAGGGCGTCATTCCCCGCCTGGAGAGGTTTTACAGGGAGACCGAGTCGGAAAAGACCCGCGCCACCGTGGAGCGCTACATGGTCTCGCGCCCTTGCGCCGTCTGCGGCGGCAAAAGATTAAAGCCCGAGGCGCTGGCGGTGACCATTGCCGACAAGAACATCGCCGATGTCAGCGCGATGTCGGTCACCGGGGCGATAGACTGGGCAGCTAGCCTGTCGGGCAAGAAGTCAATATTCAGCGAGCGGGAAAAGCTCATCGCCCGGGAAATCCTTAAGGAAATCAACGCCCGCCTGGGCTTTTTGCGCGACGTGGGACTCGATTACTTAAGCATTGACCGCCGCTCGGCAACCCTCTCCGGCGGCGAAGCCCAGCGCATCCGCCTGGCCACCCAGATTGGCAGCGGCCTGATGGGCGTGGTCTATATCTGCGACGAGCCGACCATCGGCCTCCATCCCGCCGACGATTACCGCTTGATTCAGACCCTTAAGCGCCTGCGGGATTTGGGCAACACCATCATCGTCGTCGAGCATGATGAAGCCATGATGCGCGCCGCCGACCACATCGTTGACATGGGGCCAGGAGCGGGCGAACATGGCGGCTACGTGGTGGCGACCGGCACGCTGGAAGACATCATCCGCGAGCCACGCTCCCGCACCGGCCAGTACCTCAGCCGTGCGGCGAAAATCCCGGTGCCTTCCGGCCGAAGAACGGGCAACGGTCAGAGAATCATTATCCGGGGAGCGCGCCAGAACAATCTCAAAAACATTGATGTCGCCATCCCGCTGGGCAAGTTCGTGGTGGTGACCGGCGTCTCCGGTAGCGGCAAGAGCACCTTGATTAGCGAGATTCTCTATCAGAAGCTGGCTTACATTTTCTACGGCAGCCACACCCGCCCCGGCGACCACGACGCTGTACTGGGCGTGGAAAACATTGACAAGGTCATCAACATTGACCAGTCGCCCATCGGGCGCACGCCGCGCTCCAACCCGGCGACCTACACCGGCACCTTCACCCCCATCCGCGAGCTTTTCGCCACCGTCCCCGAGGCCAGGTTGCGGGGCTATACCCCGGGACGCTTTTCCTTCAACGTCAAGGGCGGCCGCTGCGAGGCATGCCGCGGCGAAGGCTACATCCAGATTGAGATGCAGTTCTTGCCCGATGTGACCGTGCCCTGTGAGGTCTGCCACGGCAAACGCTACAACCAGGAAGCCCTGGAAGTGAAGTTCAAGGGACTAAATATCGCCGAAGTGCTCGACCTCACGGTGGAGCGGGCGCTCGAATTCTTCGAGAATGTCCCCAAGATTAAAAGCAAGCTCAGGACAGTGGCCGATGTGGGGCTGGGCTACATCCACCTGGGGCAGCCGGCGCCGACCCTCTCCGGCGGCGAAGCCCAGCGCGTCAAACTCGCTACCGAGCTTTCGCGGCGGGCTACCGGCCGCACTCTCTACATCCTGGACGAGCCGACCACCGGCCTGGGCTTCGATGACACCGCCGCCCTGCTGCGGGTACTCCAGCAGCTGGTGGACGCCGGCAACTCCGTGGTCGTAATCGAGCACAACCTTGACGTCATACGTAACGCCGACTATATAATTGACTTAGGGCCGGGCGCCGGCGACAAGGGGGGCTACGTCATCGCCACCGGCACGCCCGAGGAAGTCGCCGGGGTAGCCAGCTCTGCCACCGGCCAGTACCTGGCAAAAGCTCAATCAGAAGATAGCGAACGCACTCTCCAGCCAACCGCCCACCGCTAATTTAGGAGGCGCGAAATGTTGACCCGCGAAGATGCCCTGGACTCCATCAGCGTTAACGTGGAAAACGCCAACCTGCGCAAGCACATGTTCGCCACTGAAGCTATCATGCGGGCGCTGGCGAAGCGCCTCGGGGAAGATGAAGAGACCTGGGGACTTACCGGGCTACTGCACGATATTGACGTCGAGCTTACCGAGGGCGATAAGGCCTCCCACAGCGTCCTGGGGGCCGACCTGGCGCGCGAGCTTGGCGCCAGCGAAGAGATGGCGCAGGCCATCTTGAAGCACAACGAGACGCACGGCCTCAAGCCGACCACCAAGCTGGAAAAAGCCCTCATCTGCGCCGACCCCCTGACCGGTCTCATCACCGCGGCGGCGCTCGTCCTGCCGGACAAAAAGCTGGCGAAGCTGGAAGCGGCTTCGGTGCTGAAGCGCTATAAGGAGAAGGGCTTTGCCGCCGGGGCGAACCGCGAGCTGATAGCCGGCTGCTCCGAGCTGGGACTGAGCCTGGAAGAGTTCATCGCGCTGGGACTGGGGGCGATGCAGGGGATTGCCGGGGAATTGGGATTATAGACCGCTTTATGTCAATTCAACCTTAAATTCGAGCCATTCGCCGTCTTAACCACCTCGATGCGGGCGTCGAACTCGTTTTTCAGCTCCTCGATGTGACTGATGACTAAAATCATCTTGAAATCATCCTGAATGGAGTTGATGGCTTCCTTCACCTTTTCCAGGCCGCCAACGTCCTGGGTGCCGAAGCCTTCGTCAATGATGAGGGTTGGCAAGGGGGCTTCCGCCCGTCTCGCCACCAGGCGCGAGAGAGCGATACGCAGGGCGAAGTTGATGCGGAAGGCCTCGCCGCCGCTGAACATCTCGTAGTCACGCGTCCCCAGTTCGTCGGCAATTTTGATATCCAGTGTCTCGGTGATGTCGCCTGCCCTGGTCGCCCGCTGCGTCTCCAGCCTGAGGCCCATGCGACCGTCGGTCATTCGTCCAAGCAACATATTAGCCTCGTTTTCGATTTCCGGCAGTGCCGTCTCGATGAGCATCGCCGGAATGCCCCGTTTGCCGAAAGCTACCTGCAAATCGCGATAAATGCCCGCCTGCTGCCCGAGCACCTCAAGCCTGCCTCTGGTGGCGGTCAGCTTTTCCCCAAGTTCGGCAAGATGCGCCAACCGAGTGCGTAGCTCGACCACCTTTTCCTGCATCTGGCGCTGCCCGGCATCCTGAGCGCGGTGTTCCCCCTCGGCACGGGCAAGCTCTTCGGTAACACCGGGCAATTGCGCCATCTCTCCGGACAGTGTTTTCTGCCGCTGCCGGTATGCTTCCAAAGCCGACGAAAGCTCGCTTATGGCAGTCTCCGCCTCTTTCAGGCCAATTTCCGCCTGCCCGAAAAGCCGGTCAGCCTCTTCGAGCTTCCTTTTCTCAGCTTCATGCTTTTCTAAAGCCGCCAGGCGCTCGCGCGTCCTCTCGTGAAACTCACCATCATAACCGACGGCGTCAAGCTCTTTGTCAATTTCGCCAAGCATACGCTGCTCCGAAACGGCGTAGTCCCGACCCGAAAGACGCGCTTCGATTTGCGCGATTTCTTCCTTCACGGGTTCAAGCCGGGACGCCGCTTCTTTCGCTACCCGGAGCTGCTCGGTCAAGGTGCTTAAACGCTCCTGGGCTTTTGCCTGGCTTCCCTTGAGACTGACTTCGATGCCGCTTATTTCCGCTTCAAACGCCCCGATCTCCTTACGCCGGTGCGCCATTTCATCCTGATTGGCAAGCAGGGAGTCTTCAATCTGCCTCTTCTCGGCGCGGTATTTCTCCTCGACGATGCGGATATGGTCGCTGCCCAGTTCGGTCTCGCAGAGGGGGCAGTGCGTCTGGTCTCCCGCGAGCAGCAGCCGGATTTTCTCATCAACGTCGGCCCTGGCTTTTTCCAGCCGCTGGCGCTCTTCTTCGAGGCGACGCTGGCCGAGGCGCAGCTCCTGCCAGGCTTGCTTTTTCTCTTCCAGCGCTGAAGCCTCTTTTGCCAGACTCTCCATTTCGGCCCGTGCCGCGCTGATAGCGGCCTCAAACCCGGCGATTTTCTCAGCCTGTTTTACTACCTCGTCAAGGCGGTGATGGGCCAGAGCGTGTTCTTTGTTAAGGCTCTCCTGTGCTTGATAGACCGCCATTTCCAGGCGGTGCTTACGCTCGTTAAGACCCGCTACCGTCCGCAGTTTCTTTTCCATTTCGGCTACCGCCTTCTTTACTTCCACAAATCCAAGGTAGCCCTGCTCGATGGCCTCGCGGCGGCCTCTGAGCCTGCGGTATTCTTCGATATTGGCGCGGTGTTGCGCTGCCTGTTTTTGCCAGCGCTCCAGTTCGGCCTGTCTCTGGGCGATGTCCCCCGAAAGACGTTCAAACTCGCGTTTTATATTGTTCAGGTCGTCATGCCGCTTCTTCATACCTTCCAGTTTCGCTGCCTGTTCGCGCACGACCGCTTCCAGTCGGGTACTTTCCGCCTGCGCCGCCGCCTGCGCCGCCTCTAATCCAGGCTGCTTTTCAAGCTCCTGGCTATCTTCGCTGATAGCAGCTTCCAGCCGCAGCTTCTCCGAGTCCAGCGAACGCAGCTTTTCCTTAACCTCAATTTCCAGTTCTTCGTAGTAGTCCAGCCCCAAAATCCCGACCAGCACCTCTTTGCGCCGCGAAGGCGTCTGGCGGGTGAACTCGTCGGCGTGCCCCTGGAGCAGGAGGGCACTATTGATGAAAGTGTCGTAGTCCATGCGCAGGATGCCGCAAATCTTCTGCTGCGTCTGGGAAATGGTGCTTTCGGAAATGGTACGGAAACCGCCATCGCCGTCGGTAACATAAAGGTCAAGTGCCGACCGCCCCGAGCCGGTCGCCCTGGTGGGCCGGGCATGCTGGCGTCTTACCCGGTAAAGGGTATCAGCCACAAGAAAATCGAAAATGACCGTTGTCTCGCGCTCGCCGCTTTTTACTAGGTCGTCGCCGCTACGGGTACGCGCCTGCCCCCAGAGCGCCCAGGTCATGGCATCAATCAGCGCCGACTTACCGCTGCCGTTATCGCCGCTAATGGTGGCGGTGTGGATAGCCTCAAAGCGGAGGGGGGCCACGTCGCTGCCATAGCACATGAAGTTATTCAGGGATAGTCTCACCGGAATCATCTACAAGCTGCCTCCGCTAAGGGATGATTTTAGCATAAAGGCAAAACAAAAGTACCATCCGGTGATAAGTACCTGACTGAAAGTGCAATTGAAAGAAAGCCTCAGGCGGCGTCTGGTGTGCTATCTTGAAATATATCGAAATCCACAGGAAGGGAGGCTCTCTAACATGAAAGACGTCATACTGGTGGTTGAGGGAATTCCCGAGCTGAGGAAACAGATTGAAATCTGCCTCGCCGAAGATTACCAGGTCTCTATCCCTCGTTTGACGCCAGCCTCATCCGCCCGATACAATAAATTGATATGTTCGAACATCTAAGCGAGCGGCTGGGGGAGATTTTCCGCCGCCTGGGTCGCCACGGCAAGCTTACCCCCAAAGACCTAGAAGAAGCCCTGCGCGAGGTGCGTCTGGCGCTCCTGGAGGCCGACGTCAACTTCAAGGTGGTGAAGGACTTTACCACCCGGGTAAATGAGAGGGCGCTTGGCGCCGAAGTACTCGAAAGCCTCACCCCCGCCCAGCAAATCATCAAAATCGTCAACGAGGAGTTGGTTGGTATCCTGGGGCCAACGCCCGGCCCGCTGACAGGTGCTCCCCGCCCACCCTCGGTGGTGATGCTGGTGGGGCTGCAGGGTTCGGGCAAGACCACCACCGCCGCCAAGCTCGCCCTGAGCTTGAAGAAATCCGGCCACCGACCTATGCTGGTCGCCGCCGATAACCGCCGCCCCGCCGCCATCGAGCAGCTGGTGGCGCTGGCGACCCCTTTAGGCATCCCAGTTTATCGTGAGACCCCCGAGTCCCGCCCGCAGGACATCTGCGCCCGTGCTCTGTCGCAGGCCAGGAAAGAGGAAGTAAGCTGGGCGGTGGTGGACACCGCCGGGCGCATGCAGATTGACGAAGCCCTGATGACCGAGCTGGAAGAAGTCAAGAAAATCCTGGTTCCCAACGAGATTTTGCTCGTGGCCGACGCTATGACCGGCCAAGAAGCAGTGCGCATCGCCGGGGAATTCCACCAGCGGCTCGGCCTTACCGGCCTGATTTTGACCAAGATGGACGGCGATGCCCGGGGTGGCGCCTCCCTTTCCATACGCTGGGCGACCGGCGTCCCCATCCGCTATATCGGCACCGGCGAAAAGCCCGACGCCCTGGAGGTATTTCAGCCGGAGCGGCTGGCCTCGCGCATCCTGGGCATGGGCGACATGCTCAGCCTGATTGAAAAAGCCGAAGAAGCTTTCAGCCGCGAACAAGCCGAGGAATTAGAGAAAAAGGTAAAAAGCGCCCGCTTCGGCCTCGATGACTTCCTAGTCCAGATGCGCCAGATGAAGAAAATGGGACCGCTGAACCAGCTCTTAGAGATGATTCCGGGCATGTCAGGCACGACCAAAAAACTGCCCGACAGCGAAAAGGAATTGAAGAAGGTAGAGGCCATCATCCTCTCGATGACCACTGAGGAACGGCGCTCCCCCAACATTATTGACGGCAGCCGCCGCCGCCGCATCGCCCGGGGCAGCGGTACCACCCCGCAGGATATAAATCAGCTGCTCAACCGCTTCAAGCAGATGCAGAAGCTTCTGAAAATGACCGCCGGCGGCAAGATGCCCCGCAACCTGGGGCAGTTCTACTCCAGGTAGTCGCGTAGCTTGCGGCTGCGGCTGGGGTGGCGCAGCTTGCGCAAGACTTTGGCCTCAATCTGGCGGATACGCTCGCGGGTTACGCTGAACTCCTTACCGACCTCTTCCAGCGTGCGGCTGCGGCCGTCTTCTAAGCCAAACCTTAGCTGGAGCACCCGCTGCTCGCGAGGCGTAAGCGTCGAAAGGACCTCGTCAATCTGCTCTTTCAGTAACTGCTTGGAAGCGGCGTCAACCGGCGGCAAGGCGTTGCGGTCTTCGATAAAGTCACCGAGACGACTGTCTTCCTCTTCGCCGATGGGTGACTCCAAGGATATGGGCAACTGCGAGACCTTGGCAATCTCGCGGACCTTGTCGGGCGACATTTCCAGCTCCTGGCCGATTTCCTGGGGCGTCGGCTCGCGACCGTACTCCTGCGCCAGGCGGCGGCTCACCCGCAGCAATTTGTTGATAGTTTCCACCATGTGCACCGGGATGCGGATGGTACGGGCCTGGTCGGCGATTGCCCGGGTGATGGCCTGGCGTATCCACCAGGTGGCGTAGGTGCTGAACTTGTAGCCCCGGTGGTAGTCGAACTTCTCCACCGCCCGGATGAGGCCAATGTTGCCTTCTTGAATTAAGTCGAGCAGCGACATGCCGCGCCCGACGTGCTTTTTGGCGACGCTCACTACCAGTCTCAGGTTGGCTTCGGTGAGGTGCTTTTTCGCCTGCTCCGCCTGCGAGAGAACGTGCTCGATAAACGAGGTAAACCCGTCCTCGTGTTTCTGCGCCTTGGCAACAAAGGACGGGTTTTCCGCCATCTCGCCGACTTTTCGCAAGTTAACTTTTTCCGAGATGAGGTTGCGCATTTCCCGGGGAACCAGGCAGATGGCGGGAGCGACGGTAACAATCATCTGCTCGACTTCAGCCGGGGTCTTGGCGGTATCGTCAGCGACCGACTGCAACAGCGCCGGGTCGGTCTCGCCGCTAAGGTGTTTCCGGAGCTCCGGGGACATCGCCAGCCGGACGAAGCTGCTGCCGTCGGACAGGCCGACGTGTCTGGCAAAAACCTCGATGAAATCAGCTTCTTTGCTGACCCGCTTGAGCACGCTCAGGAGTATTTCCGTGGCGGTAGGCTGGCGGCCCAGCCTCTTGTTCAAGAACCTCTTTATACCGCTGATGCGCCGGCCCAGCTCCATTTTCTGCGCCAGCATTCTCTCATCATTGGCGGTGAGAAGTGGAACGCGGCCAATCTCGTGGAGGTACATACGGATGGGGTCATCAGTGGCTTCCTCACCGGCAACGCCTTCGAGACTGGTGTCCAGGTCAAAACCCGGCAGCTCCTCGCTGACCTCTTCTTCCAGTTCTTCGGGCCGATGCAGCTCCAGCCCCTCTTCTTCGCTGGTTTCTTCAACGGGATATTCGACCGTTTCCCGTTCGTCTTCTACGTCCATCTTGTACCTCCTTGCCCTGGCCTCTGGCGCCCCCCGAGCTGCCTTTCGACTTCCCTCAGTCTCTCGCTGATTTCCTGGGACGGCTGCTGCAGCTCAGCCAGGTTCTCGGGAGTTACTTCCCCACTCGCCTGCGCCAGGGCTTGCCCCCGACGGGCCGCCACCCGCTTGAGATAATTTTCCCGCAGTCTCAAGGCACACTGCTTGAATTTACCCTCGACCGCGCCGGCCTTGACACTGGCGTTAGCTAGGTGGTCCAGGTAATCGTGCAGTGCCTCATCGAGCTGCTCCCGCATTTCAGCCAGGTTTTTCGACCGCCGGAAAGCGTCGAAAATCTCGCGGTGGCGCGTGTCCTCAAAATACTCCCTGTCCAGACCGCTAAAGCCGGCCATCAAGTCGGGATATTTCAGCAGGAGAGTAAGACAGTACTCTTCGAGCGGGCTTGACAGCGCCTTTTTCAAATCCCGGTCAGCCTGCGGTGGCGGGATACGCCGTAACCCGGGGCGGGATTTAAGCCGGCTGAGGGAGGCCTCTGCATCCAATTTATTATAGCTGGTTCCCGTCATATCCGCCAACTTATACAAATAATGAGTCCGCCGAGTATCATTCTCTATCTCAGCAACGAGTGGTAATAGCCTTAAAGTTGCTTCCGTTTTCCCTTTAGGAGTCTTTACATTTAGCCCGGCCTTCACCACATCAAAAACGTAGTCCATCACCGGCACCGCAGCCTCAAGACACGCCTTAAATACACCGGCATCCCGCCGGATGACTTCATCGGGGTCTTCGCCAGCCGGCAAGACGGCGACCCTGACCTCAGCCCCGAAGCGGTTTTCGGTGTCGATGTAGTCCACCCCTTCATCTGCAAGCTTATCGGCATCTTTTACTTCCGGGCTGTCATCCAGAATGCCCTGAGTCTCAAGGTGCTTTTTATAGTCCAGACCGCGCAGCATCGCCTTTTCTCCGGCGGCATCGGGATCCAACGCTAGGATTAGATTGCCGAGGCGCAACCGCTTGATAATATCAATCTGCCACTGGGTGAGCGCGGTGCCCATCGGGGCAATGACATTTTGGAAGCCGTACTGGTGGGCAATGATGACGTCCAGGTAGCCCTCGACCAGCACGACACTGTCGGCCTGCCGCGCCGCCTCGCGGGCCAGATTGACCGCGTAAAGGCTGCGTGACTTATCGAAGACCGGCGTCTGGGGGGAGTTCAGGTATTTCGGCATGGCATTGTCCAGCACCCGCCCACCGAAACCGGTGACCCTCCCCTGGAAATCGAAAATGGGGAACATCAGGCGGTTACGGAAACGGTCATAGGTACTGCCGTCATCTCCCTTGACAAGTAGGCCGGCTAGCAGCAAGTCGCTCTCACCGTAACCCAGCTCCACGAGACTACGCTTTAAGGCCTCGTGGCCACCGGGCGCATAGCCGATTAGGAAATCCGCCACTGATTTCTGGTTGACTCCCCGTTTATCAAGGTACTGGCGCGCCGCCACCGCCGCCGGAAGACCAAGCGCCTCGTGGAAGTACTGCGCCGCCGCCTGGTTTATCTGGTAAAGCCGGGCGAGCTTTTCTTTCTCTTCCGGCTTCTCCCCCACCCGTTCGCGCAGGGTAATTCCCGCCCGACCGGCAAGCGTCCTGAGGGCATCGCCGAAACCGACACCCTCCTTTTTCATAATAAAGGAGAAAACGTCGCCGCCGGCGTTGCAGGCACCGAAACAGTGCCAGCTCTGCCGGTCGGGAAAAACGAAAAACGAAGGCGTCTTTTCTTTGTGGAAGGGACACAGCCCCCGGAAATTGCGCCCCGACTTGGCGAGAGGCACGTACCCGCCGATTACCTCGACAATGTCGCTGCGCTGCTTTACTTCTTCGATGTCACTCATTTGCGGTCACCGTTTTATCTGGAACGCTAACCCGGGATTTCGTCCGCCAGCTTAAGGGCATAGGTATCGGTCATGCCCGATACATAGTCAACCACCCGCCGCGCCACCTCTTCGCCACCGAAGCGGTATTCAGGGGGCAACGAGTCCTCATGCGCATTGTAGTAGCGGTAAAGCCTGGCGACAACTCCTCGAGCCATCGCCACTTCCTGTTGCGCCAGCTGCCGATTATAGACCCGTTCAAAAAGAAACTCCCTCATCTCGCATGTGGCCTGCGCCACCCGGGGACTCATCAGAATACGGGGGGCTGTCTCCGTCCCGTTCTCACCTTTCACCGCCCAGGAACACTTTATGATGTCACCCACCATTACGCCAATCCGTTCCGAGCGCGAGCGCCCGGTGACCGCGACCGCTCCCACCGGCAAATCGCCACGGGTGATGACCGAAGCCCGAATAGCATCATCAATATCGTGATTAATGTAAGCCACCATATCCGCCAGCCGCACCACCTCGCCCTCCAGGGTGCCCATCGGCTCCCACTTCTCGTCCAGAATCTCACCCCTGCCCTTAGAGTGATGGAGAATACCGTCCCGGACTTCCCAGGAAAGATTGAGGCCGCGGCCGTTGTTCTCCAACCGTTCAACCACACGGAGACTCTGCTCATTATGCCGAAAACCCTCCCGGTAAATCTCGTCGAGCACTTCCTCACCCACATGTCCGAAAGGCGTGTGACCGAGGTCATGGCCTAAAGCGATAGCTTCGGTAAGGTCTTCATTCAGCGAGAGCGCCCGGCTGATGGTACGCGCCACCTGGGCAACCTCCAGGGTATGCGTCAGGCGGGTAACATAGTGGTCATCAAGCGGAGCAATAAAGACCTGGGTCTTGTGTTTGAGCCTGCGGAAAGAGTTACAGTGCAAAATACGGTCACGATCGCGCGCGAAAGCGGTGCGGATGGGACAGGGTGCTTCTTCCTTAAGCCTGCCTTTCGAGAGGCGGCTTTTGGCGGCATACGGCGAAAGGGATTCTTCCTTGATTTCGGATAGCTCTCGTACGCTGACCATCACCACCGGCTTTTCCCCGACAACTACCTGACAGGCTCGGTAATTATACCATAACCGGCGCAACAGATGACATTCTACCGGCGTAAGCAGAGATTGCGCCAGCCGACGGGATTTGTTAAACTAGGGGCGTGGGCCGTTAGCTCAGCTGGCAGAGCACCTGACTTTTAATCAGGTGGTCGCAGGTTCGAGACCTGCACGGCCTACTTAGCCAGAACCCGAAGCTAAACAAAAACCACCCCTCTTAAGGTCAGATTCATTACTATATATATTCCCGGAGAACTTTGATTGAATAATAAAGGCATGGTTGATTATAGCGGCGAATTCAATCCTGAGCTTAAGCCGGGCGATTTTTCACCTGACGCGCTTACCGGATTACTGGACGTATATTCAAAAATACTCGTTCGGGTGGACGGCTTCTGGTACCTCGCGGTAAAAGAGCGAGTCAGCAATAAAGAAGCTCTGGCCTGTGACCTTCAGGTATGGCGAAGAGTCTGCAAATACGAAATGGCTAAAATCACCGAGCAACTAAATATTCAAGGCCATAATATAGCCGCCTTGATGAAGGCGATACAAATGGTTCCTTGGCTGCAGCAGCTAGAACACAAGATAAATTGCAATGGGCAAAACGAAGCTACGCTCACCGTTACCAGGTGTCTTACTCTGGAATCTCTAGAAAGAGAGGGCGAGGGCAGAGAGGTTGAGATGTGTAACCAGGTCGAAGCCAAAATCTTTAAATATTATGCGGAATTTTTCAACCCCGATATAGAGATTAAGTGTCTCAAATCGCCTCCCAGACAAAACAACGATGATGTTTGCTGTCGCTGGCGCTTTGTCTGCGAATAATTTCACTCGGACCAGACTGCGGTCTCTGGCGACTTCCGACTTATTACGACAAATAATGCCACAGGGTATTGCGCAAACTATTGAATAAGGTTTATAGTAAAATAAACCGGGTTTAATACGTAAAACAAACGAGGGAAATTCACTCGGGAGCGAAAACCATTCATTCAAATTGTCAACAAAGTAATACCTGCCTGATGGTGATACGATTGCGCCGATTTACTTGAGGAAGGAGAAAATGGGATTGGAAAACCTCAAGTGCCGGTAGGTACTTCCTCCTCGGATCTGCCTGTCTTGCTGCTCTTCAACCTGAACCCTGATTGGTCGGCGCATGAACAGGAAGAGGTTCTCGAAATAACCTCGCGACTTGATAAAGCTATCTGGTCGTTAGGATGTCAGACAACCCTTGCTCCAGTTACAAATAGTGACCTTGACCTTTTATTAGCCCGATACGACCCTCATAATTACATCGTCTTCAACTGGTGCGAAAGCATACCGGGCATACCCCACAGCGAGTGGCTCGTTACCAAACATTTAGAACAGAGGGGTTTTGCGTTCACCGGAGCAGGTTCGGCGGCAATGGCGCTAGCGCAGGACAAACTTCGCGTAAAGCAACTCCTTGATGAATTTGGTATCCCCACCCCCCAGTGGAAAGTATTCGACTGCGATTCGACCTGCCAGTGGAATCGCTTCCCGGCTATCGTCAAACCTTCCAGAGAACATTGCAGTGAGGGAATTGACCGTAACGCGGTCGTCAAGACAGAAGCGGAGCTTAAAGACAGGGTTAACTACGTTCTCGAGGAATTCCGACAGCCGGCTTTGGTCGAGGACTTCATTGACGGGCGCGAATTACATCTTTCGCTCTGGGGAAATAATACCATTGAAATGCTGCCCGCAGCCGAGATGGAATTTTCATCGTTCGGGAACGAGCGTGACCGAATCTGCTCCTACGAAGCCAAGTTCGTCCCTGAGTCAGAACAATATCAGAAAATAAAAACGGTGCTGCCCGCACCACTTGGCAACGACGAACTCCGCAGTATCGAACGAGTTTGCAAAACCACATACGACTTAACAGGGTGCCGCGATTACGCGCGTATCGATATGAGAATCAGAGACGGCGACCTGTACGTCATTGACGTAAATCCCAATGCCGATATCAGTCCCGATACCAGCACCATATGTGCGGCGGAACTCGCAGGCTATTCCTACGCGGAATTCGGAGGGCGTATACTCAATCTCGCCGCCCTGAGATATTCCATCTGGGAAGAGCGAATTGGCCAGTTCTGATTGCCACCCCAAATGAGCCAATTAATTTCGGACTGACTACTGACGTCACAAATAATCCCGCAACACTACTTCTTCAGAAAGACCAGCCTCATTCTTCTCGCTCCTCGATTTCGTTTTCCAGCTCCAGGTAAACCTTTTTCATTTTATCCATCTCTTCGGGGGTAATCTGCCAGTAGCCGCGGTGATGGGCTTCTTCGAGCTTTTTCATCACGTCGTTGAGCTGCCAGGGGTTCTTTTCCATGATTTTCTTGCGGTTCTCGTCATCGAAGACGTATTTGCCGGCCATCTCCTTAAAGACTTTGGGGTCGACGTCGCCGGTAGTGGCCGCCCAGCCCATCATATGCTCGGTGCGGTCGGCGATGATGCCGACGCCACGGCTCGAGTCCATCATGCCGTCAATCCATTTCTGGTCGAGGAAGCGCATCCGCCCCTCGGCCTCAATCTGCTTGGAGAGCTTGCGGGTGATGATTTTCTCCGAGGAAGAGTCGGCGACCATTACCACCGGCTTCTTCTTCCTGACGGAGCCTACCGAGCTGGTGAAACCTCCCAGGTGCTCGTAATAGTGGTCGAGGTCGGAGATGCCGTACAAGCTTGAGCTGCGCACCTGGGCGCAGACCGAGACGTGCTTCAGGATTTCGTTTAATGCCTGGGGGTTCTTTTCGCCGTAGACGCCGTCGCCGTAGAAGTGGCTCTGCTTGTCCATGTACATCTCGGCGATGTCTTTTTCCTCTTTCCAGTCGGAGGAGGCAATCATCTTCGAGATGTTGGTGCCGTAGATGCCGGCGCCGACGCCGAAGGTGCGCATGTAGGAAAATTTCTTAGCTTCCGCCGGCGGTTGCCCGGCGGCGATGAGGTTTTTCTCAATCTCGAGACTGTGCTTACGGATAAAGTTTTTCTCTACTGGCTCATCAAGCTCGGCCACTGCCCTGATAATCTTGCCGATGAACTCAAGCGCTTCGGGGAAGGTGTCGCGGAAGATGCCGGAGACGTCTACCGCCACGTCAATCCGGGGCCGGCCCAGCTCTTCCAGAGGCAAAACCTCGAAGTGCGCCGGGTCGATGTTACCCACGCCAGACCGCTTCGGGCGGACGCCAATCAGCTCGAAAATCTCGGCCACGGTCTCGCCGTGAGTTTGCATGACCTCCATGCTGAAGAGCACCACGCCCACCGACTCCGGGTACTCGTTGTGCTCCTTGACGTAGTCCTCCAGAATTTGCTTGGTGATGGTGTGTGCCCGTTCCTCGGCGAGTTTGGTCGGCACTTTGCGGGGGTCGAACCCGACCATGTTGCGGCCGGTGGGCAGGACGTCGGGCGAGCGCACCGGGTCGCCGCCGGTGCCCGGCGGGATGTACTCGCCATTTAAGGCCCTGAGCGTGTTGGCAACCTCCAGTTCCACGCTTTCCCGCAGGCTCTGGGCGACCCCAACACCGAAATCCAGGGTACGCTGCAACTGGTTTTGCTGCTCCCGGCTGAGCTTGATACCGGTTTTTTTGATGGCCGAACTCATTGCCTTGTTCTCCAGCGCTACCTCGCGGATGAAATCGCGGGAATGCTTATCAACCTCACTCAGGATTTCGCCGTAGGTCTTGCCACTTGAATCCTGGTTAGCGGGCTGCTTTTTAGCGACTTCCCAGTCAACGCCCAGCGCTGCGCACAGGATTTTCTGAATGGGCAGGATTTCACCCCTTTCGAAGCGCAGGGCGGCCATCAGGTAATCGGTTTCGTCATCCCGGGTGAGCTTTTTGCCGATAATGTGCACGCCCCGGGGGATGAGCGAACTCTTCATCTCGATAATATCGTGGTAGACATCATCGATGGAAAAATCCTCGGCCATTTCGGGAACAAGTTTTACCTCTTTGGCCTTTTCCAGTATTTGCTTCTTGGCTTCGCCCGCCCGCCCGGGATTATTGGCGGTGATTTCGTAGTACTGGGTGATGAAGTCCTCAAGTTGCGCGTAGTTGGCGTAGGCGCTGGAAATAGTCATGGGCGGGGTATTGTAGTTGATGATGGTGGCGTAGACTCTACGTTTGGCAATTGTCCCCTCGGAGGAACCGGTGACCAGGTAG
>QZJL01000063.1 GCA_003599745.1 Dehalococcoidia bacterium | reverse complement strand
TTACACTCCTCCTCCAGAGTGGTTTGCTCTCCATTTTTAGCTTGAATATTAACGCTTGGCTAGACACAAGATATGGTTATATTCTCGTTGTTAATCAAGAACCCGGAAGGTTTTCATTAAATGGTTGAAGTATGCCTCTGTTTCTTCCGAGTTTTCAGCATAGGATTCCATGCTCAATATCCACACGTAGTCTGAATGATTAAAGGACACACGTCTTAGAATAACCTCAACAGTGTAAGCTTTTTCCAAATATGGTCTCCAGTTATACGAATAGGCAGCATACCTGCCCGATACGCCACTGATCTTGACCTTCTTGTCTTCCAATAAAAGGACATCACTGTGCCTATGCCCAGGGAAATAACTTTTTTTGGTAATAATGTCATAGGTAAAAATAGAGGGACTTCCCCCATAAAGCAAATCCGTGGGTATGACAATGTCAGGTAAGGTAAAGTCGAAGGGGAAATAAGGTTCAAAATCGGTTGTCTGAACATCAACATATATATGTTCATCTATTTGTTCTGTGGGGTCACTCCTGGGGAAATAAATAAAAAAACTATTTTCATCATAGTGTGGAGAGATTCCAACGGATTCAAAACTGTGTGGGTATTCCAGCGTGAATTGTGGAATCACACTCCCCAAATCATAAGGAGGGCGAGGGTAATCCTCTTTATTGAAAGTGAATCTTTGGTAATCTGAATCGTAATCTGAATCACAGCTAAATGACGAAATTATCATAATCCCCACACCAACTAAAAGTATAAGGAACCGATGGATAGCCCGGTATTCAAAACGTTGACTCTTTAAGCTAGATAATGAAGTCCTCATTGTAATTCCCACCAGCGAGGAGGAAGTGGCAGAGTCTCCTCGTTAATGTCCTCATTGAATTGCGTTACATCTATTGAACCGGTTATCGCAAATTCCAATAAAACAATTAGCATCTTTATAACCAAGGGATCCTCTGGCCTGAGAGGCATACCCAATTCTATATAATAAGCGTAGGCCAGAAAGAGATCAGGTAATTCATTTCCCAAATCGGCGCTCATAATTTCGTTGAAATTAGTCAGGTCCAAACCGATACCAATTCTTTTGTCAGAACCAGAACCAATAATACCGTGTAAAATATTACGAATTTCTGTACAGAATGCTTCTTCAATTAATGAGTCACCTTGCATATTAAGCCGACCATATCTTACGTCAAGCAAGTCAGAATATATATATCTTAAAATGGCATGCATTGCCTCATGTGCAATTGTCCCGGCAACATCCTTAAGATGACGACGACCCCCCTCGACTTTTATATCGAGATATTCTATTGCTCCTGCCGTACCTTTTGCCTCCGTTGAACCCGTTTTGCCTCCAGGAACATCCCATCTAAAGCGGAACTCAATATCCGATTCAAGCATGATAGCCGCCAATAACGGCATATTTTCAGCAAATAATCTCCAGGCAGCTTCCATATCACATGGTCGCGAAACCCAGTACCCGCTAACATCAATGTATTTTAGAGGATTATTAAGACAATATGAATATCTATTAAAAGTCTGCGCATATGAGAAGTCTTGCACAGTTGGGTCAGCGCTGATAAACCTCCCGATACCCGGGTCATAATATCTTGCCCCATAGTAATAAAGCCCGGTGTCATCGAGCCGTTGGCCGGTAAAGAGTTTGTCGGTGGGAACCGAGCCACCTCTGGTTTCGCCGAAAGGCCGGTAGAGTATCGCGCCTAAAGGTTCCCCGTTAGTGTCCGTCATCAGCGAAGTTCCTGTCAGGTGGTCTTTATGATGGTATCTCAAATCGGTATCCTGTTTTGAAGCCACCAGCCTGCTTCCCAGGTAATAGTAAGTCGTAACCTCGCCGGTGGTCAAGTTCTTCTCGTAGTACTGGTTGATGTAGAGGATGGTCTCGGTGGTTCCGTTGTCCGTGGTCTTCTTGACGCGCACGCCGTTACCGTCGTAAACAAAGGAGCTTAAAGTACCATTATGGGAGATGGTTACCGGGCGGTTCTCGGCGTCCCAGGTTATGTTGTCGCTGCCCCGATTGGAATTCTATTCTTCTCCAGTATGTGACTGAGAGACTCATCCCTTCGTTCAATTTGCTTTTATACGAAGGAAAAGGTACACTTCGGGTAGTTACCGGATAAGGTGTGCGATTCTATGAAGCAGTACAGATTGCCTGTCATTATGTACCAACCAAGCGCTGATACCGAGAACAAGTATATGGCTGAGATTCCTTTGCTCTCTGGCTGTCGGGCTTGGGGTAACACCCCGGACGAGGCCATGGAAAACCTTCGTAGCGTTGCCGCTGAATTTATGCGCTCATTCAAAGAACACGGAGAGCACCTTCCTGAAGAGGTGGAAAGAACCGCTTACGAGCTCGTTGGTCCCAGGGTTTCGGCTGAGGTTACACTTTATCTTTGAATTACCGCGAGCTTGCACGAAGACTAAAGAATTTAGGCTGTGTCCCTGACCGATATGCCAAAGGCAGCCACGAGATCTGGCTCAATTTAAAGACAAAGGCACGAACCACCATCCCTAATTGGGGTAACCGAGACTTGAAGTCAGGAACTATCTCAGGGATACTTAGAGACCTCGGTATCCGAAAAGAAGATTTTGACAAACACTAAAATAGAATGAGGCTTGCGGCGACTTCGGCTTGAGCGCACACTCCCCCTCAAGAGTGATTTGCTCTCCATTTTAGCTTTTAATGCTTTTTTCGACATAATGATTATGGGAGATTGATACCGGCCGGTTCTCGGCGTCCCAGGTGATGAGGAGATATTTTACAACTTCGCACTAATTATTTCCAGACCCTCTGGTCAACCAGCTTCTGGTAAGGCTCAGGCAGAGTCCCGCCCGCTAAAAACTCGATTTTATCGGGCTTGATGCGGCAGGCGTCCTGAAAACCCTTGCCGATCGCCTCGGCCAGCTTTTCTTTAACTTCAACGGTTGTGTCCTGTTTAAGCTCGGCTTTCAGGGCAAGCTCGTCGCGCTCGGCGGCGCGGGTTACCACCATCTGGAAGCGCGCCACCTCGGCAAATTTAGCCATGACCTGCTCCGCTTGCCGGGTAACGACGAACATACCTCTCACTTTGGCGGCATCCCCGGTGCGCCCCAGTATGCCGGCGAGCCGGTGGGCGGTGCGGCCGCAGGGACATGGCTCGGCGATGTAAGAAGAAAGGTCGCCGGTGCCGAAGCGCAGCAATCCCCAGATTTTGTTATGGACGGGGGTCACCACGATTTCGCCGACTTCGCCCGGCCCGAGCTGCTTACCGGTCTGGGGGTCAACGATTTCGATAATGTACTCGTCCATAAAGTGCAGGCCGGATTTTTCGCGGCACTCGTAGGCGATGGCGCCGCCCGGCTCGGTGACGGCGTAAGTCTGGAAGGTGGCAATGCCGTAGTCCTGTTCGAAGGTCTGGCGTAGCGAAGGAGAAAGCATCTCGCCGGTGAACCAGGCGCGCTTCAGGGCAAAATCCTTTTTCAGGTTATAACCCAGTTCTTCCGCCCGCTTGATGACGCTCAAAAGGAAGCTCGGCGTGCCCACGAAAGCGGTGACGCCGAGGTCGCGCATGGTCTGCACCTGGATGTCGGTGTTGCCGGTGCCGATGGGGACCACCGTCGCCCCGCAGTCCCGCAGGCCTTCGTGAATCAAGATGCCCGCCGGCGACATGTGGTAGGTGAAGGTGTTTAAGGCAACGTCTCCTTTTCTGACACCCGCCGCCCAGAGCGACTTGGCAAACCATTTTACGGCGGCCCGCTGATGCGGCTCGTAGATTGGGCCGGGCGAGATGAAGACTCTTTCCACCTCCTCCGGGGGCGCGGCGAGCAGCCCGCCGTAGGGGAGGTCGGCTTTCTGCCATTCGATGACGTCGGTCTTGCGGGTGACGGGCAGCACTTCGAGGTCTTTCACGGTACGGATTTGTGCCGGACTGATGCCAGCCCTATCCAGCAGCCGCTTTGCCGCCGGGGCGTGGCGGTAGGCGTATTTTACCGTCTGTGCGAGCTTGCGGTCGGTATATTTCTCCCTTTCGCCAGAGGTCATTGTTTCGAGGCCGTCAAAATACTCGCCCTGCCTTAAAGCCATCGCTTGCGCCTCTTGTAGTGTTTTACTTCCCGGTAGCTCCGCTTGGTGCCCACGGCGGAGAGTCCCATATAAAATTCCTTGATGTCCTCGTTGTTCTTGAGAAAATCAACCGTGCCGTCGAGCACGATGTGGCCGTTCTCCATCACGTAGCCGTAGTGGGCGATGGAGAGGGCGATGCGTACGTTCTGCTCGACCAGCAGCACCGAGGTCTTCTGCTCGGCGTTGAAGCGGTGGATGATGTCGTAAATCTCTTTCACCATCAGCGGCGCCAGCCCCAAAGATGGCTCGTCGAGCATCATGAGTTTGGGTCGTGCCATCATCGCCCGCCCGATGACGAGCATCTGCTGCTCGCCGCCGGAGAGGTAACCGGCGGTACTGGCGCGTAGCGTTTTGAGACGGGGGAAGTAATCATAGACCATTTCCAGATCATGTTTTACCAGACCGCGGTTGGGATTGTTGAAAGCCCCCACCAGCAGGTTCTCTTCGGTGTTCAGGTGCTCGAAGACGTGTCGGCCTTCGAGCGCCTGGATAATGCCGAGCTTGCCGATTTCTTCGCCGCTTTTGCGGTCAATTCTTTCCCCATTCCATTCGATGCTGCCGTCGGTTACCTCTCCCTCTTCGACCCGTAACAGGCCGCTGATTGCCTTGAGGGTGGTGCTCTTACCGCCGCCGTTAGCCCCGAGCAGGGCAACAATCGTCCCCTCCGGGACACTAAGTGAGACGCCGTGCAGCACCCGGATGACACCGAGGTAGGCGACTTCGATATTGTTCAGCCTGAGCATATTCCGAACCTCAAAAGGCCACTGCCATCCCGGCCATCCCCCTCCCCCAACTGGGGGAGGGGGATGGGAAGAGTTTTTTCCAGCCGTAATGGCTCTTTTCTTAAACTTTACTGGTCGCCGTAGGCGGCGTACTTGATGAGCGGGGCTTCCTGCCAGTCACCGAGCGCCACAATCTTGCCGTCCTGGATCTGGTATATTCTCAGGAATTTGTTAAGTCGGTTGTCGCCCGGCGTATAGGTCACGGTGCCGCCCTGTAAGCCCTCCACGGTGTAGCCCTTGAGCTTCTGGATGCCCTGTTCCTCCACTGCTTTCCAGGCGGCGGCATCGCCTTTTGCCAGGACGTCATAGCCGACATTCTTCACCGCCAGTTCCAGAATTTCCCTGATGATGAGGGTGGTTGACCAGGTGGAGAAGTAGTCCATGTTGCCGTAGTCTTCGGGGTGATTTTTCATCACGTACTCTTTTGCTTTGGCCACGCCCGGCACGTCGTCGTCCCAGCTCACGGTGTGGAAGACGCCATAGACGCCTTCGACCACGTCGGCGCCTGCCAGGTCAACTAGTGCCTTGGTGAAGCTGGCCGAAGCGGCGCCGATAGTGATGCCGGGATACATACCCAGGTCTTTGGCGTTTTTGATGATGACCGCAGTCGGCGCGGGTACGCTGGAGATAAAGAGAACGTCAGGGTTCTTCGACTTAATAACCGTCAGGCTTGCGGTTTCATCGGTGGTGTTGATGAGATGGTTCTGAACATCCACCAGCTCGATGCCAATCTCGTCGGCCATGGCCTGGGCGCCGTCCAGGGTGCCCTGCCCGACCGTGCCCGAGAGCAAATGCATCGCCATCTTGGGTTTGCCGGTGCCCTTCCAGACGTTTTCTTTATAGTACCTGGCGAATGCTACCCAGTCGTCGCCATAGTCCGGGGTGGGGCCGTAGATGTGCTGCGGCGGGTGCAGGTTCATAGTGGAAATAAAAGTGGCGAGTCCTGGGAACCCGGCATCATTGGCTTTGCCCTGTGCCGCTTTCATCTCGGATGACGAGTGAGTCGTAAAGAGGATAGCGCCTTCGTTCATGTAGTTTTGCACGATGGTGCCGACTTTCGCCATATCGTAGGCGCTGTCCCGCCATAACACCTCAATTGGGTAACCTCCGGCGCCGCCGAGCTCGGTATTGATATATTCGATGGCGTCCTGAATGCCGTGCTGGCCGGGAAGGCCCTTCTCCGGCACCGGCCCGGTTGACGGCGTCATCATCCCTATTTTCAGCACCTGGCTTGGCTGCGCCTTTGGCCCGCAGGCGGCTAGGAGCGGGGTGATTGCCAGTATTGAAACTAGGAAAATCGCTGATAGCAGCAGCCACCTATTGGTTTTCATTTTTCCCCCTTTTATATGGTTTTCATTGCTCGCGGTGTCCTGTATGTGCTTTGGTCATATATACATGGAACTCACCACCACCTTTTTGATAAAGTTTCAATATGAGAAAGGCCAGAGCCGGTAAGACGCTTTGAACAACTGCCAGCGGTGGGCCAGCCCTCTCGGCTCGAAGATGATGAAGAGGATAATAGCCAGACCGAACAAAAGCGGTGCAATCCCCGAGGTGAAGCCGGACGGCAAGTTGGGGAAAGCGTTCTGCAGGGCTGGGGACAGCTCGGTAACCAGCACGTCAATCAGGCGTATGAAAATCACACCCAGGATGGGGCCGAGGATGGTGCCCATGCCGCCGATGATAATCATGCCGATGAACAGGATGGAGTCGGTGAGCGGGAAGTAGTCGGCGCTGATTGAGAGGCTGGTATGCGCCAGCAGCGAGCCGGCAACGCCAGCAAAAAAACAGCCGATAAAGAACGCGGTGAGCTTGTAGCGAAAGAGGCTGATGCCCATAACCTCGGCGGCCAGGTCATTGTCCCTCACGGCGATGAAGGCTCTCCCCACCCTTGTACGCGAGAGGTTTTTGGCGAAATAAACGCTGATGATGGTGATAATCAAAATCAGGTAATACTGGCTTGCCTGGCTCCGGAAAACCATCGGGCCGATAGAAGCCGCTTTAACGTCCATGCCGGAAAAACCGCCGGTGACGGATGTCCAGTGCTGGATTACCCAGATGATGATGAACTGGGCCGCGATGGTGCTGATCGCTAGGTAAAAGCCCTTCACCCTTAAGGACGGTACGCCGAATAACATTCCCACCACGCCTGCGAAAAGGCCGGCGCAAATCAGGGCTACCGGGAAAGGCACCCCGAAACGCTGCACGAGGATGGCCGAGGTATAAGCGCCGACCGCGATGAATCCGGCGTGCCCGATGGAGAGCTGCCCGCAGTAACCGGTTAGGATGTTGAGCCCCATCACGGCGATGATGGTGATGCCGATGCGGTTGACGACGGAGAGCCAGTCGTGCCAGTAGGCGGGCATGGCAAACAATAGCAAGATGAGCACTCCCAGCAGGATCCAGTGCGTCTTGGTACGGAAAATCGCCATGTCCTGGGCGTAGGAGTAATTTCTCGTACCGGCAGGTAAGTCCATGCTAAATCCTCTCGATGCGCTCTTCGCCGAACAGGCCGTAGGGCCTGGCGAACATCACGATAATGATGATGATGAAAGGAATTACCTCTCTGATACCCGGCCAGGTAAGCGGGGTCAGGTAACCGGCGCCGATGGTTTCCGAAAGACCAATAATGGGCCCGGCGATGATGGCGCCTGGCAGTGAGTCTAACCCGCCCAGTATGACGACGGAAAAAGCCTGCAGCCCGGTGTGGGTGAGGCCGACGGTGATATTCCCGATGCTGGAGATGAGAACACCGCCCACCGCTGCCAGCACACAGGCAAACATCCAGGAACGGGAGAAAATCCGGGTGACCGGTATGCCGCAGGCCTGCACCGCTTTCTGGTCATCCGCCGCCGCCCGCATAGCGATGCCCATCCGGTTGTAGCGGAAATATAAAGTCAAAAGGCCGAAAAGCACCAGTGAGATAATCGCCGCCCAGAGGTATTCCTGGGAGACCACCGCTGTGCCGATGCGGACCGGTGTCTTGGGGAAGAGGGGGGGCATGGCGGCTAGGCTCATGGGCCAGATGATGCCGACCAGTCCCTGGAGGAAATAGCCCAGTCCGAGGGTGACGGTAATCAGAGAAAGAATTGGCTGCGCAATCAGCGGGCGCAAGATGATTCTCTCGATGACCCACCCTAAAAACAGCGCGAAAATTATCACCAGCGGGAGGCCGAGCCAGACCGGCAGCTGCGCCTGAGCCAGCATGCTGTAAGTGAACCACGCAGAAATCAGTACCAGTTGCCCCAGCGCCAGGTTGGCTACCCCGCTGGACTTCCAGACGACGACGAAACCGAGGGCAATCAGGGCATAGACGATGCCCAGCGCCAGGCCGGTGATTATAAATTGCAGAAGTTCGGTCATCCGCTGATTGTCCTTATCTTGATACTGGTGGTAACCGTGCCCTTGCGCCCGTCGCGGTAGGTGACCGGCGCCACCACTTCCACATCTTCTTTATCCTGGTACATGGCGCTGATGAGGTCGGAGTAGCGTGTCTCCATAAATTCTCGGCGGATTTTCCTGGTGCGGGTAAGCTCCGCCTCGTCCGGGTCGAACTCCTTGTGCAGCAGGACAAATTTTCGCACGCGTGAGCCTTCCGGCAGGTAACTATTGACCCGTGCCAGGTCTTTTTGCACCAGTTCGGCGATTTCATTTTTCTGCGACAGGTCAACAAAGGTGGTAAAGGGGATGCGGCGCCGCTCCGCCCACTTTGAGGCCATGGTGAAGTCAATATTGATGATGGCGGAGACGTATTCCTTGTCCTTGCCGCCGACGACCATGGCGTCTTTGATGTAGGGGCTGAACCGCAGCCGGCCTTCAATATACTGCGGGGCGTACTTTGTGCCGGAACTGAGCACGCCCATATGCTCCAGCCGGTCCATGAAGATGATGTGACCCTGCTCATCAATGTTGACGGCGTCGCCGGTGCGGCACCAGCCGCCTGACAGCACCGCCGCCGTTTTTGCGGTGTCGTTATGGTAGCCGCCGAACATGCAGGGGCTTCTCACCAGAAGCTCGCCCTCATCGGTGATTCTTACTTCGGTGCCCAGCGCCGGCCGTCCCAGGCTTTCGAACCTTATCTCCCCTTTACTGTGTGAGGAGATATAGCCAGCTTCGGTTGAGCCGTAGTTCTGCCTTAGCTCGATGCCGACGGCGTGAATCAGGCGGAAGGTGTCGAGGCTGAGCACCGAGCTGCCGGTGACGGCGAACTTTACCCGGCTCAACCCCAGGCGGTCTTTGAGCGGCCGGAACAAAATCAGATGGGCAATAAGGTAGAGCGCCCGCCAGAACAGGTTCGGTGTCCTGCCCTCGAACTGCATATCTGCCATTTTGTAGCCCACCGGCAAAAAGAGGTTGTAAAAAAACCGCTTCATGGGGTGGGTATCCATAATCTTGACCTGGATTTCGCTGACAATGCTTTCCCACTGGCGCGGGCCGTAGATGACGAAGTTGGGGCCGACTTCCCGGGTATCCTCGGCGATGGTCTCCGGTTCCTCGGGAAAGTTGAGGCGTGCCCCGGTGAGCAGGTGCGGCACGGTGGCGAAGAAGCTGTCGCCTACCCAGGCTGCCGGAAAGTTGCTCATCAGGTCGTCATTTTTGTCTAGCGGATATCGGTCGGTAAAACGGGCGGCGGTGTTGATGAGGGCGCGGTGGCTGAGCAGCGCCCCCTTGGGCAGGCCGGTCGTCCCCGAGGTGTAGTAAATGAAGGCGGTGTCGTCGCCATTGCCCCTTTCTACATTCTCCTCGAACAGGCCGTGGTGGGTGCTTTCGTATTCTCTCCCCAGCCGGAGGACGTCATCGAAGCTGGTGAGAATGGGGTCGTCGTAATTTCTGAGCCCTTTGGGGTCCCAGTAAATGATTTTTTTCAAGGCAGGCAGCTCGTCCTTGATTTCCAGGAACTTGTCGGTCTGCTCCTGGTCGTTGACGATGGCGAACTTCGCCCCGGAGTGGGCGGCGATGTGCTTTACTTCTGAGGGGATGGAGTCAACGAAGACGCCGGTGGTGACGCCGCCCGCCGCCTGGGCGGCGAACTCGCCCCAGAACCATTCCGGTTCGTTATCGCCGATGATGGCGACGACGTCGCCGCGCTCCAGCCCCAGGCCGATGAGGCCGAGACAGAAATGCTTCACCTGCCGGTGGTAATCCTGCCAGGAGTATTTCTGCCAGATGCCGTAGCGCTTCATGCACATGGCGGTCTGGCTGCCCCATTTCTGGTAGTTATCTACGACGATTTGCGGTAGTGTTTCCCTTTTTCCCAAATGGCCGCCTCTTCCGGCATTACAAAAATACCTCCCGCCCGGGAGGTATTACCTGCGAGTGATAGTGAGTGTTAGTCAGCTATCCTACCCCCGAGCGCACCCAGGGTGCGCCGGGTAAAGATGAACTTGTTATTCCCCATTGTGGACACGGCTACGCTCCGACAAATCTTCAAAAGAGTAACATAACGGCGAATGAGGTGTCAAGGAACTCGTGTTCCCTTGCCTACCGGAATCGTCGTGCCGGTGGCTCTGGCGACCACCTCGCCCCGCTGGTTGGTGACGGTGATTTCGGAAACGCCCAGGCGCTTGCCGTTTTTAATCATCCGGCATTCGCCAACCAGCTCATCCCGGGGTTCGACGCGGGCGAGAAAGTAGATGTTAAATTGCCCGGCGATGCTGGGGTGGGCGATGGTGTTGACCGCCAGGCCAAACACCTGGTCGGCGATAGACATGATGATGCCGCCAAAGACCATGCCGTTGACGTTGAGGTACTCGGGCTTCATCTGCATGCTGGCTTTAGCGTAGCCGGGGCCAAGCTCCAGCACCTTAAAGTCAAAGAACCGGGCAATCGGCTCGACTTTCGCCATTTCCCGGAGTTTAGCAACGCCGTCCTGCGACTCAGGCATTTTTGATGTCCTTTCTTCCCCGGTCGAAGGCGGCCAGGTTGATTTCGAGAGCTTTTTTCGGGACTCTCTCGCCGAGCCGGGCTTTCCAGTCCCGCACCTTGATAGCAGGCGAAAGAGCCGAGAGGCACCCCAGCAGGTAGGCGTTTAAGGCACGGGCGTCGCCAAGCTGTTTTGCGGTCTGCGTGCCTTCGACGAAGTAAATGTGCTTTGTTCGCTGCCGAAAAATGCTCCTGATATCCTTGTCGGCGGGGTATTTTTCAGTGCCGGTGTTTACCGATAGCGGCGGGATGGCCTGGTTATTGATGATGGCCGTCCCCTCCGGGCGGAGGTAGCCGCACCAGCGCCCCCCCTCCAGCTTTTCGAAGGCAATTAAAATATCCGCCGCGCTCTCCTTGATGAGGGGCGACCAGACCTTTTCGCCGAGCCGCACGTGGCTCACCACCGCGCCGCCGCGCTGCGCCATGCCCAGGGCGTCGGTCTTCTTGGTGTCGTAGCCCGCGCCGAGCGCCGCCTGACAGATAATGTCGCTGGCGAGTATTATTCCCTGCCCGCCGACCCCGGTGAGTAAAATATCCAGTTTCTCCATCAGGCGGCCTTCCTGGACTCAGGCGCGATAGCGCGCCTGGGGCAGAGCTGCTGGCAGACGGTGCAGCCGATGCAGAGCGTTTCGTCAATCTTGACCTGGCCGTCACCGCCCAAAATCGCCGGGCAGCCCACCAGCAGGCAGGTGTCGCAGTCGTTGCACAAAGCGGCGTCAACCGCTTCCGGCGTTTGCCGCTCGGCCTGCACGGCGCACGGCCCGCGGACAATGAGCACCGAAAGCTCCGGGCTTTGCAGGGATTCTCGCAGGTTAGTCCGTAGAGCTTTGAGGTCGAAGGCATCCACCACCCGCACGTCTTTTACCCCGATGCCCCGCACCAGCTTTTCCAGCTCGACAGGCTGGGTCTTTTCTCCTCGAACGGTTACGCCGGTGCCGGGATGCTCCTGGTGGCCGGTCATGGCGGTGGTGCCGTTATCTAGGATGAGCAGGGCGATGTTGGCTTTATCATAGACGGCGTTGACCAGGCCGGTAATACCGGAGTGCATGAAGGTCGAGTCGCCGATGACCGCCACCACCTTCTCGCCGACGCCGGCCTTTGCCATGCCGATGGCCTGGCCGATGCTCGCCCCCATGCAGGCGGTGGTGTCCAGGGCATTGAGCGGCGGGTAGGCTCCCAGCGTGTAGCAGCCGATGTCACCGGTCACGGTGATTTTTGGGTTTTTGCCCTTAGTACGCTGCCCCAGCATACTCAAAACAAAGAAAACGCCGCTGTGCGGGCAGCCGGGGCAGAGCACCGGCGGGCGTTTTGGCAAATCCGTCGGGAGACGTACCGGTGTAACCGGGAAACTCTTCGGTAGCAGCCCGGCTTTATGCGCCGCCTGCTCGATGATGGCGGGGTTCAGCTCGCCGAGCGCCGGAATAAAATCCTTGCCGGAGACTTCAATACCCATCTCCCGGATGCGCCCTTCAAGGTAGGGGCTTAATTCTTCGATGACAATCAGTTTTGCCACTTTATCCGCAAATTTTTGTATCAGATTAGCGGGCAGCGGCCAGGTCATACAGAGCTTGAGGAATGATGCCCCGGGGAAGACCTCGCGGGCATACTGGTAGGCGACGCCGCTGGTGACGATGCCCAGCCGGTGCTTACCCCAGACCACCTCGTTCAAGGGAAAGCTCTCAACGTACTCCGCCAGCCTTCGGCTGCGCTCTTCTACCACCCGACATCTTACTCTCGCGTTGGTGGGCAGCATTACGTACTTACCCATGTCGTGCTGAAAGCTGGCCTGTCCCGGAGATGGCCGTTTGCCGCTCACGTTGACCGCCGACTTGGCGTGGGCGATGCGGGTGGTCGTCCGCACCAGCACCGGGGTATCGAACTTTTCGCTGATGTCGAAGGCGTAAGCCATCAGGTCGTAGGCTTCCTGGCTGTCGGACGGCTCCAGCATCGGGACTTTGGCGAAGGGAGCATAGAAGCGGTTGTCCTGTTCGCACTGCGAGCTGTGGATACCGGGGTCATCGGCGTTGGCCACCACCAGCCCCGCCTGGATGCCGGTCACCGAAGCCGCCATAAAGGGGTCGCTGGCGACGTTGAGTCCTACCTGCTTCATCGAGCAAAGCGCGCGGGCGCCGGCGTAGGCCGCCCCCATCGCCACTTCCATGGCGACCTTCTCGTTGGTTGACCACTCAGCATAGACGTCGGGGAAGCGGGCGACGGCTTCGAGGATTTCGGTGGAGGGGGTGCCGGGATAGGCGGTGGCGACTTTAACGCCGGCGTGGTAAGCGCCGAGCGCGATGGCCTCGTTGCCGGAAAGCAGTATTTTCACGCGCTTGTTTCCTCTGTACCAGGGTTATCCGTGAATCAACTGGAAAATACGAACACCATTATAGCCCATTTGCGTTGCGGGTGTCATATGCTGCGGGCGATGGGCATAGGTCAACCGGAGTTCTTGTAAAATCGGGGTCGGGTATTGGGATGTTTGCCCTTCCACGCGTACGTCCAAGCAATCTGAGATTAAAACTGCGTGATATAATACGTGTATAAACTAGAGAGATGCCATAAGGGACATATTAATGAGAAGATTAACGAAAATTGTAATGGTGATACTTACAATAATCTTATCTCTATTTCAAGTTGTTTCATGCACAGCAGTAAATCGTGGCGGTCCTATTTATTGGGAGGAATATCCAGATGGTACAGTCCGGACAAATGATCTAACACGGCTACAAGAGCTTCAAAAGAAGGTGCCTTTCCCCATAATACTACCTGATTATCTACCGGGTGGAATGAAATCCTACGACATTGATATGGTCTTCGGTTATGTACCTGGTCCTGATGGCAAAGTTCCGAGTTTGTCGATTTTTTTCCATTATTTACCGAGCGCCAGAGATATCGATCTTTCCGAAAGCCGGTTACAAGACTGGTATCCTCCAACATCGCCAAGGTACACTCTTGCCGAAGAGAATCCCGATTACACCCCGATAGAGTTAGCAGGGATTGAAGTTTTAGAGTACAGCGGTTTCGGCACAGTTCTTCGGTCTGGTCAACGGTTTCCAGTATCTTCATTTCAGTACTTGTGGGAGCAGAATGACCTCATATTTTCCGCTAGCGTCTTAGGGTATAATCAATCCGAATCCAGAAAGATCATCGAGTCCGTGATTAAAAAATTAAGCTAAGCGGGAATCCTTCCGCCTTCAGGCTGTAATGAGGCTAACCCATCTTGTGGAATAGAACTCAAAACTAAAGCCAGACCCATATCGGGGTATTTGATCAATGGTACGGCAGCTCTGCTTCTTTAAGATGGCCAGTTTTCGAAGGGAATGCCGCATTGACAAACGCCGCCTCTTTAGCCACATAATGTAGGGAAATCGCCAGCAAGAGGAGGCTGCTATGCCGGTATATCTGATGCTCACCACGCTCACGGACAAGGGCCGGGAAGCGACCAACGAGAACCCGGAAACACTGCGGGAAATCAATAAAGAGGTGGAGATGCTGGGGGCGAAAATCCTCGACCAGTACGCCCTTCTGGGGCAGTACGACTTCGTCAACATCCTGGAAGCGCCGTCAAACGAGGTGATGGCCCGGCTTTCCACCCGGCTCTCCGCCCGGGGCACGATGCAGACCATGACGCTGGCCGCCATCCCGCTTGATACCCTGATAGCCTCGCTCAAGTCCCGTGAGGCCCCCTGGTAGGGCTAGCCTTATGGTCTTGCTCTTCTCCCTCTGCGGCACCTGCGTTGACAAATGCCCGAATAAGGCCGTCAGGTATTCCTGGGGCAGGCCGTAGGGGACTTATTTCGGCTGAGGGGATGATGTTCAGGCTGGTACTTCTGGCGATGCTGATGCTTCCGGCCCTGTTTGCGGGAGGCTGTACTGCGGTCCGTCCCCTGTCCGGCGGCGAAGGGTTTGCCATATATCTTACGGCGCAGGACGTACCGGTGTCGCAGATGCCGAAGTTCAGCCACATTGAGATTGCCGAAAGGCCGCTCCTGTCACTGGAGGACATCGTCTCTTACGACCGCCAAACGCACGAGATGGAGCTTGTGCCAGCGGCGGCGCAAAGGATTTTCGAGCTTCCCATCCCGGTTGGCGGGAAGGCCTTTGCTGTCGCGGTTAATCGCCAGCCAGTTTACTGGGGCGCTTTCTGGACGCCCCTTTCTTCGGCCTCATTTGACGGGGTAACGATAGTGAAGCCCCTCTCACCGGAGGGGCACACCATCCGGCTGGCGCTCGGCTACCCTTCGGAAAGCTTTTTCCGCGGCGGTGACCCCAGGACTGACCCGTCAGCAATGCAATCTCTCCAGCAGGCGGGCAAGCTGAAATGAGTCCGGCTGTCACTTCCGGCCGCACCAGGCGCCGCCGCCGGCGTATTCCGAGTCAACCGTGATGAAAGGCTCTTTCTCAGCGGTCAATGAAGGCTTCCGCCAGTTCCCGGGCCTTCGCCTGGCGCACCGGCTCTATTTCCGCGAGACTGACGTGCTTGCCCTCGGCATTCGAACCGAAACTGACCCTCGCCACCAGCGGCGGCTTCATGTCCTCGCTCTCAGTCCAGAGCTTGAACTGTTCCAGCACCGGCATGCCGGTAGTCCGCACTTCTTCGGTTAGCAGGCCGGTAATCTTGCCGGCAAACTGTTTGCCGTTTGAGCGGGCGATGCGGCCGGTCCGCTGCAGGAAGGCGGCCAGCTTGGGGTTCATCATGCCGTAGGTTACGGTGGTGAAAAAAACGATGGCGTCGGCGGCCTTCATCTTTTCGTAGATAGGCCAGAAATCGTCCCCCAGCGAGCAGTCCTCTTCCTTGTCGCAGATTTCGCAGTGGTCGCAGTAGTCAATCCGGTAGCCGCTGAGAACGACCTGTTCGGCGGTGTGGCCCGAGCCGGCCAGCCGGTCGAGAAAGTAGTCGGCCATCCTCTCCGCTGACGGCTTTTTCCCGGTGCCATTGGTTACGTTGGTGCCGATGATGGCGAGAATTTTCAAAACCAAACTCCCTTCGTTTAAAAATCTACTTGACGCGTAGCGATTCGTCAATCCAGACGTCCTCAAGACGCACCGTATTGGAGTAGCGCATGTTCACCCACCGCAGGTTTTTCACGTGGGGATAATAGGGCATCAGGTTGCCGATGAACGTCCCGGTGGGTAGCATCGGCAGGTCGGTGAGCAGTATGCGCTCGACTTCCCAGACCGCCTCCCGCCTTTCGACCGGGTCGAAGATGCGGTCCAGCCCGCCGAGTATCCTGTCCACCTCGGGGTTGGAGTAATGCGAGTAGTTGGCGAAACCGCCGGTGGTGGCATACTCGGCAAGCCGGGTCGGGTCTCGCTCGACTCTCAGCGACGATGTGTAGAGGTCGAAGTTGCCTTCTGCCCGGCGCTTGTAGATTTCGGTCTGCCCGAGGCCGATGTTCACCTCGGCGTCAATATTCAGGTACTTGCGCAGCGCGTCGGCGAATACCAGGGACAGGCTGCCCTCGGTCATAGTGGCCCCCCCGTCGGACAGCATGTTCAGCTTGAAGCCTTTGGGGTAGCCGGCTTCGGCCATCAGTTGCTGAGCCTCGGCGATCCTTTCCTCATAGGGCTTGTCCCAGCCCATCAGCTGACGAATCTCTTCTTCGTGCAGGCCCAGGGAAGGTCCCAGGATGCCGATATCGGTGATGCCGAACCGGGCATCGCCGGTGAAGCCGACAATCAGGCTCTCCTGGTCAACGATCAGCCCCAGGGCGCGTCGCACCCGGATGTCGTCCAGTGGCGCATGCTCGGTATTGAGGAACATCACCGCGCTGAAATCCAGTTCCAGCTTCTGCCAGAGCAACTCCGGCGCCCCCTCCGTCAGTTGCTGATAGGAATTGACTGTGGCGACGCCGGCGGTGGGCCCCCGGAAGTCAATCCGCCGGCCAATCAGCATATCGTTAACCACCACATTCTGGGCCTCGTAGATTATTAACTGGTTGAGGTAAGGCAGCTGGTTGCCGTACTTGTCTTTTTTGAAGTAGTCCGCGTTCCGCTGGTACTTGATATGAACGCGCACCACGAATTCGTCCACCATGAAGGGGCCGGTGCCGACCATGAACTCCTTCGTCTGGTCATCGGTGCCCGCCAGGTGCTTGGGCTGGATGACCGCTTCGCCCTCAGCCAGGACTGTTAAGAAGCCCGCCGACGGGTACTTGAGATGGACTTTCACCGTGTAGTCACCGACCTTCTCGGCCCTCTCGTAGGCCGGGAACCAGTCCGAGATGGCGCTACGGTTTACATCGGTCATCTTGTCCAGGCTGTAGACCACGTCATCGGCGCTAAAGGGCATGCCGTCGTGCCACTTTATCCCCTGGCGCAGGTTGAAGGTGATTTCGGTGCCGTCATCGCTTATTCCCCAGCTCTCGGCCAGGTCACCGATGAGATTCTCGGGAGTGGTCTCCTTGTAATCGAGGTTGTAAATCACCAGCTGGTTGAAGACCGGCATATAAGAAGATTGTGAATAAGCCAATTTTTTATGGCCGTCGAAACTGGTGGGGAGCTTGGTGGCGTAAGAAAGGGTGCCACCATAGATGGGCATCGAAGTTTCCACGGGGTTAGGCGTGAGAACTCCGGTGGAGACCGGAGTTTTGTCACCCTCTTTAACCAGGGTCGGCGTTTCGCCGACCGGGGTTTGTTCTGGAGTCGTCTGGGTCGGTGTCGCCGGGCGGCAGGCCGTGAGCGCCAGTAACACCGCCACCACCATTAAAACCGTCCACCTTTTCATCACACCACCTCCTAATAGTTTTAGCTGCCGAAAAGCCCGCTTCAACTAAGTTTGTCAAGCATTATACCAGCAATGCTATCACTACCGTCAATCCCGTTTTATGGGTATTTAATCAGGACCCTGCCGGGATTTATCAAGGGACGGGGGTGGCGTGTCCCGGTGTGGCGGTCTCAAAATGCCAGTTTCAGGCTCTGGCGTCCTTCGGCGTCATGACGATTTGGGGAATCCCCAGCTCTTTCTTATAGTCCTCCCACATCTTGGTCCATTCGGGGTTTTCCGGGTCAATGACAACCTCTTTATCATCGGCTATGTCCTTGCAGTCCTGGAAGGCCTCGTGGTAGCGGTCAATGAGGGCGGCGTTAACCCGGCTATGTGTCTCTAGCGTCTTATCCCATTTGCCGGTCTCTTTAAGGAACTGCTCCAGCCCTGGGTGCACCGGTATGAAAGTCCGCCCCAGTTCGTCGAGCAGGGTCTCCAGGTTCATCCAGGTGCCCCAGGAGTGGCTTTGCTTGATACGCGGGTAGTTGTCGTGCATCCATTTCGCGATGCCATAGACCAGGCCGGTATCGGTATCTCGGTGAGTGACGTAGAGGCTCGTGCCGACGGTGCCCCAGCGTCCGATGCTGGAGGGCACGCCGTTGAACATCGGCCCGAAGTCAACCAGGGGGTCAATTACCCGGAAGCGCGCCGCGCCCTCGGGGTCCTCCGCCGAGTTCATATCAATCCATCTTATGCCGATTGGGTGCTTTTCGGCCTCGAAGACCGCCGGTGAGGTGGGGATGCCGAAGCAGACGTCCGCCCGGCCTTCGAGTACCGAATCCACATTCTCCTTGTAGCTGTCGCCCCGCACCCAGACGAGGTCTTTGGGGTTAACCTTCGCCCAGGCGAGGAAGGCCTCCACGATGCGCACGTTGGCGACAAAGTGTGACATATCGGCGAAACGCGTGCCCGGTTTGATGTCGTAGAGGGTTTTGATGGGCGAGTCCGCCCGCACGAAATAGCCGGAGTGCGACCGAGACTGCGCCCAGACGGCGCGCACCGGGAAAGGGCCAGTGTCGCGGGCGGAGTACTTGCGGTCGGCCTCAATCATCTGGCTGGTCTCGGTGGTGCCGCCGGCGGTGATGTGGAAAAGCCGCAGCCCGACCCACTTGAAGCGGTTAACGCTGTTCACCTCGGGGGCGACCACCAGCCTCATACCTTTGTCCTTCGCCAGCAGGCCGCCCCAGGCCTTGGTGACCTCCACGCCGACGCCTTTCCAGGCAATCACCCGGAACCTCTCGGGCCATTGGAATTGTTTTTCTTGATTCATGCTATTCCTCCTCTAAATTTGCCCAGAGCTTGATGGGCGGCAGGGTCTTATCGCGATGGCTTTCCCAGAAATGTATCCATTCTTCGTTTTCCGGCACCAGGTCAAGCCCCTTATCGTCTGCCGCCCAGATGATCTTCTGGAATTCGGTGATGTAGCCGTTAAGGATTTCCAGGTTCTTGCGGTCGCGCTTTTCGTGTTTGGCCGTCCAGAGCCCCAGGTCCCGCAGATACATTTTCAGGCCTTCGTGCACCGGCACGAAGGTTTCCTCGAGGGCTTTCATGAGCCACTGGCGGGTGCGGAAGAGGTTGGCGATGTTGCCGTCTTTGTAGCGTTCGTGGTTTTCGTCGAGCCAGCGGGCGATTTGGTAGACCTGCTCCGCCGGCTCGCGGGCGCTGGTAAACTCCAGGTTCAGCCCCTGGGTACCCCACTTGCCGCCGATAGCCGGCAGCACCTCTTTCGGGATGATGCCGAAGTTGATGAGGGGGTCACACTGCCGGTAGCGGCGGGCGCCCTCGGGGTCGGCCTCGGCATTAAGCTCGACGCAGGATAGCCCGAAAGGGTTGGTGGCAGCCCTGGCCGCCTGTGTTGTCGAGGGCATGCTGAAACAGATGTCCGCTCGCCCCTCGACCACCGCCCCGATGTTATCGTCGGAGTTGTATACCGGCACCCACACGATGTCCTCATGTTTAACCTGTGCCCAGGCGAGCAGGCCGTCAACCACCCGCGTCGCCGCCACGTAGGGGTTCATGTCGGTGATGCGCGTGCCCGGCTTGATGCCGTGCGGCGTTTTGATTTTGGAATCGCCGCGGGTGAAGAAAGTGGCGTTGCCCTTGGACTTAATCCACAGTACCCGCACCGGGAAGGGCCCGCCGTCGCGCACCGCGTAGCGGCGGTCGGCCATCACCATCTGACTGGTCTCGGAAGGCGTGCCCTCGGTCTGCTGGGAAAGCCCGGAGCGCAGCCAGCGGAAACGGTTCACCGTCATGGTGGTGCCGCCGATGTGCATCTTCATACCGGTATCTTGGGCAAGCAGGTCGGCCCAGCTGTGGGCGGCGATGACCGGGGTACCCAGCCAGGTAATCATGTGATACTCTGCCGGCCATTTATACTCTTTGCGGTAGTTTCGACTGGCTTTCAAAAATGGCCTCCTATCCAGCGCCCAGCCGCCGCAAGGCGTCTTCGATGCTTTTGATATATATCGCCACGACCTCGGGTATCTCGCTGAAGCTGGGGGCAACTTTATAGGGCAGTTTCAGCCGCCCGACCCAGGATTTGGGATTATCGGCGACGACCTCGTGCAGCACGTGCTCGCCGGCGGTAATCATCAGGGGCACGAAGACCACGCGGCGGAAGCGCGCGCTGTCAATTCCGGGCAGAATTTCATCGGGCGAGGGCGAGCCGTGAATCATGCACATGTAGGCGTCGGCATAATGCTCTTTCAGATAACTATCCATGCGCTGGAAAGGCACGTTGGCGCGCTCGTCGTCGCCCGAGCCGTGCCCGATGAGGATGGTAATCTCTTTTTCTTTGCCGAAATAGGGCGAGACGGCTTTAAGCACCTCGTCAACGTTGCGCCCGGCGGCATCCAGGAGAGACTTGCCGTATTCGACCCGCAGCCCCTCGGTCGGCATCTGGTAGACGCCGTCACTGATTGAACCCTCGTGCACCAGCAGCCCCTGCACCACCGCCTCGGTCTTCCCGGCGGCTTTCAGCTCCTTATAGAGCTCAGCAAGCCCCTGTACCGGCTCGCCCCGGGCAAAAAGGTTTATTTTGCCCTCTTTCTTAAACCGCTTGATGAGCCAGTCCACCAGGATGGCCCACCTTACCTCGTAGCCGGCGAAATGGCGGCGGAGCTGACCGTCTAGGGCCTCCAGGCATTTTTGCGCCTCGGGTTCGCCGGTGCCGTAGGCGGCGATGATGATTACCGGTCGGTTAACAGGCATCTTTGCACCTTCTCAAATGAATTTTATCTAAGGCTGACTTCGGTTTCGCTCTCCGGGACTTTCGGGTTTTCCAGACAGATTCGGTAAAGCTCTTTCAATATCCGGTTGAGTTCCTCAATTTCACCATCGCCGAGCTGCGACCTGGCCCGCTTGATGATGCTGTTTTCCTTCTGGCTTTGGTCGCGTACCTCCTGGCCTTTTTCGGTGAGAAACACGTAGACCTGTCTGCGGTCGCCGGGGTCAATAAACCGGCGCACCAGCCCCCGTTTTTCCAGGCGCGCCAGCATATCCGAGACTGAGCTTACGTCGCGGTGGAGGCGCTGGGCGACGTTGGTCACGGTGGCTTCGTCACCCAGTGACTTAATCTGGTGCAGCATAGCCGACTGCTGGCTGGTTATGCCCAGAGGCCGGAGTTCGTCGTTGCGGGCTTCGTACAGGGAGCGGTTTACCGCGCTCAGAAGGTGCAGGCTCTCGTTGAAAACGTCTCTCGGTATCGGGGGCATCGTTACCTCGTGAGAAATTATCGCCCTTCAGCGTTGACTCGGAGCTATTTTATGGTATAATTCGAAATATTAAAGGATACCAAGATAATTGTCAATACGTTTTCGCTAGCCCATTTCAAATGGGGCGTCGTTGGATACCAAAATATTCCACCAGACTGGCAGACCGGTTAATATGGGGAATCGTTAGATGGAGAAAATAGCCAACCGGGTTATCAGCATCATTTACGTTTCGCGCAGCGGTAATACCGAGTTGATGGTACGGGCGGCGGCGGAAGGCGCTCAGGCGGCGGGCGCTACCGTCAACATCAAGGAGGCCGCCGATGCCACCGGCGCCGATGTCGAACAGTGCGACGCCCTCATCTGGGGCAGCGGCAACTACTACGGCTACATTCATGGCCGCCTCAAGGACTGGTTCGACCGCGAGCACATGCGTCTCAACAAGAAAAACAAGGCCGGCGGGATGAAGCCCCGGCCGTACTTCTGCTGTCTTTCGGCCTCGGCAAACCCCTACCGGCAGTTGCCCATCATCGAGCGCATGAGCGCCGGCATGAACCTGAAAAAGGCTTTCGAGCCGGTAACCTCGAAAGGCCGGCCGTCGGAAGAGGTGCTGGCGCGGTGCCGGGAGCGCGGGCGGGAGCTGGTGAGCGCTGATGCCAGCGTAATGGTTGACCTCTACGTGCCGGTGCCGATTGATGTACCGACGAAGAAGGCCGAGGCCGTCCCGAAGCCGGTTATCCTCATCGTTCAAGCCGGCGGTGATGACGCCGCCAAAACTCTGGAGATAGCCTGCGACCGTTTCCGGGAGCACGAGGTAAGGCTGGTTGCGGTGGGTGATTTGGACGGCGTTTTCCGCGAGCTGGCCGCACAGGGGAAGACCAACCTGGTGGTGGCGCCTTTGACGCTGGCCGATGACGATCTCTGCCGAAGCATTCTCGCTGTGCCTGCCCCTGGCCTTACCGTAGAGTATGCCTGGCCGCTCCTTGGCTCTCCGGATAGTCTAGCGCGGGTGGCAAAGGCGATGCTTACCGGACGTGAAACTGGCACCGTAACCGTCGTCTGCCCGTCGGGCGGCGGGCCTGGTCCTTCGCTTTTGCGTCTCGACCGTTATCTGAGGCGGCAGGGCGCGCTGGCTTTTACCGGCGACCCGGACGGCCTGACTCGCGAAGTCGGAGCTTTGGGGAGCGCGGTGTGCCTGCGCCCGCTTGCCATGACGCCGGTAAGCGGGGAGTGCGGGGCATTGATGACGGAACTAGCGGGCCGGCTCAAAGCCGCCGGGGTCGAGTGCCGGCTGGAGCGCGGCCTGGATTGTTATGCCCCGGTACTGGCGGTCTGGCTCGATGGTGTCACCCGGGCGCTGGACGGGTTTGCCGCAGTTTCCAGCCAGTTTCTTTCGCAATAAAGTCAAAAATAGACCGGAGGTAACATAATATGAAAAGGGTCCTCTTTCTCTATTACTCGCACAGCGGCCATACCGAGAAGATGATACTCGCCGCTGCCGAGGGAGTGCGCGAGGCCGGGAGCGAGGCTATCGTCCGGAAGACGCTGGATGCCAGGCGGGAAGACCTGGTCAACTGCGACGCCGTCATCATGGGTACCGGCAATTATTTCCAGAAGGAATCGGGCATGTTCCGCGACTACTGGGACCGCTACGACTACGACTGGCTCAAGATGAAGAAAGAGATTGGCATCAAGCCTTATGCCTGGGTGGTGAGCGCCGGGGTCGGCGGCGATGCCTGTATCGCCACGGTTGATAACCTGATGAAGCAGCTTAATTTCCGGCGTGTCTTCCCCACCGTGGTCGCTTTTGAAGACCCTACCACCGACGACCTGGTTAACTGCCGCAAGCTCGGGCGGCAGATGGCGGAGTTGGCGCCGGCGGCCGATTACGTTGACCTCGACCCGCCGAAGAAGTCGGGGCGCTGGAAGTGGCCGCCGAAAATGCGCGTCATCGCCTGGAAGGGGATTGGCGCCGAGGTTGCTCACGGCTGGGGTGACCCGCTGGCACAGGAGGTTGGTTCAAAGCTCATCGTGACTTCCGATGAAAGCGCCTCAAATTGTTTCAGACATATCAAGGCGGGGCGTTTCCACTATACCACCGGGGCGCGCGTCGAGACCGGCCAGATGCTGACGGCGGAAGGCGAATATGCCGACCGCGAGGGCGGCCCCTTCCCCGTCTGCGCCGTCTGGGCGCAGTCGAAAAACAACGCCGGTTTCATGGTGCGCGGCGACTCGCCTATCAAAGAGATTTACGACGTCAAGCCGGGCACTCGGCTTGCCAGCCTGGCGGGTAACCCGGCGAGCCGTAACATCGTGGAAGGGCTGCTCGCCTGGGCAAAAGTCAGCCCCGCGGATATCAAGTGGATTGAGCATAAATCTTACGCCGACACGGTGCGTTCGGTGATAGAGGGGAGAACCGACCTCGCCTTTGCCATGCCGCTGTCACCGGTGGTTGCCGAGGCGGAGAAACAGTCCGGGGGCATTCGATGGCTTGAGATGAACGCCGAAAAAGACCCCGAAGGCGCCAAACGTTTTCACGAAGTTGACCCGATGGAGGGATTCGGAGTGATGTTTGTCGGCGTGCCCTCCTGCATCGGCAAATGGGGCATCGTGGGTACCCACCTGATGCTGGCGCACCGCGACACCGACAGAATCCTGGTCTACCGCACCGTGAGCTGGCTTCACCGCCATTACGATGTCATCAAAGACCGCCACGAGAAGCTGAAGTGGGCTAACCTTGAGACCGTCCTGGCCGAGCTGAAACAGACGTTTTTACCGGTGCACGAAGGGTTGCGGCAGACCCTCAAGGAAGAGGGCGTCTGGACTAACGCCCTCGAAGAACGCAGCCAGGCTAACGCCGCCCTGGTTGACCGCTACTGCGAGGCCTATCAGGAGTGCATTGATACCGCCGACGAGCGCGGCATCCCGGTGCGTGCCGAAAACCCGGCATGGGTTGACCTGTGGGAAGGCTATAAGAAAGAAAAGGCGCTACCCCCGCTGAGGCCGTTCGAGGGGCTTTAGCCTATGGACGAGTCCATACGTGATGAGATTATCCGTTGCGGGGCCTGCCGCATGTGCTTTGACGTCTGCCACAGCTACCAGCTTTACCTGGACGAGCGATTTTCGCCGATGTACCGCCTGCTCATCATCCGCAAGATGCTTGACGGAACGCCGCCGGATAAAATGGCGCGCCGGATACTTGAGGACTGTACCCTGTGCGAGGGCTGCGACGGCATTTGCACCGAGCAAATCCCCATCACCGAGGCTATCCGCACTGCGCTGGAAGAGCTAAAAAACCCGCAATGATGGCGGCCACCGGCCGTCAGCGTTCTCCGGTGACCAGCGTCCGCCCGGCGGCGTAGGCCTTGGCCATCTCATCGGGAAAACGCCGGATGATGGCACGGCCCTCGGTGTCCAGGCCGCTCAACATACCGACCACGCCGCAGGCCACGACCACTTCGACCGCGCTTACGCCGCGGTAGTACAGCTTGGTGATGTTATTTTCGAGAATGTGGTCGTTGGTCGTGATGTCGAGGTAGCCCCAGGTGCTTATGACCATACCGCGTTTTTTGCGGCCGCCGATGGGCTGGTTCTGGGTGCAGTTCCGGTAGCGGTCCCATCGCTCCAGGAAGTTGGAGAGCAGGGCTGATTCCCAGCCGCTGTAGATGGGGAAGCCCACGATGACGGCGTCCGCCGCCTGGATTTTAGCGTAGAGAGACGGCATGTCGTCCCTCAGGGCGCAGGCGCCCTTATGGGCTTCGTCTTCGCAACCACGGGCGTATTCACAGTAGGAAATCTCAAGCGCGGGCAGTTGTTTTTTCGCTATGAAGTAGTCTCGCTGGATGAGGTTGTTGACGCAGTGGCCGATGTTCACTTCGGCAAGGTGGATTTTTTCGACATCGGCCCCGGCAGCGGCGGCGCCGCGCAGCGCCTCGTCAATCAGGGTGCCGGTGTTGCCTTCCCGGCGCGGGCTGGCGTTCAGGGCCAGAACTTTCATCTCACCGGCCGGTTTCTCCGGTTTGGGGCCGGTGAATTCCCAGCGCTTGGCAATCCGGGTGGCGGCGTAGTAAGACTCCAGGTTGAGGTAGGTCTGCTTGACCCCCGAGGGGTCAAGCGGCGCCTCCATTCTCGCGAAAAGCGGGGCGTGGCCGGGGTGGAGGACAAGTCTGGCGGCCTCAATCAGGGTGGCGCGGTCAATCTCCGGAATTCCCTTCTCCAGAGCCAGGAGACCGGCCAGGCGCAGGATATTTTCCCGGCGCCGGGCGTGTAGAATGGGGGCGCACCAGCCAAGCACGGTAGCCAGGGCCTGTTCGGCATCAGCGGTAAGTTTTTTCGGTGACGGCAAAATTAGCCTCCTGTGCAAAAGTATGAAAACGACGGCTTTAGGCGGGTCAGGCCGTTACGCCCGCCAGACCTGTTTCGAGGCGTAGCCTTCGAGCTTGAGGGCGATGTCATTATACTCGACACGCTCCATATCAGTCACAATCATGATGCGTCCGCGGGGTTTTTCCCCGGGGTTAGCCGGTGTCGAGGTAGGCGAGGCGAAGCGTTTGTAGGCCTCGAAAAACTCTGGCACATCATCGGGAACGAGCCGCGCCGTGCCGGTAATCTGGGCGCCGATGACGCCGAGCCAGTTGCCGCCGTCGCCCCACCGGGGGTGCACGTGGTTATATACCCCGATGCTCACCCCGGGGTTTTGCCTGATATTTTCCAGTTTAACGCCCTTGTGCCCCACCATGTAGAGCGAAGCATCGTGGAGGTAGTATTCCAGCGGCGTCGCCCGGGGCACGTCGTTAAGGCAGGTGCAGAGGGTGCACATCGTCTGTCCCTTTAACAGGGTTACGATGCGTCCCCAGAGCTCGTCCTTGGGGAGCTGCTTATCGGCTTTTGCGGTCATCAGCCGGCGAAACTGGGTTGCCATTTTTACCATCTCCTCTTATGGTGCGGTCCAGACCTGTGAGGCAGCATAACCCTCGCGCAACATCCCCAAGTCGCGGTATTCGATTTTAGTCGGAGTGATTTTGATGATGGTGGAATTTCGCGGTTCGTCGTCAGGCCGTCCCATGGCGCGGCGGTATTTGTGCCAGTCATAGTGGCTCAAGGCTGCCAGATAAGCTTCGGGGTCATCAGCATAGCGCAAAAGCTCGGGGAGGCCGGTAATCTGGAGGCCGACAATCTCGTACCAGTCCGTCCAGTCGGTGAACGATTTGTTATAGATGCCGACGCTGATACGGGGGTTACCCTCCAGGTTGATGAGCTTGGTCTGGCGCGAACCCAGCGCGTAAATTACCAGGCCGTCAGAGTAATACTCGATCGGTGTCGCCCTCGGTACGTCGTTAAGGCAGGTCGCCAGCACGCAGACGTTGTATGCTTTGAACGCCGCCGTGATGCGCCGTTCCAGTTCCGGTCGCGGGAGCCGGGTCTTGATGCCCGAGGTGCGCAGCCGCCCGAATTCGGTCAGTTCCGTCATTTTCCTGTCCTCGCGATAGACCCTATCATTCGAAGTGGTAGGTCTGCTTGGGGCCGATGCCCCGGTTGCGCCACTCGGCCCACCAGAACTCGGCCTTTTCCAGTTTGACATCCAGTCCCCAGACAATCCAGGGCAGTGATGTCAGGCGCTGGTAATCGCTGCCCTTGATTTCCATCATGCGGCGATAAGCGTCGCTTGCCGGGTCGAGGATTTTGACTTTGCCGGTCAGCTGGAGGCCGGCGGTGCCCACCCCGCCGAAGGGCGCGTGAATCGAGATGCAGACGTTGTCGTTCAATATCAGGTTGGCGAACTTGGCCGCCCCTTCGCAGATGATGTATATGTGACCGTCGTGGTATTTGTAGGTCACGGCGGTGCCGCGCACCCGGTCACCGTGGCCGGTGCAGAGGGTGCAGTACTTGTGACCTTCGAGGAGCTTCTCGATGTGCTGTTTTAGTTCCGGCGCCGGGAGTTTTACATCGCCGTCGTCACGAATTGCCTTGACACGGAGACCGGCCTCGGCGATGGCGGGCAGGTTGGCGACATTGATAACTTCCTTGCCCAGCACGGCGCCGCCGAGCATTTCGTGTAACGGGGCAAAGCTGTCGTTACTGGCCGTGCCGGCCGTTCCGAGGGCGAAGAGCACCAACCTCTTCTTTTGCAGCCAGTCGAGGTTGTTCGAGACGAAGTCGGTGAGCCTGGTGTCGGGATTGCCCCCACCCGCCGGGCCGCCGATGAAATAGAAATCATAGGTGTCTTTCAGTTCCGGGACGAATTCCCCGGTCTTGAAGTAGCGTCCTGCCCCAAGGATGAGCATCAGGTTTTTGACGGCGGCGGCCTGCTCGGCCGTTTGGGTTTCGTAGATGATTGCGGTGCGTGCCATTATTGGCCTCCTAGCTTAACTTAAGAGAGCGGTTTGCAGATAATCTCCTTGACCTTCAGGTCGAAGAAACGGTGGGCGTTCACCGGGCGCAGCACGACTGCGGTATCGGCGCCGCGGCCGCTGCCGGCGATGGCGATGGCGTCCTCGGTGAGGCTTACCAGCCCGGAGTCGGCGGCCATCATGGTTATCTCGCAGGCGACCTTCATACCGCGCCCGAAAACGCGCAGCGCCGTAGAGATGAGGCTGATGGGGCTGGTCTTCCAGTCCTGCTGGTCGCGCAGGGCGCGGGTGATGCCCCCGAAAGCGTGGGTGGTGTGCAGCACCACGCCGCCTTTAGCCTCGATGGCCTTTTTTGCCTCGGGGGAAAAGGGCTGGTAGATGGTGGACTGGGGGTCGTGCTCGCGTGGGCCGGTGACGATGCCGACGATAACCACTTTGAACCCGCTGAACACCTCCATCGCCTTAAGCGCCGTGTCTCCCCAGGTAGAAGCCACCACGACCTGGCGGGTGCCCCGCTCATCGGCGCGCTCCCGCGCCAGGCGCAGGGTGGTCTCGGTGTTCGCCGGCCCCGGTTTTTCAAAGTAGGCGGTTCTGGTTTCCATTTTAGTCTCCTTTTACGCGGCTATGCCTCAGGATTTGAACTGGCCGAGCAGCGTCCGGATGCTGCTTGTGAAGTATTCCCGGAGCGCCGGGTTGGTGCTGAAACTGTCAACCGGCTCGGCGGGCAGGCCGACCTGGCGGCTCCAGGACTCGGGATTAGTGTCGTTCACGATGTCGAGCGGCATATGGCCGCCCCGGCTCATCATCAGTGAGACAAAGCGTACCTTGTCGCAGCCCGAGGCCTTGACGCTGGCGACAAAATCGGTGCCCGGCGGGCCATGAATCGTCCCCAAAAAGACGTTTTTGTAGTGTTCCCGCAGGTATTTATCAATGTTGATGAACCACTCGTTATACTCGAAATCTTTCTCCGAGCCGTGCCCCACCAGGACGGTGGCGGTTTTGCCGTCGCCGGCAAATAGCGGCTCCAGGGACTTTATCAGTTTAAGCTCGTTTTCCGGGTGCGCCGCCGCCAGGAACGGCAGGCCGTACTTTACGTCCATGCCCAGGGTATCGGCTTTGATGGCGTTTTTCGAGAAATTGCTCTCGCCGCTCATAAAGAGCTGCATGGCGACTTTCGTTCGTCCCGCTGCCGCCAGCCGTTTTAGCAGGTCGTCGGCCAGCATCAGCGGCACCGCCCGCTTGAACTGGGTTGTTTGCCCCTTATATTTAAGCCCCTGAATCATATAGGAAGCCTGCACCGCCCAAACCACGTCGTAATCGGGGAACTGTCGCCGGATGTGGTCGTCAAGCTCTTCGAGGGCGGCCTGACCTTCGGCGTCGCCCGAACCGTCGGCCACCAGGGCGATGACCGGCCGGTCATTTTCCGTGCGTAGCACGAAGCCCTTTGGTTCCAGCCCGGGGTGCAGCTTCTGGAAGCGCGCCAGGAGGTCGCGGTCGCTTTCCCGGCGCGCCGGGTCGGGTACGGGGGCGTTCACCGGGCAGACCTTGGCGCACCGGGGAGAATCATAAAACCCCAGGCACTCGGTGCATTTCTGGGGGTCAATAACGTAGATTTCTGTCCCCTCGCTGATGGCATGGTTGGGACATTCCGGCTCGCATGCGCCGCAGGCGGCGCATTCTTCATTGATTCGATAAGCCATAATTTCTCCCTTCTAGACTTTTGATTATTTTCGAGAAAGCTCGTGTACCATCTCGACCATCGCCCGGGCATTTTCTACCGGGGTGTTTGTCGGCACGCCGTGACCCAGGTTGAAGATGTGGGCGCGGGCGAGCCGTCCCTGCGCCAGCACCTCTGCTACCCGCTGGCGCATCGGCATTTCTGGCTGCAGGAGCACGTAGGGCTCGATGTTGCCCTGGACGGTGACGCCCGAGCCGAGCCGGGAAACGGCATTATCGAGACTTATGCCGTAGTCAACGCCGATGACATCGGCTCCCAGGCTGCCAATCTGTTCCAGCGCCCCGTGCTGGCCGAGGCCGAAATAGATGACCGGCACCCCGGCGGTCTTGAGGTCGGCGACGGTACTTTTGAGGTAGGGGAAGTTGAATTCGATGAAGTCTTTTGGCCCGAGCATGCCGGCGAAAGAGTCGAATAGCATCAGCGCCCGGGCGCCGGCTTTCGCCTGGGCTTTCAGATACCTGGCGGTGAAACGGGAAACTTTATCCATCAGGCGATGGAACAGCCCGGGTTCGCTGAAGATGAGGCTGCGGGTTTTGGTGAAGGCGTGGCTCATCGATCCCTCGACCATGAAGGCTGACATGGTGAAGGGAGCGCCGGCAAAGCCGATGAGCGGCACCCGGTCGGCCAGTTCTTTATTTAGTATCTTGATAGCCTCGTAGACGAAGACCAGGCCTTCTTCCGGCTCAGGGACGGTGAGCCGGTCAATATCGGCTCCGGTGCGCAGCGGTTCGGGGTAGTAAGGCCCCTTGCTATCGGCATATTCGAGCTTGATGCCCATCGGCACCATAGTGGTGGTGATGTCCGAGAAAAAGATGGCGGCGTCAACCCCCAGGGCATCCACCGGCTGGACGGTCACCTCGGCGGCCAGTTCCGGGGTGCGGCAGATGGTCAGAAAATCGGCTTTTGCCGCTACCCTCCGGTATTCGGGTAAAAACCGCGCCGCCTGCCGCATAAACCAGACCGGAGTGTAGTCGGTTTTCCCACCGCGGCAGGCCTTCAAAAACGTGTCGTTCATTCAGAGCCACCTTTCACCGATAATTTTTCATTTACTGGCAATGCTCGCAGGCAGCGTCGGCTGAAGGTTTCTGCCGGGCGGCAGCCGGTTTTGACCGGGGGCTGGCCTTGGCGGCTTTGCCGTTTGCGTACATCCTGCGGAAGATGGGGGCGACGCCGATGCGGTTGACGATTGAGGTGATGTCTTCGTGACCAATTGATTCTTCTTTGATGGTGTTGATGGTGGCTTCGAGAGCACCCATCAGGCTATCTTTGTCGGCCTGGCGGAAAAGCTCGCTTCCCTCACGGTGAAAGCGGCCGAACTTGCCGCCGACCATGATGCGGTAGCCTCTGGATTCTTCAACCAGCTTGCCGGTCGGGCAGGTACGGGTGCAGCTTCCGCAGAGGTCGCAGCGGGCGGCGCTTATCACCGGCCCGCCGTCCAGAATGGCGATGGCGCCACGGCGGCAGGCCCGGACACACGCCATGCACTCACTGCAGGTGACATCAGTGATAACTGGCGGGCAGATGCCGTGTATGCCGAATGGCCGTGTCTCCGGCCCGGTGCAGCCATTGGGGCATCCCGAGATGGAAACGCTGACACGGTGGTGAGCCATTATCCTTTCGTCGTCGGGCAGCGAATCGGCCACCATCTCGCTTACTTTAAGCTCACGAAGTTTCTGCTCGATTTCCTTTTGCAGTCCCCGGACTTCAATGAGCTGGCAGCGGCAGCGGAAATACTGGGCGTGGCACATCTCGACGTTGAAGAGGTCAATCTCCCGCGCCAGGATTTCCCGGCCTTCTTTCTCGATGCGCTGCCGCAGGTCGGCCTCGCCCTCGGCAATGCGCTTGTCCAGTTCGCGCTGCCGTTTTTCCTCGGTGACGTCTTCGTAGGTGATTTTTTTAGCAGCCTCGATTTCCTTTAGGGTCACCCGGGCGCTCCCGGCCTTGCGCGCCAGCTTTTCGGCGAACACCTTGGTGTTTTCCTTGGCGCTTTTGGCGATGGGCATGCTGACAAACTCGTCGGCAGCTTCCCTATCCCATTTCATAAAATCCTCTCCTCCAGGTTGGGCTATCCGAAGCCCGGAATGAAAGCGGCGTCACCGCACAATCCGCCCTTACGGGAGGTTTCACAGGGGGGCGGAGGTCTTTTCCAGGTTCGCAATCAGGTCAGTCGGGAAAGGCGTTCTTGAGTCTTTGAGAAATTCGGCAAGGGTGCTTCGCCGCAGCTCCAGCAGGGCTTCGAGGAGGTTGGCGCGGTTTTCTTCCGAGAGCCGTGACATTATGCGCTTGATGGACTCTCTTGCGGCGGCATCCAGGAAAGCTTTCTCGCCTTTTTCGGTGAGGCAAACTCGTACCTGGTTCTTTTTTCTGCCACCCTTCAGCCTTTTCACCAGCCCCTGTTTTTCCATTCTGATAATGATGGCCGATACCGAGGTCGGCTCGCGGAACATGGTCCGGGCGATTTGCGCCGGCGTCGCCTCGTCGCCGAGCACCTTGATATGGCGGAGCAGGCCCGCCTGGCGGGCGTTGATGCCGTATTTTGCCAGTTCCCGGTCCCTGACCCTCTCCATAAGATGTCCCACGTTACGCATGACCGTCCAGGCAACGTAATCCCTTTCCATTACTTTATGGCCTTCAATCATGTCCTTTACGTTCTTCATTTATCGCCTATTTCTGAAATAAAAATAACCTTGACGCAGTATTGACAAAACGGTATCGCTGTGGTACGATGCGATAAATTTCGGAGCATACTCCGATTATTATAAACACCGTTTCCCCATAAGTCAATACCGTGTCAGGCACGTAAGTTTTGAAAGGAGAAGTCATGAAGTATGACCTGTTAGTGGTTGGGGGCGGGCCCGGTGGCATGATGTCGGCGCGAACCGCGGCCCGTGACGGGCTGCGGGTGCTGCTGGTGGAGAAAAACATGGAAATCACCCGCATCCGGCGCTATTGCAGCCGCAACATGCGTCTGGGTCCGGGGGCTTTCAAGACGAACAAGCTCCCTACCGACATCGAAATTAACCGCGCCAACCTGACTTTCGAAATGGACAAAGGTCATACCGTCATCCGTCTCACCAATCAACCTGAAGACGCCGCGATTGACTACCATGGTGTTCTCGGCCCCTGTTTCAATGCCACGTCGTTTTCGCCGAGTGGCAACTCCTGGGGCGAAGAGGAGAACAGCCTGGCGATAACCAGCTTCGTCATTGATAAAGAGACCCTGGCCAAAGACCTGCTGGATGAGGCGGTCAAGGCGGGCTGCCAGGTGCGTGCCGGCACCCGCTGTGATGATATCGAAGAGCAGGCCGGCGGCATCCGCGCAAAATTAGTGTCGGGCGCCGGTGAAGATACTATCGAAGCCAGCCGGGTAATTGTGGCCGACGGCGCCTTCTCGCAACTGGTAGAGAAGCTTGGTTTCAACGAGGGGCGGCCAGCCGGGGCGCCGCAGTTGAAGTTCCTGGCTTTCATTCTGGACGGCATCAGTTCGCCTTATCCCGAGCCGCGCCACATTTCTTTCTTGATGCCCTCGATTCATAAAGGCAACATTAACTTGAGCCACTGGCCGCCGGGACGTTACCAGTTGAGCTGCTCGACCTCGGTCACCAGCCAGGTCAACCTGGTTGATGTCCTGCAGAAGATAATGACCGATTCCCCGTTTGCCCAGTTTTTCAAAAATTCCCGGGTAGAGGAAAGGCAGGCCTGTAACATGGAACTCCGGCCGCAGGTGAAAGACACCGCTCGCGGCAATGTCATCTGCCTCGGCGACAATACCGCCTATGCCGAGACGGCGATGAAAGGGGCGCTCGGCCTGGGCTATGTCGCCGCTAAGGCCAGCAAAATGGCACTTGAAGGGAAAGACGCTAACCAGCATCATAATAACTACTGGCAGCATTCCTATAACTCGTTCAGTACCCAGTACCGCGCCTGGGGGAAGATGGTTAATCCGATTCACCGGACACTGGGTGACGGGGAGATTGATACCCTTTATGGCTGGATTAGCAAAAACCACTATCACGGCATGATAAACGACATCCTGGTTGATAACCGCTCGCAGTTCCAGGCAGAGCTGCCGGAAATCAGCGCCAAGCTTTTGGCTACCGGCGAGCGGCCGGCCCGGCCGGCGGTGCATTAGGACGTTGCGAGGTTAGGTATATCAAAATCGAAGCGGAAAAAGGAGGAGGGGAGAAATGAGAAAACAGGTTACTATCCTGATGAGTGTCATCGCTTTGATAGCAATTGTGGGCGTGACACTTCTTATCGGCTGCAGCCCGAGGCCCGTCAGTGAGACGCCGGGCGCAAGCGTGCCCGAGCTGGAAACACCGCGGCCAACCCCGCCAACAGGGGAATCCGGAAGCACTTCTTTCCTCACTCCCAACCCGGTCGAGACCGCCATGCCCCAGTACGGCGGTATCATCCGGTTCGGCCAGCAGCTTCCCATGAACTTTGATGGCCACCAGAAGGTCGCTTACGGCCCGGTGGTCACTCTACCAACTTTTAACCAGCTGGTGATGTTCAGCCTTGATTATAAAGAGACCGTACCGGAGAACATCGTCGGCGACCTGGCCGAAAGCTGGGAGACCAGCGCCGATGGCCTGGAAATCACTTTCAAGCTGCAGCGGGGGGTCAGATGGCACGACGGCCAACCATTCACCGCCGGTGACGTGGTCTACAGCCTGGAGAAAATGACCGACCCCAACCGCAGCGCGATTGCGACCTCTTTCCCGGCCTACCAGAGTGCCGAAAAGCTCGATGATTACACCGTGAAAGTCCGTCTGAAATACCCTTCAGCCGGCTTTATGATGGTCCTGGCCAGCGGTGACGCCGTTATCCAGGCCACGCATCTGGCGGGTACTGACCCCCAGTCGCCTGATTTCATGGTCGGCACCGGGCCTTTTATCATTGACGACTTCAAGGTACGTGTTCACCTTAAGTGGGAACGGAACCCCAACTACTGGAAAAAAGACAAGTACGGCAACCAGTTGCCCTATCTTGACGGTATCCAGTTCTTCCATACCGCCAACGTTGGTTCGAACGAGATGCTCATCGCCCGGCGGCTGGACCTCAAGAACCCGGTAACCGGAGCCGGCACTCTTAACACTTACCAGTTTTTAAAGGATGGCGCTCCGGATTTGCTCTGGCAGCGGCGGGACAGGCCGGATGGCGACGTGATATTCCTTAATCTCGACCACCCGCCTTTGAACGATGTCCGGGTGAGGCGGGCGATGGCGATGGTCGTTGATGAAGAAAGCCTCATCATCGGCAGTTCCGATGACGCCATATTCGGCGTCACTGACATCGGTATCCTGCCGCCGGGGGTTGGCCTTCCCAGCGAAGAAATTCTCGAACTGCTTGGTTGGGACAAGCCTCTTGATGAGAGGGCCGCCGAGGCCAGGCAGCTGCTGGCGGAAGCCGGATACCCGAACGGTTTCAAGATAACCATGATAGCTACCGGTGCGACGAGCAGTTCCGGGGGCGTTAACCTGGTCTATGCCGACCTGCTGCGCAGGTACCTTAACATTGAGGCCGACGTGCTGGCGCTCGGGACGTCGGAAAAGAACCAGCGGTTGAGGGACGGCAGCTACGACCTGCATACCGACATAATTTACATCGGGGAAAACCTGGTGAAGCTGGCGGACTACTTCGGCACCAACGGCTCCGGCAACTCGGCGCATTACTCCAACACCGAGCTTGACAGCATGCTTGCCGAACTCGACCACATCATTGACCCGGAAGAGAGGCGGGAGGCACTCTGGGACATCGAGAGACTACTGCTCACCGACCTGCCGGCCCTGCCTACCGGGACATTCACCGCCAACCTCATGCCCTACTACAACTGGGTGAAAAACATCCGGTGGACATACACCTCTTATTCGAATGTCTGTCGCTTTGAAGACGTCTGGATTGACCAGTCTATCGCGAAGCAGGCCGGTTTAGAGACCACGCCAACCACGACACCGACCACGCCGCCACCGGCGGAGACGCCGACCACGCCGGCACCTTCAGACAACGAGACACCGCCGGCAGCCACCACTCCGCCAGCGCCGACCACCCCGGAGTCGTACGACCGGCCCGACATTCCAATCATATGGGAGTCCATTGACCCGCCCGAGGCATTGGCCGGCACCGGTACCACGGTTACCATCGTTATTCAGGCGCCGCCCGGCTCACTGGTCACAGTGCTCTACATCCTGCCGGTTTCCGGCACTCGCAGCACTTCCAGCCTCGACAGCAAGGTAGCCGGTGCTGACGGTAAAGTCACGCTCTCATTCGCCATACACCCGCACGTCAATGCTGGCGAGGGCACTCTCGAACTCACCCTTAAAAAGGCTGACGGTACTGAGATAGTGATAACCCGTCCCTACCTGAACAAGTAGTACGAAAGGTCTGGCTGGGGATTATTCGTCCCCAGCCAGACTGGCGCCCTTTGGTTGAAGGGCGCCATTATTCAAAAAAGGGGGACAAAATGAAGCTATGGTTTAAAGCGGCAATTGGCCTCGCCGTAATCTTCTCGCTCCTGCTGGCGGTTGCCTGTGGCCCGGCCGGCCCGGCCGGCCCGGCCGGCGCCACAGGCGATACCGGCCCGGTAGGCCCCCAGGGTCCTCCAGGCCCGCAG
>QZJL01000048.1 GCA_003599745.1 Dehalococcoidia bacterium | reverse complement strand
GCCGTATTTTCCTCGTGGCGCTTGGTCCGGCGGGTGATGGCCTGTTTCATTCCCACGAAGATATAGAAAAGGCCCTTGCCTCCGGCGTCCACCACCCCGGCCTCCTTCAGCTTCGGCAGCAGTTCCGGCGTTCTCCTTACGGTATCCTCGGCATGTGCGGTAACGGTGGTTATTATCTGTTTGAGGTTAGCGCCGCGTGCTACCTGTTTCGCCGCTACTTCGGAGGCTTCCCGCATAACGGTGAGGATGGTGCCTTCCGTGGGGTTGGCTACCGCCCGGTAGGCGGTTTCCGAGGCGCAGCGCAGGGCGTTGGCGAAGTCGGCGGGGGAAAAGCGCTCTTTCATCTCCAGCCCCCGGGCGATACCCCGCAGTATCTGGGATAAGATGACGCCGGAGTTGCCCCGCGCCCCGAGGAGCGCCCCCCGGGCGACTTTCGCCGTGACCTCGGCGGCAGAGCTGGTCGCCAGGTTCTCGGCGGCGGCATTGGCCGCCTGCAGCGTCAGGTACATATTGATGCCGGTATCGCCGTCGGGGACGGGGAAAACGTTGATGGCGTTGATTTCCTCGATGCGCTTTTCCAGCAGTCGCTCGGCGGCTTTGAGCGCCCGGATGAACGTTTTGCCGTCGGACGGGGTTTCCAACATAAGGCAAGCCTCCTTAGAGAAGGTTTTCGCTGTCTTATGCCGTAAATACTATACCATATTTAGCTGGTGTGGCGTTGGTTGCGTTAGTCGCGGTAGAAGGCCAGCCCAAGCGTGCCCGGCCCGGTATGGGTACCAATCACCGGAGTAATTGCGCTGGTTAATAGCTCGGTGCATTGGAAGCGGTCGGTGACCATCTTCTTGAGTTTCTCCGCTTCATTGGGAACATCGCCGTGCATCACCGTCACGTGGACCGATTTTTCGGTGCCCACCCGCTCGGCCATCAGTTCGATAAGTTTCGCCTGCGCCTTGGGGCGGCTGCGTGCCCGGGCAAGCGGCGCGACCTTGCCCTCGACCAGGCCGACGATGGGTTTAACATTCAGCCAGCCGGCAATAAGCGCCTGGGGCATGCTGACGCGGCCACCTCTGCGCAGATATTCAAGGGTGTCCATCGCCCATATCATGTGGACTCGGGGAAGCATGTCGCGGGCGGCTTTTATCACCTCGGCCATCGTGCCTCCCGCCGCTGCTACCCTGGCGGCTTCCAGCACGATAAAACCCTGGGCCATCATCGCCTGGGAGGTGTCAATCACCTCGGTGGGCACATCGCTCACCATTTCTTTGGCGTTGCTGGCTGAGCTGTAAGCGGCGCCCAGCGCGCCGGTCAGCACGATAGCCACGATGCCGTCCACCTTGCCTCTTAAGTTTTCGAAGATGGTGAGGAATTCGCCCTGGATGGCGCTGGAAGTGGTGGGCAATTCCCTGGCGGTGCGCAGCCGGGCGTAGAACTCGGCGGGAGAGAGGTCAATGCCGTCCCGGTAGGTTACCCGGTCCCAGATGATTTGCACCGGTGCCACGTGAATGTCGTAACGTTTTACCAGGTCAGGGGGGATACAGGCGACGCTGTCGGTTACCACCGCAATTTTGCTCAAAGCACAACCTCCCTCATCCGGCCCGTTGCCAGCTTGCCTAGAATTACTAGGTATTATATAAACGGGTATTCGGCTTGTCAATCATGTCTTGCGGTGCTTGCGCGGCTGGTGTTCCCGATTTAAATTCTCATTCTTGGATGCCGGCGGGATTGCCGGTCTCGCTGGTTTCCAGTGTTGCCACAAAAATTTACGTGGAAATCTTCCTCAGGTTACTGGTAAATACGCCGGACAGCCCGGTAAAGGCCGACGACGACCGGGATTAAAAAGCTTTTGCCTTGCCGGACTCTACCGGGGACTTTCGGGTTGCTTTTTTGATTCCTCAACCGCGGCCTGTTCGCCCGGGCGTTTTAGGCGCAGGGTGCAGTCCACCTGGCAGTGAGTGCAGTCGGCGGGACGTCTTTTCCGGTCTTCGCTGGTGCAGGGGATGATGTGGCTGGTGACCACGGTGGAGTTCAGCTTCTCGCTGATGCGGTGAGAAATCAGGTGGCAGACCTGGTGGGCGTCGGCCACGCTAACGTTGCGCGGCATGGTGAAGCTCAGATCAATGAAGCGCTGGCTGCCGGCTTTACGGGTGCGCAGGTTTGCCAGGCCGGTGACCTGGTGGCTGAACTCGGCGATGGTATTTTCGATGATGGCCTGCTCTTCTTCGGGCAGCTTGCGGTCCATAATATTGTCTAGCGATGTTTTCAAGGGTTCGATGGCCTCTTTGGCGATGATGACGCCGATGATAATGGCAACAATGGCATCGAAATAGACCGCTTCGACTGCGATATTCAGGAAGACAAACCTGGGGGGCAATATATTAACGAGTACCAGGCCGATTAGCACAGCGGCTGAACTGAGCACGTCCGCCCAGAGGTGCTTGCCTTCCGCGAGGAGTGCCACCGAGTCGGTCTTGCGGGCGACGCGAATTACCCACAGGGAGATAGCGATGTTAATGGTGATGGCGGCGGCGGTCACCCATATGCCGACCGCTATCATGCTGAGTGGCTCAGGGTGCAGCAGCCGCTGAACGGCTTCATAAATGATGGTTATGGCCACATAAATTATGAGGCCGCCGATGATAAAGCCGGCCAGCGCCTCGGCTTTGGAATGGCCGTACTGGTGGTCTTTGTCAGCCGGGCGCATGGCGATTTTGATAGCGATAAAGCCGATGATGGCGGAAATCAGGTCAATCAGGCTGTGGAAGGCATCAGCCCGGATGCTCATGCTGCCGGTGACCCAGGCGGCGATGGCCTTCATCACCAGCATCACCGCGACGCCGTAGATGGGGAGCTGGGCCGCTCCTTCCTTCGTGCCGATGTTAACTCGCCAGGAAGGACGTTTTTTAACGGTACTGCTCTCCGCGGTCAATTTCCAACCTCCAGAACGTACTCTTCGTCGGGTTACGGCTCAGCTTCATTATGAGCCTGCGGCATATTTGACAGTCAGGCTCGGATTATGCTATTTTGGAGTAGCCCGGCCTGCGTCTTAATTAGTATACCAAAAATGATTTTATACGCAAAGAGCGATATAGGGCGTACCAAGATTTTAGTTGCGAGGAGGCAAATAAATGAATAAACGGGTCAACATCATCTACATCTCGCTCACCGGTATTACCGACGACTGCTGCAAGGCGGTGGCCGAGGGTGTGCGCGAGGCCGGCGGCGAGCCGCGTCTCATCAAGGCCAATGAGTCGAAGGGCGTTTCGGACGTACTTGACTGTGATGCCGTGGTCTTCGGCACCGGCAACTATTTCGGCTATATGGAAGGCATGCTCAAGCACTGGTATGATCTCTACCAGATACCGGTCAAGAAGGCGGTCAAGAAGGGCGACCTGCCCTGGAAACCTTATTTCAACATCTCCACCGGTGGCTGGAACGTTGATAAGCCTATGGTCATTATGGAATACCTGAATTGGGGGATGAGGTTGAAGAAGGTTTTTCCCTATGTGACGTATATGGGTAAGGGGCCGGCGTCGCCCGAAGCGCTGGCGGTCTGCCGTGAGCGGGGGCGGCAGCTTGTCGAGGTTGATGTTAACACCGCGCCTGACCTCTATCAGCCTACGGAACGCCAGCTCAAGGCAGCGGCAAGCTAGATTCTTTGAAGGTATCGCCCGGATTTAGCGGGTGTGGCAACTGGCCGAGGCTTTTGCGCACCCGCTTTTGTTATTCCCCTAAAGTTTGTGTCAGGCCGTCATTTTTGAATGGCGGGCACATTTGCATGCTTTTTGCCAGTTGTAGTAGTATTAGAAACTGTTGTGAACGACCTCATTTTAGCTTACTTCTCGATGGAGTTTGGTATTGACCCGGCGATTCCCACCTATTCCGGCGGGTTGGGGATACTTGCCGGCGACACCCTCCGGGCGGCGGCTGACCTCGGCCTGCCGGCGGTCGGGGTCACGCTTCTCCAGCGCAAAGGGTTTTTCCGCCAGCACCTCAGCAGTTCCGGTGAACAATCGGAGAGCGACTTTGAATGGCTGCCGGAAGAGCATCTGGAACAACTTACGCCCCGGGTCCAGGTGACCCTTGCCGGGAAGCCGGTATGGGTGGCGGCCTGGCGCTACCAGGTGAAGGGTGAGTCCGGCCACACCGTGCCGCTTTATTTCCTTGATACCAATCTCCCCGAAAATACCGCCTGGGACCGTGGCCTGACCGACTACTTGTACGGCGGCGATGAGCGCTACCGCTTCTGCCAGGAGGTTATTCTCGGCTACGGCGGCGTCGCTATGCTGCGCACTCTTGGCCATCGCAGCGTCGAAGCTTATCATATGAACGAGGGACACTCCGCCCTGATGATACTGGCGCTACTAGAAGAGCAGACCTGGGGGCGGGGGCTTGGCGCTTTGAAACCGGAAGAGCGGGAAGCGGTCACCCGCCACTGTGTCTTTACCACCCACACGCCGCTGCCGGTGGGTCATGATGTCTTTCCGGTTGACCTCGTGAGAAACGTCCTCGGTGACGAGCGCACTGATTTCCTGGCCGATTCCCGGTGTTGTGACGAGGGAAAGTTCAACATGACCGGCCTGGCACTGAATTTTTCCCGGTACGTCAACGGTGTCTCGATGCGCCACGAGGAAGTCGCCCGGAGTATGCACTCGAACCACCGCATTGACGCAATCACCAACGGCGTCCACGCGGTGACCTGGACATCGCCTACCTTTCAAAAGCTATATGACCGTTTTATCCCTCAGTGGCGACGCGATAACCTATACCTGAAATATGCCATACGCATACCGGCGGAGGAAATCTGGCGGACTCATAACGAGGCCAAACGGGAGTTGCTGGACGAGGTGGCACGGCGCACCGGCGTGCGCCTTGAGCCGAGTGTCCTCACCATCGGTTTTGCCCGGCGCGCCGCCGAGTACAAGCGTCATGCCCTGTTTTTCACCGATGCCGGGCGTCTGAAAAGCCTGGTGCGGGAAGTCGGGCCAATCCAGGTCATCTACGGCGGGAAAGCGCACCCCCGGGACGCCGCTGGTAAGGCCATCATCAGGCGGGTCTTCGAGGCGGCTGGCGCCCTCAGGGAATACCTCTCGGTGGTCTATCTTGAAGAGTACGATATTACCCTGGCAAAATACCTTTGTTCCGGCGTTGATTTGTGGCTGAATACCCCGCAAAAGCCCCAGGAGGCCTCCGGCACCTCGGGGATGAAAGCGGCGCTGAACGGCGTGCCTACCCTGAGCGTTCTCGACGGCTGGTGGATTGAGGGACATATCGAAGGGGTGACCGGCTGGTCAATCGGCGACGGCTGGCAGTCGGCCCCGGATACCGCCCGCGAAGTCGCCTCGCTTTACTCAAAACTGGAAATGGTGATTATGCCGCTTTACTACCACAGGCCGGAGCGGTTTGCCCGGGTGATGCGCTCGGTAATCGCGCTGAACGGCTCTTACTTCAACACCCAGCGCATGATTCAGCAGTACCTGCTGAATGCTTACTTAGCCAGGAAATCAGCCTAGCAGGGCACGACGGTCACGCTTGCCCTCACCGCGTAGCGACGGAGTAGTGATTTATATAACTATGACGCAGGTTACTTCGTCCGCAGCGACTCATCAATCCAGACGTCTTCCAGGCGGCAGGTATTCGAATATGACATGCTCGTCCAGCGGATATTCTTAATGTGGGGATAGTAAGGCATGAAGTTGGCGATAAAGGTGCCGGTGGGCAGGGCCGGCAGGTCGGTGAGCAGGATGCGCTCAATCTCCCAGATGGTGTCCCGCCTCGCCAGCGGGTCAATAATGTAGTCCAGTTCCGCCAGCAACCGGTCAATTTCCGGGCTGGAATATTTTGCCCAGTTGGCGTAACCGCCGGTCTCGAAATAGGTCAGCAGTTGAATCGGGTCCTGGCCGATGCTCAGGTTGGTGGTGAACAAGTCGTAGTTATCTTCGTCAACGCGCTTGTACATCTCGGTTGCTTCCACGCTGGTCAGCACCGCGTCAATCTTCAGATACTTTTTCAGCGCATCGCCGAGCACCAGGCTGACTCCGGCTTCGGTCTGTGCCCCCATTGATGACAGCATGTTCAGCTTGAAGCCGTCGGGATAGCCGGCCTCGGCCATCAACCGCTGGGCTTCGCTAATCCTATCTTCATAGGGCTTGTCCCAGCCCATTATCTGGCGGATTTCTTCGGCGGGTAGTCCGAATGAGCGCGAAAGGAGGCCGATGTCGGTAATGCCGAAGCTCGCGTCGCCGCAAAATCCGACGATTAAATCGTCCTCTTTCAGTACCAGGGCAAAAGCGCGCCGCACGCGGATGTCATCCAGCGGCTTGTGGGTCGTGTTGAGGAAAATCGCGTCGGCCCAGTCCACGTCTCTTTTCTGCCAGAGCAGTTCCGGCGCACTGCTTCTCAAATAATCGTAAGTGCTCAGGGTAGCGGCGCCGGTGGTGGGGTTCTTGATGTCCAGCCGCCGGCCGACCAGCATATCGTTGGCGGCGGCGTTGCCCGTCTGGTAAAAGATTATGCCGTCGAGGTAAGGCAGCTGGCTACCGTATTTGTCCGTCTTCCAGTAGTCCGGGTTGCGCTTGTATTTTATGTGTACCTTGACCAGGTAATCTTCGAGTGTGAACGGCCCGGTGCCGATCAGAAATTCGGCCGACTGGCCGTCGGTGCCTGCCAGGTGCCTAGCCTGGATTTGAGAATAGCCCTGGGCCAGCGCAATCAAAAAGCCGGCCGACGGGTATTTGAGGCGGACTTTCACCGTGTTATCGTCAATTACCTCCGAACTCTGATAGGCGGGAAACAGGTCGGAAATTGCGCTGCGCGTGAAATCGGTCATCTTGTCCAGGCTGTAGACCACGTCGTCGGCGGTAAAGGGTATCCCGTCGTGCCATTTTACCCCGGGGTGCAGGTTGAAGGTGATTTCGGTGCCGTCGGGGCTGGTTTCCCAGCTATCGGCCAGGTCGCCGACGATGTTCTCGGGCACGGTCTCCTTGTAAGCTAGGCTGAACATCACCAGCTGATTGAAGATGGGCAGGGTGGCCGTCGGCCCGTAAGCGACCTTTTGGTGGCCGTCAAAGCTTCTCGGTATCCAGTGGCCGAATTTGAGCGTGCCGCCGTAGATAGGCGGCGAGGTTTCGACCGGGTTGGGCGTCAGGCGGGAAACGGAGTAAGAGGCGTTCGGAAGTGGTTCGGTTGCCGGAGGAGATGTCGAGATGAGGCTGCTACAGGCCGGCATCACAAGGCTGACTATTACCACCGCCACCAGTATTGTCCATTTTCCCATATGTGCCCCCTTCGGAAAAATGCGGTGCGCGTTTACCAGCTAACCGGAGTTAGCGTAATTATACAACGATTGTGCCGGTTGTCAAACCTGATAGCACCGCGCTCTCAACGAAAGAGGACAATAAAAACAGGGTGGGAGCAGAATAGTATCTTGTTCCCACCCTGTAAGCGGCTAGAGGTTTTTAGATGAGACCGGCTACCACCAGCACCCCCATGATGCCGATTACCACGCCGGTAATGATTTCGCCGTATTTTTCGAAAAATTCGAATTTTATGAGCTGGAGACCCTTGAGACAGGCAGTCACCAGAATGAGGATGGCTGCCATCGTGGCGACAAAGAAAACTATCATTGTCCAGATCACGGCTTGCATGCTTATTTCGCCGGCGCGCAGCGCCAGGGGGATAAGCAGGATGCACGGGGTAAGCCCGATGATGGCCACCAGGCCGTAACCTGCCTCAAGTTTCTTTGCTCCGGGTTTGTGGTCATGGTCGTGATGGTCATCGTCATCGTCGTCGTCATCGTGTTCATGATGATGTCCTTCGTGGTCATGGTCATGGTCGTGGTCATCATCGTCATCGTCATGGTCATGGTCGTCATCATCGTGGTCGTGGTCGCCGTGGGCGTGCTCGTGTTCGCCACCGGCGTGAACATGCATCAGCTTTTCCGCTTCCCGGTTGTCAATGTGGAATATTTTGTTGACGATGGGGATACCGTGGTGCGAGTGACCGCCCTTCAAGTAAGAGTAAAGGGCGAAAGCGAACCCGAAGACTATCAGCGCCCAGCCGGTGGCCGTCTCGGCAATTGAGGCGTATCTTTCGGCCAGTGTGGCGCCTGCCCATACGCCGATGAGGCCGAGAATAACCGAGGTACCGACGTGACCAACGCCGGCGACGCTGGCAACGGCCAGCGTCTTCGGTATGCCCCATTTCTTGCTGCGGCCAAGCATCACGAAGCCGAACCAGTGGTCCGGGGATATGGTGTGGGTCGCGGCGACGGCGAAGGTGATTCCAAGAAGACCCCACAGTGCGCTGCTGAATTCGAACATCTGGCTAAGTCCTCCTTCATTTGTTACCCTGCGTTCTTTAAAGACGCAGGGTACGAAGTTTAATCCCCCGGAACTGCCGGGGGAAGTATTTCCGTTCCCGGGTTCCCCGGCTAACTGCCGGTTGCCGCGCTCACCGCCATGCTCTTCTCCATATGAATCATGGAGCCGAGCGATACCGCATCAAGGTCTGCCAGCCGGTAATAGACGCCGTTTAAGTCTTTGGCGACATCCTGGGCGTACTCGTAGACGAAGTCCACGAATTTACCGCCTGAAGGCGGAATCTCGGTATCAACCACAATGGGGTATACCTTATCGTCCCGGATGAGCTTCGCCATCTCGGTGACTTCGTCCATCGGTTCGGAGCCTTCCGTTATCGGCACGTTGGCCCGGCCGTCGGTGAGCAGGACGAAGATGGGGATGATGGTGGGGTCCTTCTTCCTCTCCGAGTTTATCAGGTTGTAAGCCATCAGCATGCCGGCCGCAAGGGGAGTTCTGCCGCCCGTCGGCAGGATTTCAAGCATTTTCCGTGCCCTTTCGACCGAGCTGGTCGGTGGCAGCACCACCGCCGCTTCCTTTCCCCGGAACGCCACCACCGATACCTTATCACGGCGCTGATAGGCATCCATCAGCAGGGACAGCACCACGCCCTTGGCCGCTTCCATTCTCCGCAGCACTCCCATCGAGCCGCTGGCGTCAACGCACAAAACTATGAGGGTCGAAACCTTGTTTTCCCTGACCTTTTTTCTGAGGTCGGAGTTGGCGATGAATAGCGACAACCCCTTGGCGTCGCCCTGGTAAGATTCCCTTCTGAACTTCTGGTAGGGCGCTGCTGCCCGGATGGTGGCATCAAAGGCGATGTCCTGGGGGATATCGTCGGGGATGCGGTGCTTGATGTAGCGGCCCTTGCGGCCGGTGGACAGGGATTTTATCCTGTCTCCGGAACCGGAGCGGACGATTCTATCCGACCTTCGCTTCACCATATCGCGGGGAAGCTGGATAGGCGCGCCGACGCGGAACACGTGCGTCGGAATCTCCTCCGTCACTTCCTCTTCATCCTTATCTTCGTCTTCTTTGGACTGGACCTCGTCAACAACGTCATCCATATACGGCGGCGCGTCGCTTTCTACCATCGGCGTGGCCCTCACCCTGAAGGGCAATATGAACTCGACGGCCTTCTTGATGTCGTCGTCGGTTACTTCCGTCCGGCCTTCGTACGCCGCCAGGGTCTTTGATGTCCGGCTGAGCATAATATCCGGTCTTTGTCCTTCGGCCTTGACTTCTTTGCAGATGCGGCTGATTAAAACGAGCTTGTCTTCCGGCAGCTCGACCTTATCCAGAAGTGCCCTGGCCTTTATGATGCGGTCGCGCAACTCGCTGCTTTGTTTCTCATATTTCTTGGTGAACGCCACCGGGTCTCTATCGAACTCGTTGCGCTCGGTGATAACCTGCACCTTTTGGTCAAGATTGGAGATGGTTTTAACAATCACGTGCAGCGCGATGCGGTCGAGAAGCTGGGGACGCAGCTCGCCCTCGCCGGGGTCCATAGTTCCCACCAGGATGAAATTCGAAGGATGAGAGAACGAGATACCTTCCCGTTCCACGACGTTTACTTTAGAACTTGAAGCATCCAGGAGAGAGTTGATGACGTTATCGTCCAGGAGGTTGATTTCATCAACGTATAGGATGCCCCGGTTTGCCTCGGCCAGGATACCGGGGTCAAGCGTCCGTTCACCCTTCTTGATGGCGTTTTCCAGGTCAATCGTGCCTAACACCCGGTCTTCGGTGGCACCGAGCGGCAGGTCGGCGACCTTCATTTTCCGGGTAACGCTTGGCAGTGGTTTATTGCCGCCAGCGTAGTACCTGGCCTGGCAGGTCGGGCACATCTCTGTTGGTTCGTCGGGGTTGCAGTGGAACTTGCAGTCGCTCACCACTTTTATCGAGGGCAGGATGTCGGTAAGCGCTCTTACGGCGACGGTCTTGCAGGTGCCCCTTTCGCCCCTGATTAAAACGCCGCCAATCTGGGGGTTGATGGCGTTAAGAACCAGGGCTAACTTCATCTTCTCCTGACCGATAATTGCGGTGAAGGGGAAGGGAATACGCTGCAGACTTTCCTGGGGGTTCTGTGTTTTATCTATTACCTTTTTTGATCCAGTCTTCGTTGCCATATCTGTCTCACAACCTCGCAAATCTTTTAGGCCGCGCTCTTGACGCCCCTCTCTTTTATACCAGCTGTTGTCCCGTTCTTTTTGTCGATTCTTTAAAGGGGTCGTCCTTGAATTCGTTAATCATGTTTTCGATGAACTTGGGGTCGGCCCATTTATCTTCCTCGAAGGGCGTGGCCTTCATCCTGAAAGGCAGTATGAACTCGGCGGCCTTTTTAATATCATTCGTGGTGACCACCGTCCGACCGTCAAAAGCCGCCAGAGTCTTTGCGGTTTTGCTGAGCATAATATCTGGCCTGGCGCCCTCAACCTTGGTTTCGTCGCACAGCCGGCTTATCAGAAGGAGAAGGTTATCCGGCAGCTTTACCTTGGGAAGGAGCGCCTTGGCCTTCAAAACCCGGTTGCGCAGGGCGGTGTTATGCCCCTGGTATTTCTTGGTGAAAGCCATCTGGTCTTTCTCAAACTCGTTGCGCTCGGTGATGATTTTCACCCTCTGGTCAACGTTGGCGACGCCTTCGATAACCACGTGCAGTGCGATGCGGTCGAGGAGCTGGGGCCGCAGCTCGCCCTCTTCGGGGTTCATGCTTCCCACCAGGATGAAGCTCGAAGGATGGGAGAACGAGATACCTTCGCGCTCCACGACGTTTACTTTCGAACTTGAAGCATCCAGGAGAACGTCAATTACGTGGTCGTCCAGGAGGTTAATTTCATCGATGTAAGTGATGCCCCGGTTTGCCTCAGCCAGTATGCCGGGGTCAAGCGACCGTTCGCCTTTTTTGATGGCGCTTTCCAGGTCAAGGGTGCCTAACACCCGGTCTTCGGTAGCGCCGAGGGGCAGGTCGACGACTTTCGTTTTGCGCAAGATGCTTTTTAGCGGCTTCTTGCCGCCGGCAAAGTATCTGGCCTGGCAGTTGGGGCACATCTCGGAAGGGTCTTCCGGGTTACAATGGAAGGGGCAACCCTCGACGACCTTGATTTCCGGTAGCAGGTCGGCGAGCGCTCTCGAAATGGTGGATTTTCCGGTGCCCTTCTCACCTCTCACCAGCACGCCGCCGATGGCGGGATTCACCGCGTTAAGTAAGAGGGCCAGCTTCATTTTCTCCTGCCCGACCATGGCGGAGAACGGAAAAACTACCCTCTCAAGCTTTTGTTTGCCGGCTGTATCCTGCCTGCTGGTTTCCTTTTCTTTAACCGCTTCTTTAACAGCCATAACTAGGCCTCCTCGCCTTAAGTCTTATTTAGTCTTACCTTTGACCGCGCCGGCTACTGTTTTCGGTGCGGCGGCTTCAGCTTTCTGGCTGATGGTTGCCTGCCTCTTGGCCAGCCTCTCCCTGGCCTGCTCTTCCATCTTCTTGGCGTGGTCAAGCACCTGCTGGAACTTGGAAGTGCCGAGGGTAGCCTCTTCGAACGGCGTCCGCCGCATCCTGAAGTTGAGCGTAAGCTCGGCGGCCAAGCGCAAATCGTCCTCGGTAACCTGTTTCCTGCCTTCAAAAGCGGCATGGGTCATTGCCGTCCGGACGACAATGATGTCGGGGCGGTGGCCGTCAACATCAAGCTCGGTCGAGATTCTGGCGATAATGCGCAGGTAACCAGTCGGGATTTCCACCTGGGGCAGGAATTTCCGGGCGGCTTCAATTCTGGCGGTAAGCGCCTTGGTTTCGTTTACGTATTTATCGCGGAATGCCTCGGGGTTTTTCTCGTATTCCTCGGCGTTTTTGACAATCTGTACCCGGCTCTTGAGGTCGTTAACCGTAAAAGCGGCAACCTGGAGCGCCAGGCGGTCGTGCAGCTGGGGACGCAGCTCACCTTCTTCGGGGTTCATGGTGCCGAAGAGGATGAATTTCGCCGGGTGTGATACCGAGATGCCTTCCCGCTCAACCACGTTGACGCCCATGGCGGCCGAGTCCAGCAGCACGTCAACTACGTGGTCGTCGAGCAGGTTGATGTTGTCGACGTAGAGGATACCCCGGTTAGCATCCGCCAGGATGCCCAGGTCAAGAGCTTTGATGCCCTCCTTGATGGCCTTTTCGATATTCAGTGTGCCGATTGCCCGGTCTTCGGTAGCGCCGATGGGTAGCTCGGCGATGTGAACCTTTCTCATTTCCCGGGGGAGTTTCTCGCCTTTTTCAAACCGTTCGCGGCAGCTGGCGCACATCTCCGAAGGGTCGTCGGGATTGCAGTGGAAGCGGCAGTCGCTCACCACTTTTATCATTGGCAAGACATCGGCCAGACCTCTTACGGCGATAGTCTTGCCGGTGCCCCGTTCGCCCCTGATTAAGACGCCGCCAATCTGGGGGTTGATGGCGTTGAGAATCAGTGCCAGCTTCATCCTTTCCTGCCCGATGATAGCGGCGAAGGGGTAAGGAATGCGCTGCAGACCCTCCTGTTTCGCTGGTGCTGCCTGTTTGGTTTCAGTTTTTGTTGCCATAGCTATTTTCTAACCTCACAAATATTAGATTGTGGTTATTCTTCCCTCTCTTCGATTTCGTTTTCGAGTTCCAGGTAAACCTTTTTCATTTTATCCATCTCTTCGGGGGTAATCTGCCAGTAGCCCCGGTGATGGGCTTCTTCCAGTTTTTTCATGACGTCGTTGAGCTGCCAGGGGTTCTTTTCGACGATTTTCTTACGGGTCTCGTCATCGAAGACGTATTTGCTCGCCATCTCCTTGAATATCTTGGGGTCAACGTCACCGGTAGTGGCTGCCCAGCCCATCATATGCTCGGTACGGTCAGCGATGATGCCAACACCGCGGTTGGTGTCCAGCATGCCGTCAATCCACTTCTTATCGAGGAAGCGGGTCCTGCCCTCGGCCTCAAGCTGCTTGCTGAGGTGGCGGGTGGTGATTTTCTCAGATGATGAGTCAGCCACCATAACCTGTGGCTTCTTCTTCCTCAGGGCGCCTACCGAGCTGGTGATGCCTCCCAGGTGTTCGTAGTAGTGATCGAGGTCGCTGATCCCGTAGAGGCTGGTAGAGCGTACCTGGGAGCAGACATTAACGTGCTTGAGGATTTCGTTAAGCGCCTGCGGATTCTTCTCTCCATAGACGCCGTCGCCGTAAAAGTGGCTCTGCTTGTCCATGTAGAGGTCGGCGATGTCCTTCTCTTCTTTCCATTCGGAGGAGGCAATCATCTTGGAGATGTTGGTGCCGTACTGTCCGGCGCCGACACCGAAAGTGCGCATATACGAGAATTTCTTGGCTTCTGCCGGCAATTGCCCGGCGGCGATGAGATTCTTCTCAATGTCAAGGCTGTGTTTTCTGATAAAGTTTTTATCTTCCGGTTCATCAAGCTCAGCCACTGCCTTTATCGATTTGCCGATGAACTCAAGCACTTCGGGGAAGGTGTCGCGGAAGATGCCAGAGAGGTCAATCGCGACATCAATCCTGGGCCGGCCCAGCTCTTCGAGCGGGATAATCTCAAAACGGCTTGGGTCGATATTACCCGCTCCTGAGCGGATGGGACGGACGCCGATGAGATGGAAAATTTCGGATACGGTCTCACCGTGGGTCTGCATGACCTCAAGGCTGAAGAGGACGGTGCCCACCGATTCGGGGTACTCGTTGTGTTCTTTAACATAGTCGTCAAGAATCTGCTTGGTGATGGTGGCTGCCCGTTCCTCGGCAAGCTTGGTTGGCACTTTCCTGGGGTCGAAACCAACCATGTTGCGGCCGGTGGGCAGAATGTCCGGGGAACGCACCGGGTCACCGCCTATCCCGGGCGGGATATACTCGCCGTTTAATGCCCGCAGAGTGTTCTTAACCTCCAGCTCCACGCTTTCCCGGAGGCGTAACGAGACTTCCTTGCCGAAAGCAAGGGTTTTCTGTAATTGACCCTCTTGCTCCTTGGATAATTTAACGCCCGCCTTTTTGAGTATCGGGCCTGACGTCTTACTTCCAATTACTACTTCGCGAATGAGTTCCTTGGTATTGTTATCTACCTCATTAAGTATTTCGCCGTAGGTCTTGCCGCTCTTGTCCTTCGTGGAAGGCGTCTTCTTGGCGGCCTCCCAGGAGACGCCCAAGGCCGAACACAGGATTTTCGGCATGGGAAGGATTTCACCCCTTTCGAAGCGCAGGGCGGCCATCAGGTAGTCGGTTTCGTCTTCCAGTTTCAGCTTCTTGCCGATAACGTGAACCCCACGGGGAATCAGCGCGCTCTTCATTTCGATGATGTTGTGGTAGAGGTCATCAATCGAGAAGTCCTCGGCTTCTTCGGGAACGAGTTTAACCTCTTTGGCCTTGTCTAAGAGTTGTTTCTTGGCGGCAACCGCCCGGTCGGGGTTAGTGGCCGTGATTTCGTAATACTGGGTGATGAAGTCCTCTAGTTCGGCGTAGGTAGAGTAGGCATTGGATATCGTCATCGGCGGGGTATTGTAGTTGATGATGGTGGCGTAGACTCTACGTTTGGCAATTGTCCCCTCGGATGAACCGGTTACGATGTAGATATAGATGTTCGGGACGTCCGGCAGGATGACATCGGGGAAGCAGTTTTCGGACATACCTATCTGCTTGCCGGGGGTGAATTCGAGGGTGCCGTGGGTGCCGAAGTGTATCATGGCATCGGCTTTGAAAACCCGCTCCACCCAGCGGTAGAAGGCCAGGTACTGGTGATGTGGCGGCAGGTTACGGTCGTGGTACATCTTGCTGATGTCCTCGCCCCAGCCACGGGCGGGCTGGAAGCCGACAAAGACGTTACCGAACTGGATGCCCGGAATCAGGAGATCGTTACCGGCCAGCATAACTTCGCCGGGCGGGTCTCCCCATTCCTTCTTCATTTCTTCCTTGATCTTTTCCGGCAGTTCGTTAAACCAGTCATCATACTGGCCGGCATCCACGATAAAGGCGTTGCGCTTGGCACGCTCGATGTTGGTCCAGGTGGCTTTGTCGACGTTCACCAGGTTGCGCTGGGTGATAATTCGCAGGAAGTCGCGGGCGGTCTTGGGATAAACACCCACGTCATAGCCTTCTTCCTTCATCCGGTTGAGGATGTTAATCAGGCTGGAGAAGACGTCGAGGTAAGCCGCCGAACCGACGGTGGCTTTTCCCGGCGGGTAGTTATAGAGAATGAAGGCAACCTTCTTCTCGGCATTGGTCTTCTTCCGGAGTTTGCCCCAGGCAGATGCCCGGCGGGCAACTTTTCCGGCGCGACCGGGGATGGCGGTAATGCCGCCGATGCCATTTTCGTCGGATTCAAAGGCGGCGAGCATTATCGGTTCGATGGCGCCGTCCATTTCGGGCAGCTGGACCGCCAGAGCTGAGTAGATTGGGGAAATACCCTTGACGCTTTCCTCCCAGTCTTTCGTGGGAGTACCAACCGTCGTTATGGGCTTGAGCATTGGCACATTGAGTTGCTCGAGTTCCTTGATGGTTTTAGCATAATCGCCGCCGGATGGGCCGCCTTCGAGGCGGAATAGGGGGAAGCTGACCAGGGCGTCAATGGTTGAGCCGTTGCCCTTGATGAAGAACTTCTTGATGGCTTCCATATTGGTGATGCCTTCGCTCATTACCGGCATCACGTTGGTTTGCTTTTCCTCAAGCTCCTTTATAAGCTCATCAAGATATCCCAGGTTGCCGGTGACATAGTGCTTCTGGTAGAAGAGCATACCGATGGTGGGTCGTTCCTTGACGCCACCATTTTTCAGATACCAATCCATGTACTTGTCAGTATCGGTAAAGAGCTTGGGCGCTTTGGGGTGATAGATGGCGTAGGGTGGCAGTTCCTTGGGGTCTTCTATCTTCTTGACTTTAAGGTCGCCGTATTCCCGCGCCAGGAAGAGGATGAGGTTGGCCATGTTTTCTCTATCGCCGCCTACCCAGTAGCGGTAAATCCTGGTGTAGTTCTGGATAGGTGAAGACTTGCCGATTTGAAGAATGCGGCCGGGCAGGTTCAGCAGGCCGCGTTTTACCTTGAGGCCTTCAGAACTGAAGGTTACCTGGTTGGAAAAGATGGAACTGAGTTTCTTAATCCCCTTATCTTCCCCCTGGTCTTTTTCGGCTTCCTGGGCCAGGTTTCCCATATTGGTAACCTTTGCCATCAGGTCAGCGGAAACATTCATGCCCATGGTGGTCTTGCCCTGTTTGTGTTTCTCAAGCAGGGAAACGAGGGTCAGATTTTTCGACCGGTCGAGGATAATGACGCTGGCATCAACGATATCCTTTTCGATGGTGCCGAAGTCGAGCTTGGCGCCGGTCCATTCCTCGTTGATAACGTGAAATTTTACTTTAATGTCTTTGCCGTACTGGGGTTCGAGGTCGGAGATTGCCTGGGAAACTGACCGGCCGTACAGTACATTCCCCAGCAGGAGCAGTATACGGATCTGGGATTTTGTCTTTGCTTCTTTTACCACCTTTATGAGCCTCCTTCGAGTATGCTCGTTGCCGTTTCTCAGGCAGCGTTTCATTAACAGATATTTTCGGGGAACGATATAAGTGTAACGTACCGTTCCCAAGCGTGTCAAGACCATATCGAATATCGGTTACGAACTATTTAGCCTGCAAAATATGCCGAAACCCGGCGGTTTGTTTTTGTCCGGTGTCCGGCTTGAAAATATGACAGGGTTTCCTCTATAATCCATAATGGCTCTCGTTGGGCCAGCAGTTATGAGCTTTTTAGGTTACGACATTGTTATGGAGTCCCCCCGGTTTGCGGGCGCTGGTCGGCAGGCTGCCGGTATAAAATCCCCAGGATACCACCCGGACACCCCCGACGTGCGCAATTTTATACAGGAGCGTAGCCGATGGAAGAGCTAGACCTGTCAGCAATTGAACCAATATTGGATAAATATTGCGGCCAGGAAGACGCCTTAATCACCGTTCTCCAGGAGCTTCAGGAAATTTACGGCTATCTTCCCGAGCCAGCGTTGCAGAGGCTGAGCCGTCGTTTCAACGTTTCCATGAGCCGCATCTACTCGGTCGCCACCTTTTATGCTCAGTTTTATTTAAGCCGCCGCGGTAAAAACGTTGTCCGTGTTTGCCGGGGAACGGCCTGCCACGTGCGCGGCGGCAAAGATGTGCTGAGCGCGGTGGAAAGTTGCCTGGGAATCTGTGACGGCCAGACCACCCCGGATTACAGATATACTCTGGAAACCGTGGCTTGCCTGGGGGCGTGCGCGATGGGCCCGGTGGTGGTTGTGAGCGGAAAATATTTCGGCAAAATGACGCCGAACAAAACTGAAGCTCTGCTGAAGACAATTTGATGGCATAACGGAGAGATTTATGGGGAAAATTACCGGGCGTGAGGAGCTTGACCGTCTTCACGAGTCGCTACGAGAGAAGGAAGACCCGAATGCCGTCTGCATCACGGTGTGCGGCGGCACCGGTTGCACCGCGCTGGGCAGTCAGCCAGTGGGCGAGGCTTTCAGCGACGAGTTGTCGAAAAGAGGACTCGGGGATAAGGTCTTCGTAAAGAAGACCGGCTGCCACGGCTTCTGTGAGCAGGGGCCGGTGGTGGTCATCCTGCCGAGTGAAATTTTCTATCCTCACGTCGCCCCGGAAGATGTGCCTGAGATTGTCGAGAAGACGGTTATCAATAGTGAAGTAATAGACCGTCTGCTCTACGTTGACCCGGCTTCGGGGCGTAAAATCGTTTATGACAATGAGGTGCCGTTCTATGCCAGGCAGCAGCGCTTGGTGTTGCGTGACAACGGACGCCTGGACCCGACCGATATCTACGATTACATCAGGTACGATGGCTACCGGGCGCTCAGCAAGGCGCTTAGCGGAATGACCCCGGAGCAGGTAATTGACGAAGTTGAACAGTCGGGGTTGCGGGGACGCGGCGGCGCCGGTTTTCCCACCGGCCGCAAGTGGCGCCTCGCCCGCGCTTCAAAAGGCGACCTTAAATATGTCGTCTGCAACGGCGACGAAGGCGACCCGGGTGCTTTTATGGACCGCAGCGTGATGGAGGGTAACCCTCACCTTGTGCTGGAGGGGATGGCAGTCGCCGCCTTCGCCATCGGGGCCAGCGTCGGCTATATCTATGTCCGTGCTGAGTATCCCCTGGCGGTTGCCAACCTTAAGTTGGCAATTATCGAGGCGGAGAAGCTGGGGCTTCTGGGAGAGAATATTTTAGGCTCGGGTTTTAATTTCGAGGTGAGAATCAAGGAAGGCGCCGGAGCTTTTGTCTGCGGCGAGGAAACGGCGCTCATGGCCTCCATCGAAGGAAAAATCGGTCGTCCCCGTCCGCGCCCGCCGTTCCCTGCCCAGGCCGGGTTGTGGGGTAAGCCGACCAACATCAACAACGTCGAAACCTACGCCACCGTTCCTCATATCATCATTAACGGCAGCGGCTGGTATGCCGGTCTGGGCACCGGGACCAGCAAGGGCACCAAGATATTCTCGCTAACCGGCAAGGTGAACAACACTGGTCTGGTCGAAGTCCCGATGGGATCCTCGCTCGGCGAACTGGTTTATGATATCGGCGGCGGCATCCCCCGGGGCCGCAAGTTCAAGGCAGCGCAGACCGGCGGCCCCTCCGGCGGCTGTATCCCCGCCGAATACCTGGGACTGGCGATTGACTATGAGTCGCTGGCAAAAATCGGATCTATCGTGGGTTCCGGCGGCCTGGTGGTGATGGACCAGTCCACCTGCATGGTGGATATCGCCCGTTTTTTCCTGACGTTTACCCAATCCGAGTCCTGTGGCAAGTGCACACCCTGCCGCCTGGGCACCAAGCGCATGCTCGAAATCCTGACCCGCATCACCAAGGGTGAGGGAACGGAGAGCGACGTCGAGGCGCTAATCGAGCTGGCCGAAAAAGTTAAGGACAGTTCGCTCTGCGGGCTGGGTCAGACGGCTCCCAACCCGGTGCTCAGCACGTTAAAATATTTCCGTGACGAGTACGAAGCCCACATCAATGAGAAACGCTGTCCGGCGGCGGTCTGCGAGGCGCTGGTTTACGCGCCCTGCGAGCATACCTGCCCGGTCAACGTTGATGCGGTGGGCTACGTTGCCCTCATAAGCCAGGGCAGATTCAAAGAAGCCCTTGACCTGGAGCGACAGCGCAATCCCCTGGCCGGTATCTGCGGGCGGGTCTGCACCCATCCCTGCGAAGGCCGCTGCCGCCGCGGCGATATCGACCGGCCAGTGGCCATTGCCGCTTTGAAGCGTGCCGCCGCTGACTACGGCGCCCGCGCCGGCGTTAAAACAACTATCCCCATTGCCAAAAAGCGGGAGGAGCGTGTTGCCATCGTCGGCTCCGGGCCGGCCGGTTTGGGCGCGGCCTATCATCTGGCGAAAAAAGGTTACCAGGTTACCATTTTTGAGGCTCTACCGGTCGCCGGCGGCATGCTGGCGGTGGGCATCCCGGAATACCGTCTGCCCCGAAAAGTCCTGAAAGCTGACATAAAGTTCATCACCGACCTCGGCGTGGAAATCAGGTTGAACTCGCCCATCGGTGATGGTCTTACCATAGACGACCTCTTCCAGAGGGGTTACAAGGCGGTTCTGCTGGCGGTCGGCGCACACCAGGGGCTGCGCCTGGGCATCGAAGGAGAGGACGCTGCCGGGGTCTATGACGGCGTAACTTTCCTGCGCAAGGTTAACTTGAAGAAGAAGGTCGCCGTCGGCGAAAAAGTGGCAGTGGTTGGCGGCGGTAACGTTGCTCTGGACGCCGCCCGCTCGGCGCTACGCCTGGGCGCTAAAGAGGTCACGATTGTTTACCGCCGGGCCAAGGAAGATATGCCGGCTAACGAAGAAGAGATTATCGAGGCGGAGCATGAAAATATCAGGATTTTGACTCTGACCGCGCCGCTACGCATCACCAAGAAGGGCGGCAGAATTGAGAGCCTGGTGTGTCAGCGCACCGAACTAGGAGATTATGACGCCAGCGGCCGCCGCAAGCCTAAAATCGTGTCCGGCTCTGAGTTTTTGCTTGAAGTGGATACCGTGATTGCGGCTATCGGTCAGACAATTTCTGCCCCGTTCCTCAAAGCCGGCGACGGCATTGAAGCGGCCAAGAACGGCACCATCATAGCCGATAAGGTTACGTTGGCAACGGGATGCGCCGGGGTTTTTGCCGCCGGTGATGACGTTATGGGGCCGGCTACCGTAGTTGAAGCTCTGGGCAGCGGGGAAAGGTCGGCCATCTCGATTGACCGCTACCTGCGCGGCTCTGACTTGAAGAAAGACCGGTTCCTAGAGAAGAAAAGGCCGGTTGACATCCCCTGGGATGAAGCGAATCTGGAATCCGGTGACCGTGAGGAGATGCCCCGGCTTGCGACGGGCGAGCGCGCTGACAGCTTTGCCGAGACTAACCTGGGCTATTCGAAAGAGGCGGCCATCAGGGAGGCCAGGCGCTGCCTGCGCTGTGACCTGAGAAGGTAGGAGAGAGATATGGCGACGGTTTCCTTTACGATTGACGGTAAAAATGTTATGGCGGAAGAGGGGACGAGCCTTCTCGAAGCGGCGAAGAGCGCGGGCATCGAAATTCCCCACCTCTGCTATATGGAAGGACTGGCGACCGGCGCCTGCCGTCTTTGCGTGGTCGAGGTTGAAGGCCAGAAAAACCTGGCCGCTTCCTGCGTTTTCCCGGTAGCCAATAAGCTGGTGGTCAAAACCGCCACCGAGCGGGTCATCAGGGCGAGGAAGAACGTCATTGAACTGCTCCTTTCCGACCACCCGCTCGACTGCATGACCTGCGAGAAAAGCGGCGCCTGCGGGCTGGAAAAATACGCCTACGAGCTGGGGGTGACCGGTTCGCGTTTTGCGGGCGAGAGGCACCACTACCCGCTGGACGATACCAACCCCTTTTTCTTCCGCGACTATAATAAATGTATCCTCTGCGGGCGGTGTGTGCTGGCCTGCAACGACGTCCAGTTCGTCGAGGCCATCAATTTCGCTCACCGGGGCTTTGGCTGCAAGATAGCCGCGCCCTACGACCGTTCGTTAAAAGATTCTACCTGCATCTTCTGCGGCCAGTGCGTGGCTTCCTGTCCCACCGGCGCGCTGGTGGAAAAAAGCCGCTGCGCGGCGGGACGTGAGTGGGATCTTCAGAAAGTGACCACGACCTGTTCCTACTGTGGCGTCGGCTGTACCCTGGAGCTTAGCGTCAAGGATGGCCGCATCGTTAAGGTTACCACCCCGGCGGACGCAGTGGTGAACAAGGGGCGGCTCTGTGTCAAGGGTCGCTTCGGCTGGGACTACGTCCACAGCCCGGAGAGGCTGACCGCCCCTCTCATCAGGGTGGGGGAGAAGGGCGAGGGCAAATTCCGCGAAGCGACCTGGGACGAGGCGCTCGACCTGGTCGCCAGAAAGTTTTCTGAAATCAAGTCAGAAAGCGGTTCGGACAGTCTGGCCTGCCTGTCTTCGGCCAAGTGCACCAACGAAGAGAACTATCTTGTGCAGAAGTTCGTCAGGGCGGTGCTGGGCACCAACAACGTTGACCATTGTGCCCGTCTCTGACATTCACCCACGGTGGCCGGTCTGGCCACGACCTTCGGCAGCGGCGCGATGACCAGCTCCATCTCGGAGCTGCGCGACACCGATTGTATCTTCGTCATCGGCTCAAACACCTCGGAAAACCACCCCATCATCGGCCTTGAAGTTATGGAGGGCGTCCGCCACGGCAAGACCAAGCTCATCGTCGCTGACCCCCGGCGTATCCGCATGGTGGACTTCGCCAGCCTCTGGCTGCGGCAAAAACCGGGCACCGACGTTGCGCTTCTCAACGGTCTTTTGAACATCATCATCTTGGAAAATCTGGTGGACACTGAGTTCATCGCCGGCCGCACCGAGGGCTTCGAGGAAGTTAAGAAGCTGGTGGCGGAATACACGCCGGAAACCACGAGCCGGATTACCGGCGTGCCGGTTGATGACCTGAAAGAGGCCGCCCGCCTCTACGCCAAATCGCCCAAAGCCTGCATACTCTTTGCCATGGGCATCACCCAGCACACCACCGGCACCGATAACGTGATGGCTATTGCCAACCTGGCGATGGCGACCGGCCACGTCGGCAAGGAAGGCTCTGGCGTTTGCCCGCTGCGCGGCCAGAACAACGTCCAGGGTGCCTGCGACATGGGAGCGTTGCCCAACGTTCTGCCCGGCTACCAGCCCGTTACCGATGCCGCTGCCAGGGCAAAACTGGAACAGGCCTGGGGCACCAGTCTCCCCGACAAACCCGGCCTCACGCTGATGGAAATGATGGCGGCTGCCGAGCACGGCAAGGTCCGGGGCATGTACATCATGGGTGAGGAACCGGCCATCAACGACCCCAACAGCACCCACGTCCGGGCGGCCTTGAAAAAGCTGGATTTTCTGGTGGTACAGAATATTTTTCTGGGCGAGACCGGCAAATATGCCGACGTGGTTCTGCCCGGCGCGAGCTTCGCCGAAAAAGACGGCACTTTCACCAACACCGAGCGGCGCATCCAGCGTGTGCGCCAGGCCATACCCGCACTAGGGCAGTGCAAGCCGGACTGGGTCATCACCTCCGGGATTGCCAGCCGCATGGGCTACCCGATGAACTACCGGCATCCTTCCGAAATAATGGAAGAAATCGCGGGTGTCACCCCCATCTACGGCGGCGTTCACTATGACCGGCTGGACAAATCCGGACTGCAGTGGCCCTGCCGCAGCCGCGAAGACGCCGGGACAAAATATTTACATAAAGATAGCTTTTCGCGCGGCAAGGGTAAGTTTATGCCTGTCGCCTATAAAGAGGCTTTCGAGCTGCCCGATGCCGAGTACCCCATCATCTTTTCTACCGGTCGTATCCTCTACCACTGGCATGGCGGCACGATGAGCCGCCAGTCAAAGGGCCTTGCCGAGATTGCCCCCGAGGCGATGGTGGAAATCAGCCCGGTTGACGCCGCCAAACTGAAGCTGGCCGACGGCGATATCGCCGAACTGGCATCGCGACGCGGTAAGATTCAGGCAAAGGTCAAAGTAACCGACGAGTCGCCCGATGGCGTTGCCTTCATGACCTTCCATTTCACCGAAGCGCCGGCCAACCTGCTCACGGTTGACGCCCTTGACCCGGTGGCAAAAATCCCCGAGCTGAAGGTCTGCGCCATCAAGATGGAGAAGGTCTGGGCGAAGCCGGCGAGCGGGGAATAGCACCAGCTTGGTTCGGGTATAGAGCGCAAGTGCGGTCGGGGTACGCTTACTTTGAGGTTTCGCTCACTTTTGCAATGAATTCGCCGATTTTGTCATCGCCGCCGGAGATGATGATAACGTCGCCGCTGGCGATGGTCTCGTCCGGGGCCGGGGTTACGAGGACTTCATCGCCGCGCTGGATGAGCGGCACGGCGATGCCGTAGTCTCCCATGGTGCCTGTTCCCAGGTCGAACAGGGTTTTACCGACAAGGTCCGGCGTTACCGAGACCTTGGCGATGCCGTAACCCGGCACGATGGGCATATAATCGTCGATGTTTCTTAAGATGGCCTCGTGGCCGATGCGCTCGCCCATTTCCGCCTCGGGAAAGACCACCTTGTCCGCCCCGATTTTTTTCAGGATTTCCCCGTGCAGGTCGTTGTTTGCCCGGGCAATGACGTAAGGGGTGCCCAGCCTTTTCAGCAGAATTGTCACCAGAACGCTGCTCTGGACGTCCGAGCCGATAGCTACCACCGCGATATCGAAGTTGCCGATGCCCAGCTCTCTGAGGGCGGCCTCGTGGGTTGCTTCCGCCGTGACGGCATGAGTCACCTGTGCTGCCGCGCTCTGGACAATTTCGCGGTTTTTGTCTATCGCCAGAACGTCGTGCCCGAGGCGCGACAGAGTGGTCGCCAGGCTGATGCCGAATCGTCCCAGCCCGATTACTACAATTTGTTTGGCCATCACTACCTCCTAGCCGATTCTTACGGATTCCTTGGGATACCGGTACAAGGTGGGTTTTTGCCTGGCAATCAGCGCCAGAACCAGGGTTAGTGGTCCGAGCCGCCCGATGAACATGGTAACCGTTATCAGGATGCGCCCGGCAACGGAAAGGTCGGGGGTGATGCCGGTGGACAGGCCTACCGTGCCAAAGGCGGATACGGTCTCGAAGAGTACCTTGAGGAAAGGTAAGCCTTCGGTGGCCACCAGCAGGAATGTCACAATCGTGATGAGAGTTAGAGACAGCATAATCACCGCGAGCGCGCGAAATATCTGCTGGTTGATTAATTCCTTTCCGAATATATCAGGAAAGGTTTTGCCCCTGAGAGAACTCCAGATGGTGGCGATAATGATGCCCAGGGTGTTCACCTTGATGCCGCCTGCGGTGGAGCCGGATGCTCCGCCGATGAACATCAGGAGCAGGGTGAAGAAAAGGGCGTAGTCGGTCATGTTGGCGGTGGTGAAAGTGCTGAACCCTGCCGTCCTTGAAGAGGCCGACAGGAAAAAGATATTCATTACTTTCTCGGGGAGCGACATCGTACCGATAGTGCCGGGATTAGTGAATTCGGTTACCGCGACCACTGCCATGCCCAGGACCAGAAGAAAGGCGCTGACTGATACGATGAGCTTGGTATCGACCGACAATTTTTTAAATTTTCCCCGGTTAGTGGTGATGTCCCGGAGAGCCAGAAAGCTGATGCCTCCCAGGATGAGCAGGGCGGCGGTGGTGAGGACGACCAGCGGGCTGGACTGGTAGCCCGAGATGCTGCGGAAACCGCCGAAAAGGTCGAAACCGGCATTGTTGAAGGCCGAAACCGATTGGAAAATGGCATTCCATACCGCTTCGCCCGGCGGGAATTGACCTGAGAAGCGGAAGAAAAAAATGATTGCCCCGATGGCTTCGGCGGTCAGGGTGAAAATACCTATCCCGATGATTAACTTGAGCAGTCCCCCGAGCTGGGCGACGCCGATGGATTCGCGTATGAGCAGTCTCTCGCGCAGCCCGATGCGGCGGCCCAGCGCCAGAAAGAAGATGGTCGCGCTGGTCATAAAACCGAAGCCGCCGAGCTGTATGAGGACCAGGATGACCAGCTGTCCGAAGAAGCTCCAGTGCTTGAAGGTGTCAACCACCACCAGCCCCGTGACGCACACTGCCGAGGTTGCCGTAAATAGCGCGTTAACGAAGGGCGTCCACTGGCCGGAGCGGCTGGCTGCCGGGAGCACCAGCAGAATGGTGCCGATGGCAATCATAGCAGCAAACCCGCTGACAAGCATCAGGGGCGGCGACCCCGCCGGTTTAAGCTTCGGGACCAGTGGCCTTAAAATCCAGGTTTTGGCGATTGGACGTCTTTTCGGGCGGAAGGTGCGGTCGCCGGGTCTGCGCCGCCATCTGCCCGGGGCAGGTGTTTCGCTACGGTCGGAGGATGGCTCTTCTGAGCGGTCTGTCATCAGGTCATTCTTTTAAAAGGTCATTGGGAATAATAGTTCGGGGCTTGCCCCGAGAACCGTGTCCCCCATGATAAAGCAAGCCCCGATTAAAAGCTAGTGCCCGGAGTTTGTCCATTGCTATTTTGATTCCGGACGGCCCTTGTGCAGGCTCGGCAGTATATCGCACACCGGTAGGTCCAGTTTCTTTTTATAATCTTCCCACAGGTCCACCCATGTCTGGTTTTCGGCGGCGACGATGATGCCTTTTTCGTCGGCCAGGCGGTGGGCTTCCTCGGTGGCCTGGCAGTAGCGGTCAACCAGTTCGGCATTTTGCCGGTTGCGCTTTTCGTGCTCCGGCGTCCAGAGGCCGAGTTCCTTGAGATATTTTATCAGTCCCTCGTGGCAGGGGATGAAGGTGGTGTCCAGTTCCTCCATCAGGTTCTGGCGGCTCATAGCCGGCAGCCAGTAGTGCAAATCCTTATACCGGGGATAGTTTTCGTCCATCCACTTCGCTAGGTGATAAATAAATTCGGCGTCGGCGTTAGCGTGGCAGCAGAAAAGGTCGGTGCCGACCGTGCCCCAGTGACCCCTGGCTGACGCCACCCCCCGTATCATCGGACCAAATCCAATCAGGAGGTATTTTTCGCGGAACCTTTTCGCACCCTCGGGGTCTTTATCGGAGTTGAGGTCAATCCAGCGGATGCCGTGCGGGTTTTTCTCGGCTTCGTAGGTTGACGGCGCTGAGGGGATAACCCAGGCGATGTCTGCCTTGCCCTCGACGACCAGCCGGACTTTCTCCTCCGTATTGTGGGCGGGAACCCACACCACGTCTTTTTCGTCAATTTTCGCCCAGGCGAAAAGTCCCTCGATGTTGCGCTGGCTGGCGAGGTAGGGACGCATGTCAACCACCCTGATACCGGGTTTGATGTCGTAAACGTCCTTGATTTTGGAGTCGCCCCTCACCATGAATCCCGAGTCGTATTTCGAGTGTACCCAGACCGCCTGGAAGGGGAAGGCGCCGCAGTCGCGGTTGCCATAGACCACCGCCCGCCGCCCGAAATTTTGCCCGCAGTATTCGATGACCCCGTAGCGGCGGTCGCCCTCAAGCACCCGGCTGACTTCGTGCTGACCGCCGTCGGCCATATCGGCGATGCCCAGGTGCAACCATTTGAACTTGTTAACCTTATCGGTGGTATGCGCCAGGTGCACTTGCATGCCGGTGTCTTTGGCGAGTAGCGGCGTCCATGCCTTGCCCACGTTGGCCACCTCAAGTCCTGGCGCCATCAGGACGGCCAGCGTGAAGTGTTCCGGCCATTTGTAATTATCTTTTTTCGCTTGGTTTACCATTACCTTCACTCCTTTTCCCATATATATTTAGTTCAAGAATTTTACGGCGTAGTTTCGCCAATTTTACGGCGTAGTTTCGCCTCATTCTACACCCCGTTTTAGGTGGCGTCAAGGAACTGGCTTGCGTTGAAAAAGTTGGATAATCCCTTGAAATTTGCGTCCTGATGGTTTTTAATAGGGGTGATTTGCGCCTGTCGGTAGAACGTGCAGCTCGAGCCGCACTAAGTAAGGGCGGTAGAACTAATTTGAGAGAAGGAGTGACACGATGATGGCAAAGCAGAAGGACTACAAATGGCCGGGGAATTTCACCATCGGGGTGCTGCCGCCCCTGGGGGGGCTTGAGACGCCCTACGTCGTCAAGAAATGGACCGATGTGCTGGCGAAAGATACTGGCATGAAGGTACATCTGGCGTACGCGCCGGATAAGCCGACCAAGTTCAAGTGGGCGAATTACGGCATCGTGAACATGGCCGATGGCGGCGGCGAGGAATGGAACCAGCTGCTGAAAGGTGTCGGGCGCTACGGCAGCCGTGACTGCGGTCCATTTCCGCTGCGCATCGTCTGGGTACTCTCGCAATACGATTCCGGTTTTTTTGTGCGTGGCGATTCCAAGATAAAGACCATCTATGACGTTAAGCCCGGCGTGCGGGTGGTGGACATGCGGAGCTACCTCGACAGCCAGAGCAATGTTGAGGGAATGCTCGCCTGGGCGGGCATCAGGAACTTTGAAAGGGACGTGAAATGGGTGGCGGCCCACAACACCGAGGAGAAAGCCCAGCTGGTGGTTGACGGCAAGGCAGACATCGCTTTCGCCGTCCCGTCATCCCCGGTTACCGAGAAGGCCGAGAAGAACCCGCATGGTATCCGCTGGATTGAGCTTAATTCGGAGAAGGACCCCGATGGCGCGAGGAGGTTCTGGGAAAAGTGCTGCCTGATTGACTTCGGCCCGATGTTCCGCGGGGTGAAGTCGGCGCGGGGCGTCTGGAGCATGATTGGCATTGACCAGGAGTGTTGTAATGCCAGCGCCGACACCGAGCTTATCTATAACCTCGCCAGATGGCTTAATGAAAATCACGACCGTTACCGAGACTTGCATCCTTGGCTTACCCAGACAACGCTCGCAAACCTGATGCTGAGAATTGATACCACCTTCATCCCCTGCCATGATGGTTTGATAAAATACCTCAAGGAACTCGGCCTCTGGACGCCGGAGCACGAAAAGCGTAACCAACAAAACGCCAGCCTGGTTGACCGCTACTGTAAGGCGTGGCAGCAGGCATCGTGGCTGGCCGACGAAAAAGGCATCGTGGTGAACGCCGGTAATAAAGATTGGGTAGAACTCTGGGAAGGCTACAAGAAACAACTTGGTCTGCCGCCTTTTGTCTATCTGCCCAACCTGGGCAAGGGCAAGGCTTTCAAAAAGCAGCCTGGATGAAGCTCGTCCGGGGAGGCATTTTTGAGCCTGGACGAGTGCCTTTGAATGAACCGGCATTTTGTAGTATGATAGGTACGGAGTGTGCGCGGCACCGTCGGTAACTATCAAGGAAGAGAAGTAGCAACATTTTGAGTATCACGGCAGGCAGCGAACGAAGGCGGATTCTCTCCAGAGATTTCCTGACAAGCCTAGTTTCCAAGAAGTGACCGTTACCGGGGATTCTGTGCTTGTGCTTGGAAGCGTCTATCCGGTAAGACCGGGATAAGATTAAATGTCTGGTGCGGGTGTGAAAATGACCGAAACTGTGGCAGTGCCGGTAGTTGTGCCAAATTCCGCGTGGCGGCGGGAAGTCGAAAAACGGAGCGGTCAAAAAGTTACCGCCTGCTACCAGTGCGAAAAGTGCACCAACGGCTGTCCGGCAGCCTTTGCCATGGACACCGTGCCCCACCGGCTGATGCGCCAGCTTGCCCTGGGGTTAGAGAGCGAAGTCCTTGCGGCTAATACTTTCTGGGTATGCGCCTCGTGTGAGACCTGCACTACCCGCTGTCCCAATGGGATTGACATCGCCCATGTCATGGATACCCTGCGACAGCTTTCCCTGCCGGGGGCTAACCCCGCCGCGAAGAATGCGGCTATCCTCAACTCCGAGTTTCTCGGTTCAATCAGGCGCCACGGGCGAGTGCATGAGCTGGAAATGGTAACCGGCTACACTCTCAAGAGCGAGGGTATCGCTGGCCTTCTCCGGCAGACCGGTGTGGGGCTTGGCATGCTTCGTAAGGGCAAGCTCAAGCTCTTGCCGTCTAAGCTCCGGGGCGTAAAGCAGGTAAAAGGTATTTTTCGCCGGGTGGTAAAGGGATGACGATGAAGGTTTCGTACTATCCGGGATGTTCTCTCAAGGGTACGGCCAGAGAATACGGCGAGTCGGTAGAGGCGGTTTTCCGGCACCTCGGTATGGAGCTTGATGAGCTGGCAGACTGGAACTGCTGCGGGGCGTCCAGCGCCCACGCTGTCAGCGACGAACTGGCGGTGGGACTGGGCCTGCGTAACCTGGAGATTGCCGACCGGACGGGGTTCGACCTGGTCGTTCCCTGCGCCGCCTGTTTCCAGAGGCTCAAGGTGGCGGAGAAAGCGGTCAAATCGGGCAAGGTAAAGCCGCAAAACGGCTACCGGGGGGCTTTCCGCATCCGGCACCTGGCCGACTTTCTTGGCGAAGATATCAGTCCCAAATTGGTAAAGGAGAGGGTCAAAAAGCCGCTTGAAGGGCTAAAGGTGGTCTGCTACTACGGCTGCCTCACCAGCCGCCCGCCGGAAATCACCGATGCCGCGCGTCCCGAAGACCCCGAGACGATGGACAATCTGATGACGTTGCTGGGGGCCGACGTCGAAAACTGGTCGTATAAGACCGATTGTTGCGGCGGCAACCTGATTTTGACCCGCCCCAAGGTTGCCAAGAAGATGGTGCAGAAGCTCTTCGATAAGGCGCTCGAAGCCGGCGCCGACGCCATCGTGGTCGCCTGCCCGATGTGTTTTTCCAACCTTGATATGAAGCAGGCTGAGCTGACACGTGAGACCGGTAGAGAATACCATCTCCCCATATTATATCTTTCCGAGCTCCTCGGGCTGGCTTTCGGCGACCGAGACACGGGAAAATGGCTGCGGGGGCATGAGGTTGACCCGAGGCCGCTGCTAAAAGAAAAAGGACTGCTTTAGAGGTTGTGATGGCAGATAACGGCAAAAAACCGCAGGATTTGCATAATAAAGTCGGCGCGGCGATGGTGGTCGGCGGCGGCATCGCCGGCATGCAGTCGGCGCTAAACCTGGCGAACGCCGGTTTCAAGGTCTATATGGTGGAGGAGAAGGCCTCTATCGGCGGCCGCATGGCGCAGCTCGACAAGACCTTCCCCACCAACGACTGTGCCATGTGCATGATTTCCCCCCGGCTGATTGATGTGTCAAAGCACCCCAATATCGAACTGCTTACTAAAGCGGAACTCGTTTCCCTCGAAGGCACCGAAGGCGATTTCCAGGCGAAGGTCAGGCTTGAGCCAACTTACGTCATCCCGGAAAAGTGCTCTGCCTGCGGCGACTGCGCCCAGGCCTGCCCGGTTGACCTGCCCAACGAGTTTGACCAGTGCTTGAACACCCGCACCGCCATCAGTAAGCTCTATCCCCAGGCTATTCCCAATAAATATACCATCAGCAAAAACGCCCGCCCGCCCTGCAAGCTCACCTGCCCCGCCGGCTGCAACGGCCAGGGCTACGCTGCCCTCATCTCCAAGGGTAAATATCTTGAAGCGGTTAACCTTATCAAGCAGGCCATCCCGCTGCCCTCGTCGCTGGGGCGTATCTGCCACCATCCCTGCGAGGCGAAGTGCAACCGGGGCGAGGTTGATCAGCCGGTAGCCATTGCGCCCTTAAAAAGTTTCGCCGGGGACATTGTGCGCCGCAAGCGCAAAGAGGGCAGCCTGCCGCCCGAGCCGAAACCGGAGATTGACCCAAGTAAGCCCCGAGTGGCAGTGGTCGGCGCTGGGCCTTCGGGACTCGCCTGCGCCTACGATCTGGTAAAGCAGGGCTACCCGGTAACGGTTTTCGAGGCGGCTTCCCGGCCCGGCGGCCAGCTCCAGTCCGCCATACCGGCCTACCGTTTGCCCGAAGACGTGCTGGCGGCCGATATCCAGGATATTATTGACGCCGGTGTTGAGCTGAAACTTAACTCTCCGATAGCTGACAAGTTCGGCATCGAAGGTCTTAAAAACCAGGGCTACCAGGCGGTTTATCTCGCCATCGGCGCACGGAAAGCCCGCAGTCTGCCCATCCCCGGTGCTGACCTGCCCGGCGTTCTGCTTTCGCTCGACTTCCTGCGGGATGTGAAAACGGGTAAAGCCACCGGCATCGGCAGGAAAGTGGTGGTCGTAGGCGGAGGCAACGTGGCGATGGACGTCGCCCGCAGCGTGCGGCGGCTGGGCACCAGCGACGTCACCGCCGTCTGCCTGGAATCGCGCGATATCATGCCCGCCCATCCTTGGGAAATCGCCGAAGCCGAGGAAGAGGGGGTAGCCATCAAGCCGTCCTGGGGGCCGGCCAAGATAATCGGGCAGAATGGTAAAGTAGCGGCTATTGAATTTAATAAATGCACCTCGGTCTTCGACAGCGAAAAGCGGTTTAACCCTACCTTCGATACGAACGTTAATCTTCATCTTGGTTGTGACACCGTTATCATCGCCATCGGTCAGACCACCGACGAAAAGCTGCGGCCGCCGGAGGCGGGGGTAAAGTTTAACCGGGGCGGCTTCATCCAGGTTGACTCGCTCACGCTGGCGACCGAAGAAGCCGGGGTCTTTGCCGGCGGCGACGCCGTGACCGGCCCCAAATCAGCGGTGGAAGCCATCGCCCACGGGCACGAGGCAGCCACTTCGATCATCCGCTATCTTAACGGCGAAGACCTGCGCCAGGGGCGCGAGAAATCTCAAGAGACACCGGCGCCGCTGCCTGATGGCAAACACAAACCGGTAAAACGTTTAACATTAAAGAAAATCCCGATGGAAAAGCGGGTTGGCAGCTTCGACGAGTTGGAGATAGGCTATACCGAAGATGAAGCCATTAAAGAAGCCGAGCGCTGCCTGGACTGCGGCCTGTGCAGCGAGTGTCTCCAGTGCGTGGCGGTCTGCCAGGCGAAGGCCCTCGACCACAACATGAAAGAGCGTATGCTCGACCTCGCCGTCGGTTCGGTCATCCTGGCGCCGGGCTTCGAGACCTTCGACGCCACCCTGAAGGGCGAGTACGGCTACGGGCGCATGCCCAACGTGGTCACCAGCCTCGATTTCGAGCGTATCCTGTCGGCCTCCGGCCCCTTCCAGGGGCAGGTGGTACGTCCCTCGGACGGTAAACATCCGAAGAAGGTCGCCTGGATTCAGTGCGTTGGCTCGCGGGACACCACCTGCGGACGCGACTATTGCTCCTCGGTCTGCTGCATGTACGCCACCAAGGAGGCGGTCATCGCCATCGAGCACGACCGCAACATCAATGCTACCATCTTCTATAACGACATCCGGGCTTTCGGCAAGGGCTTCGAGAGGTACTACCAGTCGGCGAAGAAAAACCCCGCCATCCGCTATATCAAAAGTATCGTCTCGGCCATCAAGGAAGTCTCCTCAAGCAACAACCTGCTGATGGAATACACCGGCGATGACGGTAGGAAAGTCGAAGAAGAGTTTGACATGGTGGTGCTGTCGGTGGGGCTGGTGCCGACCGCCAGTTCGAAGCAGCTTGCCGAGAATCTCGCTATTGAGACCGACCGTTTCGGTTTCGCGAAGACTGATGCTTTCCAGACCAACCGTTCCTCCCGCCCTGGCGTCTACGTGGCGGGGGCTTTCGAGTCGCCGATGGACATTCCGGAGTCGGTGATGAGCGCCAGTTCCGCCGCCTGCCTGGCCTCGCAGGCCATCGCCGGGGTGCGCGGCACCATGGTCACGGAGAAAATATATCCGCCTGAGATTGATATAAGCGGCCAGGAGCCGAGGGTCGGCGTGTTTGTCTGCCGCTGCGGCGCCAACATCGCCCGGGTGGTGGCGGTCTCCGAGGTTACCGAGTACGCCAAGACCTTGCCCAATGTGGTCTATGCCGAGGAAAACCTTTATACCTGCTCCACCGACACCCAGAACCGTATCATCGAGGCCATCAAGGATAATAATCTCAACCGCGTGGTGGTGGCTTCCTGCAGCCCCCGCACCCACGAACCCCTCTTCCAGGACACCATCCGTGAGGCGGGCTTGAACCGTTTCCTGTTCGAAATGGCTAACATCCGCGACCAGTGCTCCTGGGTACATTTCAACGATACCGATGGGGCTAATGACAAGGCGAAAGACCTGGTGCGCATGGCGGTCTCCCGCGCCGCCACGCTTTGGCCACTTCAGAAAATACCTCAGGAAATCAGCCGCCGCGCTCTGGTCATCGGCGCTGGTCTTGCTGGCATGACGGCGGCGCTGTCACTGGCGGGGCAGGGTTTCGAATCGGTGCTGGTGGAAAAAGAAAAGGAGATGGGCGGTAACCTGAGGCGGGTCTATCACTCCAAAGGCGACGCCGACCCGCAGGCATTACTTGGGTCGCTGGTTCAGCGGGTAAAGGCCGAGCCGAAAATCACCGTCTATACCGGGGCGCAGATAAAGGACTTCTCCGGCTTCCTGGGTAACTATCATACGGATATTGTCAGTGCGGATGGTGAACTCCACCGGATTGACCACGGCGCGGTAATTCTGGCGACCGGGGCAAGCGAGTACCGCCCGTCCGAGTATCTCTACGGCCAGTCCGACAGGGTAATGACGCAGCTTGACCTGGAGGCCAAACTTGCTGACAGGAGTAAAACGCTCAAGCCGGACTCGGTGGTGATGCTCCAGTGCGTCGGCTCGCGCGAGGAAGCGCACAACTACTGCAGCCGCATCTGCTGCAGCCAGGCGGTCAAAAACGCCATCAGTCTCAAAGAGGCCAATCCTGAGACTGAGGTTTATATCCTCTACCGTGACATGCGCACCTACGGCCTGGGGGAACTAGATTACCAGAAAGCCAGAAACCTGGGCGTTATCTTCATCCGCTACGATGAGAATAAAAAGCCCCAAGTCAGCCAAGAGGGTGATAAACTGGCGGTAAAGGTCTTTGACACCGTGCTCGGTGCCGATGTCGAGCTTAAGCCGGACATCCTGGTCTTGAGCGCCGCAATAAGGCCGCAATCCGATACCGAGGAACTTGCCACCCGCCTGAAGCTGCCGCTGACCCAGGACAAGTTCTTTATGGAAGCCCATTTGAAGCTCCGCCCGCTGGAGTTCGTTAACGACGGCATCTATCTCTGCGGCCTGGCGCACTCCCCCAAGTCAATCCCCGAGTCCATCGCCCAGGCGCAAGGCGCCGTGGCGCAGGCCATCACCGTGCTCTCGCAGGAGCACCTGATGGTGGGCGGCGTGGTCTCGGTGGTTGATCCCGAAAAATGCGTCGCCTGCCTGACCTGCGTGCGTTCCTGCCCGTTCGGGGTGCCGCGCATCAATAGCGACGGTGTCGCCCAGATTGAGATTGCCGCCTGCCAGGGCTGTGGCATCTGCGCCAGCGCCTGCCCGCGTAAGGCTATCACCCTGCAGCATTACTCCGATGCCCAGGTGCTGGCGAAGAGCGCGGTGTTGAATAAAGTTTAGGTCAAAATCATTAAGGAGTTGGCAATGACGACCGACACTTACGAGCCGAAGCTGGTGGCTTTTTGCTGCCATTACTGCGCCTATTCGGCAGCCGACCTCGCCGGTTCGATGCGCCTGGAATACCCGGCTAACGTGCGCATCGTCAAGCTGATGTGCACCGGACGGGTTGACACTCTTCACCTGCTCCGTGCTTTTGAGGACGGAGCCGACGCTGCCTTCGTCGCCGGCTGAGAGGAAGGCGATTGCCATTTCCTGTATGGAAATCTGAGGGCTAAACGAAGGGTGAGCCAGGCTAAGAAACTCATGGCCGAGGTCGGGCTGGAGCAGGAACGCCTTGAGATGTTCAACCTGGGGGCTTCCGACGCCCCGCTTTTTGCCGCCGCCTGTAAAGAGATGACGGAAAGGGCTCGTAAACTCGGGCCAAACCCCCTGAAAGAGGAGGAAGCAAGCGTAAAATGATTGTTGCCGAAAGGAAACCGTTTGAGGAGATCAAGGAAAGCATCAAGGACTACCGTAAAGTGCTGGTTTTAGGCTGCGGAACCTGTGTGAGCGTCTGTATGGCTGGCGGTGAGAAAGAAGTCGGCCTGCTCGCTACCGAACTCCGGATGAATGCCGGGCTGGAAAAGCGTGACATTGAAATCATGGAGGCTACTATCCAGCGACAGTGCGATAAAGAATATATCGAGCCAATTCTGGAACAGGCGCGCGGCTGCGAGGCCATCCTCTCGCTCGGCTGCGGTGCCGGTGTCCAGCTCGTCGCCGAGATGCTGGAAACCATGCCGGTTCTCCCCGGCTTGAACACCCGCTTCATCGGCATCACCGAGGCCGAGGGCGCCTGGTCAGAGCGCTGTCGCGCCTGCGGCGATTGCGTGCTGGCTACTTTCGGCGGTATTTGCCCGGTGGCGCGTTGCTCAAAAGGCCTGATTAACGGGCCATGCGGCGGTAACCAGGGAGGCAAGTGTGAGGCCGGTGGCGATAAAGATTGTGCCTGGGAATTAATTTATCATCGTCTCAAGAAGCAGGGCAGGCTGGCGAACCTGCGCAAGACCGCGCAGCTTCGCAACTATGCTACCAACGCCCATCCGGCGCGCCAGGTGAACGAGGCTTACCAGACGCCGGAAAAGGCGGGGGTAAAGTCTTAGCGATTAACAGTGCTGGGTAGCCTGCCGTAAAGTTAGCCTGTTTTGGGGCAGCAACCGTAGCGGAAATGGTCTTCGATGGCGGCCACCAATCCGGGCATGCTGAATTCCTGTGGCAGAATGTCAACATTGATGCCCATTTCCCGTCCGGTGCGGGCGGTGTACTCACCCATAAAGGCCACGGTGGTGCGGTTAACCACCGCCCGGTCGCCATCAAGCTGGTCGAGCAGGCTGAATATCTCTGCCGAGCTGGTAATTACCGTGATGTCAATTTCACCGGCGAGCAGGCTTGCCCTGGCCGTCTGGTTAGCTTCGCTGGTGGCGATGGTCATATAAGCCGGGACGCGGTGCGGCACCATGCCGGCGCGTTCCAGTTCCGAGATGAATTCCGGGATAACGAAAGGCTCGGTGACGTCGCGGACTTCAGGTACCGGCACTAGCACCCGTCCGCCGGGGGGCCCGATTTTTACCATTTCGCCAAGCATCACGCTCGGGTAGCTCACTCCGGGCACCAGGTCGGGCTTGATGCCGAGCTGGTCAAGCGGGATTGAGTCCGGACCGAATGCCGTAATCCTAGTCTTTTTGGCGGTCTCGCTGCCTAGCCCTGTCTCGCGGAGACGGTTCACGAAAGCCTGGGAGCCCATCAGGCTGGTAAGCGCTACCCAGGCGTAATCGCCCAGGTTCTGTAACGCACGGTCGAAATCGGTGTAGTCGTCGAGCGGGTAGATGGCGATGGTCGGCATCCAGACGGGCCGTGCCCCCCGTTCTACCAGGTAGCGCGCCAGGTTACCGGCGTAGTGGCGCGGAGCGGTGAACAGTACCCGTTTGTCGAGGAGCGCGAGTTCAGCTTTGGAGACCAGTCTTTGCCCGAAGTCAATTTTTCTAGGCTGGGTCATCAGTATCTCCTTTCTCAAGAGAGGTGGTTGGCGAGTGCTCACATTACCACGCCCTATA
>QZJL01000044.1 GCA_003599745.1 Dehalococcoidia bacterium | reverse complement strand
CTGGTTTGTGAAGGGCTGTTTCGACGCTTTGAACGGCAATGTGGCGCTAAGTCTGGAACAAGCCCAAAAATGGAACGAGGCGGCGGCCCACCGCTGCACCGGTCTCTGCATTGAGACCCGCCCCGATTTTTGCAGCGATGAAGACGTCAGGCGGATGCTCGAATTCGGTACGACCCGCGTGGAGCTTGGCGTTCAGACCCTCGACGATGAAATCTACCGCCTGATAAAGAGAGGACACACTGTCGCCGATGTCGCAGATGCAACCCGGCGGCTCCGGGAACACGGCCTGAAAGTGCATTACCACTGGATGCCGGGACTCCCCGGCGGTACGCCGGAAAGAGATTTGGCGCTTTTCCGTCAGCTTTTTACCGACCCGCGCTTCCGTCCCGATGGTCTTAAAATTTATCCGACCATGGTGGTAGAAGGCACCGAGCTGGAGAAGTGGTATAACGAGGGCCGCTACCGGCCTTATGACGACGCCGCATCTATCGAGTTGCTGGCAGAGATGAAGGCCATCGTGCCCGGCTACACGAGGATTTCACGGGTGTTGCGCGATATCCCGTCCCGGTATATTGTAGGCGGTCTCAAAAACTCGGTACGCGATGCGGTCAAAGCACGGCTTAAAGAGAAGGGTGTTGCTTGTCAGTGTATCCGCTGCCGGGAATACGGCCATCGTCTCAGGGAAGGGTGGGAAATCGGCGAACCGCACATCATGCGCACCGATTACGAAGCTTCGGGCAGCCGGGAAGTCTTTTTATCCCTGGAAGATGATGGTGCGACTCTCTTTGGCCTGCTACGCCTGCGGATTCAGGATAGGCCGCTTGCGGCATTTGAAAGTACCGGCGATAAGACGGCCATCATCCGTGAGCTTCATATCTATGGCCAGGAAGTGCCATTAGGGAAGCAGAATAAAGGGGCGGCACAGCACCGGGGTCTTGGCAAACGGTTAATGAGAGAGGCTGAGAGAATCTGTGCCGCCGAGTTCGGTGTTGGCGGCGTGGCAGTCTTGAGCGGGGTAGGTGCGAGGGACTACTACCGTACCGAATTCGGCTATAGATTACATAACGGTTACATGTTCAAGCGGTTATGAGTTCAGGCCTTTTTAAGAAGCTGCTCCTTGAGGTATTCAATCGCCTTAACCGGTGTGGGGTCAATCTGGTTGAGCATCGCCAGGTAGTAGCTGGCATAGTCACCAAGGAGCACCAGGCTTAATATCTGCTCCAGAGGGTCGCTGCCTTCCAGTTCCACCTGGAGGCATTTCACCCCGGCGTCTTTTAGCAGCTGGCTGGTTATTTTGTAGCGCTGTTTGATTGGCCTGGCGTGCAGGGGAGAGCCGAGCATAACTACCACCAGATGGCTTGTGAGCTCCTCGGGGAAGCGGTAGCCGGCGCTGGAGTTATGGTTAAGCTCCGGGAAAACTTCGTAAAAAGCCCAGCCTTTGGCGTTTTCGTTGATTTGTCCCTTCCAGCGCCGTGCTACACCCTCGGTGATGCCGGAACCGTATATCACCGGCAGGTGGCGGTGAAGGTTCCTGGCAAGCTGCTTGGCGGGGTTTTCGGTTTCCGGCACTTTCGGGTTGATTTGTGCCGCGAGTGACCTTAAAGTAGCCACCGTCTCCGTCATACCCGGCGGCTTGACGGTTAAAATCCCCAGCTTCTGCATGATGGCTACCAGGGGCAGGAAACTGTAAGGTAGGGCGACCCGGGGCTGGGTGGGATAGCCAAACACGAAGCTGGGGACGCCGTTTTCTTCGGCCATGCTTTTCAACTTGCCGCCCGTGGTCATCACCAGCTTTTTGGCGTCAGTATTAAGTGCCTGCCCGAAAGCGGTAAGCGTCTCTTCGGTGTTGCCCGAGTAGCTCGAAGCGATGACCAGCGTTTCGGAGTCAACGAAACCGGGTAAATCGTATTCCCGCTGGACGGTAATGGGTATTTTGGCCTGCGGGGTTACCAGGCTTTTGAGCAGGTCGCCACCGATGGCCGAGCCTCCCATCCCCAGGATGACAACCCTATTGACCCGGGCGAAGGCGTCGGGTAGCTCAAGTTCGCGGGCCATCTGCCAGGCGCGCTGGCACTGGGCGGGCATTTCGGCCAGGCGCGCGGACATACCCCCGGCGTCGTATTGCTCATAAATCGCGGGGGCGTCAAGATTGAGCTCTTCGGTTTTCTTTTTCATCTTGCCTCGCTTACTTTGTGCCGGTAAGGTCTTTCCCGGCGGCCAGCAGTTCCGTCACCCGTTCCGGTCGGCCGGCCTCGGCATATATGCGCAGCACCGGCTCCGTCCCGGAAAAGCGGATGAGCAGCCATGAACGGTCAATAAGGTGATAGCGGAAGCCGTCAGTGGTGTCGAAATGGTCAACTTTCATGCCGGCGATTTTCTCCGGTGTTGTTTCCTTGATGCGCGTGATAATCGCCGGCCGTTCGGCAGCCGGGAACTCTTGGTCGAGGCGCTGGTAATAGTGCGGCCCGACTTTTTCGTAGAGATACGTTAGAAGCTCTGAAGGGGTTTTCCCGGTTTTGACCATGAAATCAAGGAAATAGAGGCCGGCGAGGATGCCGTCACGCTCCGGTATGTGACCGCGGAAGCCGTAGCCGCCACTTTCTTCGCCGCCGATAAGAGCATTTTCGCGGGTCATGACCGGGGCGACGTACTTGAAACCGACCGGTGTTTCGAATACCGGCACGCCGAAGATTTCTCCCAGCCGGTAAAGCATGCTGGTCATGGTGACCGTTTTAACGAGTGCCCCCCTTTCGCCGCGGGTTTCCAGCAGATAAAGGGTAAGCAGGGCACAGGTCTGGAGTTGCGTCAAAAACCGGCCGTTTTCATCAATGATGCCCACCCGGTCGGCGTCGCCGTCGGTGGCGATGCCGATATGGGCGCCGCTGTTTATGACGGTTTTTGCCAGGTGGCCGAGATTAGCTTCAAGAGGTTCCGGTCGTTCCAATCCGGGGAAGAGGGGATTACGCTCATAATTAATTTCGACCAGCTCGACAGCGCCCCCCGCCAGCATACGCCTGAGATAGCCGGCCCCGGCGCCGAACATAGGGTCAACCACGACTTTAATTCTGGATTGGATAAGTTCAGGCAGGCCTACCAGCCGGGCAAGCCGCGCCGTATAAGGCTTTTCCAGGTCGGTGTAAGTTACCAGCCTCTGTTTTATGGCCTCGCCTAGAGCCAGGCGTTTTACTCCGCCGTCTTTCTGAAGGTTGACGATTTCCCGTTCGATGATGTCGGTAGTTTCGGGTGGGGCGCTGGCGCCGTCGGCTGACTTGATTTTGAAGCCGTTCCAACTGGCGCGGTTGTGGCTGGCGGTGATGACGATGGCGCCGGCGGCTTTCTGCGATAGTACGCCATGGCTTGCTACCGGCGTCGGCACCGCCCCGGAGGAAAGATACGTCTTGATGCCGTTAGCGGCCAGCACCTCGGCGGTAGCGGCGGCAAAATCCTCGGAAGCGAAGCGGGTATCGTAGCCGATGACCATGCCCTTGTCTGCCTGGCCGGTGCCTAGAATGTGACTGGCGGTAGCCTGGGCGCATAGGCGAACGTTGTCGAAGGTGAAGTCCTCGGCGATGATTGCCCGCCAGCCGTCGGTGCCGAACTTGATGGGGTTAATTATTTTTACCCCCCGACAGTTAGTTTTGCTGCCTCTTTTTTCAAAACGGTTGCCTTATCGGTGCGCTCCCAGGGCAGGTCTATGTCCGTACGGCCAAAATGGCCGTAGGCAGCGGTAGCGCGGTAGATGGGGCGGCGCAGATCGAGGTCACTGATAATGGCTGCCGGTCTCAGGTCGAAGTGCTCGCCGATAAGCTTGAGGATAAGCTCGGGGTCGACTTTTGCGGTCTCGAAAGTCTCGATTGAGACCGAGAGCGGGCGGGAAACGCCGATGGAATAGGCTATCTGGATTTCCAGGCGGTTGGCAAGTCCGGCGGCGACCACGTTTTTAGCAATGTAGCGCGCCATGTAGGCTGCCGAACGGTCAACCTTGGTCGGGTCTTTACCCGAGAAGGCGCCGCCGCCGTGACGGGCGATACCGCCGTAGGTATCCACCAGGATTTTGCGGCCGGTAAAGCCGGTGTCGGATACTGGCCCGCCAATTACGAAGCGGCCGGTGGTGTTGACGTAAAAATTGGTTCTGGCATCAAGCAGCGAAGCCGGTACGACCGGTTTCACTACGTTCTTGATGACGTCCTGCCTGATTTGTTCGCTTCTAATATTATCGTCGTGCTGGGCGGCGATGACGACGCTGTGGATGCGCCTGGGAGCGCCGTTGCAGTATTCTACGGTGACCTGGGACTTGCCATCCGGGCGGAGATAAGGTATAGTACCGTCTTTCCTCACCTGGGCCAGCCTCTGGCACAACTTGTGGGAGAGAGAGATGGTGAGCGGCATAAGTTCCGGCGTCTCGTTGCAGGCAAATCCCACCATCATGCCCTGGTCACCGGCGCCGGTAGCGTCCAGCGGGTCTTTGCCGTCGCCGCTTTTCACCTCCTGCGATTTGCTCACTCCCCGGTCAATATCGGTTGACTGCTCTTTAATAGAGACAACCACGCCACAGGACTGGTAGTCGAAGCCGTATTCCGGGTGGGTGTAGCCAATCTCACGTATGGTCTCACGTACCACCTTGGGCACGTCCACGTAGCAGTTGGTAGTAATTTCGCCGAGCACCACCACCAACCCGGTGGTGACTGCCGTCTCGCAGGCAACCCGTCCGTTAGGGTCGCTTTTCATAATATTGTCCAGCACGGCGTCGGAAATCTGGTCGCAAATCTTGTCGGGATGCCCCTCGGTGACTGATTCCGAGGTCAACAGGTAACACGGTGAGCTAAAAAATGTGATGGTCATAAGCCTCCTCTAAGTTCCTTCCTCCCAGCTTCGGAGATATTTTTCCTGCTCTTCGGTCAGTGTGTCAATTTTAATACCTATTGACTCGAGTTTCAAGCGGGCGATTTCCTGGTCGATGGTCTCGGGTACGGAATAAACCCCGGGCTTCAGCTTGTCCCGCTGTTTTACCAGGTACTCCAGACACAGGGCCTGGTTGGCGAAACTCATATCCATCACCGATGCCGGATGGCCTTCGGCGGCGGCCAGGTTGATGAGTCTGCCTTCGCCCAGCAGGTAAAGCCGTTTGTCGTTTTTGAGAGTGTATTCGTCAACGAAGGGACGGATGGCCTGTTTCCCCGTCGCCAGCATTTCCAGCGCGGGGATATTGATTTCGACGTTAAAGTGGCCGCTATTGGCAAGGATGGCGCCGTCTTTCATCAGTTCGAAGTGGGGGCGGTCGAGAACACTTTTATCGCCGGTGACGGTAATGAAAATGTCGCCTAGCGGCGCGGCCTCGGCCAGTGTCATGACCAGGTAACCATCCATCAGGGCTTCCAGCGCCCGCGTCGGGTTTGTCTCGATAACGACTATCTGGGCGCCCATTCCCCGGGCGCGCAGGGCGATGCCCCGCCCGCACCAGCCGTAGCCGCAGATTACCACTTTTTTGCCCGCCCAGAGAATATTGGTGGCCCGGGTGATGCCGTCAATCGTGCTTTGGCCGGTGCCGTAACGGTTATCGAAGAGGTATTTGGTGTGGGCGTCATTTACGGCGATTAGAGGATACTTCAACTCGCCCGCTTTCTCCATGGAGCGCAGGCGGATGACGCCGGTAGTCGTTTCCTCGGTGCCGCCGATGACATCGCCAATAAGCTCCTGGCGTTTGGTGTGAAGGGTGGTCACCAGGTCGGCGCCATCGTCAATGGTAAGCTGAGGACGGTGGTCGAGAGCGGTGCTGATATGCCGGTAATAGGTTGCCTCATCTTCGCCTTTGATGGCGCTGGTCGGGATGCCGTAGGCCACCAGCGCCGCGGCGACATCATCCTGCGTGCTGAGGGGATTTGAAGCGCAGAGGACGAGGTCGGCGCCGCCGGCCTGGAGCGTCAGCCCGAGGTTGGCGGTTTCGCTGGTGATGTGGAGGCAGCCGGAAATACGGATTCCCTCAAAAGGTTTCTCTTTGCCGAACCTCGCGGTGATTTGTTTAATAACCGGCATTTCCCGCGCCGCCCAGCGGATGCGTCGCTTCCCCGGTTCCGCCAGATTCGGGTCTTTGACATCGTGTTCGGGCATTAAAATCTGTCCCTTCTTGGGCTGCTTGTGCCAGCCTGAGGATTTGCTTGTTTCGGAGTGCAAATTACGGCGAAGGCCCCCGGAGAACCTGTCAAGCATAAACAGGATAATCATAACAGAAATCCGTCCCGCAAGCCAATGGCTGTGCCAGACTTTCTACCACTTGTAAAAACGGTTGGTTATGGGCAGGCGGCGGTCTCGGCCAAAAGCCCGTGGCGTGATTTTTATACCCGGTGGCGCCTGGCGCCTCTTATACTCACTAGTGTCCACGAGCCTGGCTGTCTTTTTGACCACTTCTTCGGGAAAACCCATCGCCACAATTTCTTCGATACTTTTATCTTCCTCGACGTAAGCGGTGAGCACCGGGTCGAGCTGCTCGTAAAGTGGTAGGGTGTCGCTGTCTTTTTGTCCAGGGCGCAGTTCTGCCGAAGGCACTTTGTCAATGACGCTTTGCGGGATGAGGTCATATCCGGCGCGCCGGTTGAGGTAGCGGCATGCCTGGTAGACCAGCATCTTGGGTACGTCTTTGATGACGGCAAAGCCGCCGGCCATGTCGCCGTAGAGCGTGGTGTAGCCGGTGGCGTATTCGCTCTTGTTGCCGGTGGTGAGCACCAGCCAGCCGAACTTGTTGGAAAGCGCCATCAGCAGGTTGCCCCGGATGCGCGCCTGAAGGTTTTCTTCGGTGACATCCGGGCCGGTCTTCGCGCAAACCGGCGCAAGTGTCTCCAGGTAGGCGGCAAAGACCGCTTCGATGGGGATGGTGAGCAGTTCGGTGCCCAGGTTTTCTGTCAGCTTTCGGGCATCGGAGAGGCTGTCGGGCGATGAATAGCGCGATGGCATGGCGACCCCGACCACATTGCCAGCCCCGAGCGCTTCGGCAGCGACGGCGGCCACCAGGCTTGAATCAATGCCCCCGGAAAGGCCGATGAGCACTTTTTTGAAGCCGTTCTTGCGGATGTAGTCGCGGGTGCCCACCACCAGAGCGTGATAAACCTCGGCGGGCGGCTCATACTCTTTGACGGTTTCTCTCCGGGACAGGGGAGGTTTGCGGGTTTTGGCTGGTTCTTCCGAAACAATGACGCTTTTCGTGTTCCATCTGGCGACCTTGCTTTCCATCCGCGTTTGCCAACCAGGGTCATGCATGCGGGCATGGTGAGCGGTTTCAACGTCAATGTCGGCAACGATAAGGTCTTCTTCGAACTGCTTGCCCTGGACAATCACCTCGCCCTTTTCGTTGATAATGAAGCTGTCGCCGTCGAAGACCAGCTCGTCCTGGCCGCCGACTAGGTTGTTGTAAACCACGTTTGCCAGATTGTCACGGGCATGGTCGCTGAACAGCTTTTTCCGTTCATTGCCTTTGCCTTTGTGATATGGCGAAGCGCTGATGTTGATGATAAGCCCGGCACCGGCTCTGGCCTGAAAATTGTCCGGCCCGACCCCGTGCCACATATCCTCGCAGATGTTGATGCCCACTCCGACGCCGCCGATGGTATAGACCGGGCACTCGTTGCCGGGGCGGAAGTAACGGTACTCGTCGAAGACGCCGTAGTTGGGCAAGAGAATCTTGTGGTATTTATCTATCAGTTTGCCATCGTGGATGATGGCTGCTGCATTATAGATGCCGTCGTCGCCATCAACGAAGCCGATGATGGCGGTAATTCCTTTTGTGGCTTTTACCACTCTGTCGAGCGTTCTTAAGCCCTCTTTGATGAATTGGGGCTTGAGCAAGAGGTCTTCCGGCGGGTAGCCGCAGAGCGCGAGTTCAGGGAAGGTGACGATGTCAACACCTGCCGTCCGCGCCATATCCAGGTAGTTTAAGATGATGGCCGTATTGCCCTCGAAGTCGCCGACGGTGGTGTTGACCTGGGCCATCCCGAGCCTTAATTCTGCCATCAGGTTACCTCATTGCTAATATAGCTCAAGCCGGTCTACAACGCTAGTTGCCCGCTTAGCGCTTGAATAACGCGGCGAACCGGGCCATTGAGCGGTCATAGGTTTTTTCCACATCCCGCGGGAAGACGCAGGCGGGCAGCTCGTTGCTCCCGAGATGGTAGGCTATGCACTCGCAGCAGCGCCCTTTGCGCTCACAAGGTTCATACGTGCAGTTGCATCGGGCTTTATTGGCGCTGATGTTACATTCCATAGCTATATTTTCCCTTAACGGTAGATTTCTTGCAGGGTTTTCGATAGCCCGGTCAGCTTTACCAGGGCGTCTTCGGCAGCCTCTTCGCTAAGTCCGGCAAGGCCGCAGCTCGGTGTCAGCAGCGCCTGTTCCCTGAGCTGGCGGATATGGATGCCGTTACGGGCAAATGGCGCCATCGCCTCTTCCAGCCGGTCTTTCAGCGAGGCCACCGTTTCTCTGGCAAGGTCGGCGTCGCTAGATGGTACGATGCCCCAGGCGATTGCCCCACCCCTATCAATAAAGCGTTTTACGTCCTTAGTGTATAGCGCGAGCGAATTTGCGAAGTTGTAGGCATCAAAGTTGAGTATATCAATGCTGGTAGCCAGTACCACCGGCCAGTCGGTATTGCCGCAGCAGTGGATGCCTTTCAAGCCCCTAATGCCCCCCAGCACCTCGTCCAGCAGACTCGTGACCTTTTCGCGGGAAAGCGGCACCGCCACCGAGCCAAAAGATGCTAGATAAGGCTCGTCAATGAACATGATTGTCCGGGGATTAACTTCCCTCAGCTTATTTTCCATCCAGGCAACCTTGAGCCGCAGGAACTTGGGCAAGGCTTCGCCGAGAACCTCATCGTAGATGATGGCACGTCTGGTTTCGTCAGCAACCACCAGTCCCCAGGTTACCGGCCCGGTGACCTGTCCCTTAACCGCCCGAGCAGACGAAAACTTTGTCTCTAGAAAGCAGTATAAGCCGGCGGCATACTCATCGCTTACGTGGTATTTGCTGAAGTCGCCGGCCAGGTAGGCGGTGTAAAGCCTCTCAAGCTCCTTTTCAAAGTTCGCCTGACGCCGCACGCGCAGATTACCGTCTTCAAGGGCAATGCCGGGAAAGCCTTCGCTGTACTGGGCGTTCATGTCTTCTTTGGGCGAGCGCCGGGGAAGCTGCGGCCAGGCGGGAATGTCTTTCAGATAGCGGCCCACCAGCGCGCAGGCGGCGTTGGCGTCGCGGTGCGGCAGGCTGCCGATGACAGTGGGCAGGCAGTTAAAATCGGTGTCGGGCATTTTACTCCTTACAGGTACTTGCCAATCAAAAGCGACAGTTTCTCTTTCTGTGCCACTGGTATTACGTCTTTTGCGGTGACGACGGCGTTTTGCAGGGCATGGGCGCACTGGCAGGTGCGCTCGGCGGAGAGAGCAGTTACCGAAAGCTTGATGATTTGCTTGGCGGTCTCGATATTACGGCGCATTGTTGCCAGCACCATATCAATCGTCACCGGCTCCTCGGCCTCGTGCCAGCTATCGTAGTCGGTCACGCAGGCGATGACCCCGTAGCAGATTTCGGCCTCGCGGGCGAGCTGGGCTTCGGGAAGCGCCGTCATGCCGATGACATCGGCCCCCCAGCTTTTATAGAGGCGGGACTCGGCGCGGGTGGAAAAGGCGGGGCCTTCCATGCAGACATAAATGCCGCCCTCGTGTACTTTCGCACCTGATTCTTTAGCCGACTCATATAGAATTTTGCTCGTGGCCGGGCAGAAAGGGTCGGCGAACTGGATGTGCGCCACGATACCCTCCTTGAAAAACGAGGTGACGCGCTTTCGGGTGCGGTCAACGAGCTGGTCGGGGATGATGAGGTCGCCGGGTTTAAGTTCCGGCTTGAAGCTGCCGCACGAGCAGACGGCGATGATATGCTCGACGCCCAGCGACTTGAAGGCGTAGATATTCGCCCTGCCGGGCACTTCGCCGGGCGTGAGATAATGCCCCCGGCCATGCCGGCGCAGGAAAGCGACTTTGGTATTGCCCAGGTTGCCGATGGTGAAACGGTCGCTGGGTTTGCCGAAGGGAGTGTTAACGTCGACTGTTTCAATATCGGTCATCCCCTCGATTTCATCAAGGCCGGTGCCGCCAATCACCCCGATTTTCGCAGCAGGCATTTGCGAGACCCTCCTAACGCATCAGGATAAACTGCTATTATACTCGAAAACGAGAAATTATGCCTGTCTCAGAGTCTTCAGCCCCTTGCCATAAGGCTTGCGAATAACTCCCTTCTCGGTGATGATGGCGCTGATGTAGCGGTGAGGAGTTACGTCGAAGGCGGGGTTAAACGCCGGGCAGCCTTCGGGGGCGATGGCGACGCCTTGGATATGCGTCACCTCTTTGGAGTTGCGCTCCTCGATGGGGATTTCTTTGCCGGTAGCCAGCGACAGGTCAACGGTCGAGTATGGCGCGGCAACATAAAATGGCGTTTTGTTCTCTTTCGCCAGCACTGCCAGCGAATAAGTGCCGATTTTATTGGCGGTGTCGCCGTTGGCCGCAATACGGTCGGCGCCGACGATGACGCAGGTTACCAGTCCCCGACTCAGGAAGTGCCCGGCCATCGAGTCGGTGATAAGCGTTACAGGGATGTCTGCCCGCAGCGCTTCCCATGTGGTGAGGCGCGCACCCTGCAACAGCGGGCGGGTCTCCGTGGCAATCACCCGGATGTTTTTGCCGTTTTCGGCAGCCCTTAAAATTACCCCCAGGGCGGTGCCGTAGAGGGCGGCGGTCGCCAGCACGCCGGTGTTGCAGTGCGTTAAAATGACGGCATTATCGGGTATAAGGGCAGCGCCATGCACGCTCATCTGGGTCGAGGACTCGGTCTCTTTTGCCTGAATGGCGACAGCCTCGTTCACCAGCCTCTCTTTGATGGTGGCGACGTTATCACCATCGCAGGAAACGCAGCGCATCCGCTCAACCGCCCAGAAGAGGTTGCGGGCGGTGGGGCGGCTAGAGACAATTTCTTCTAAGACCTTATCAAACTCTTTGAAAAAGACGTTAAGTGTGGCGGCCTTGATTTTCAACGCGCCCAGGGCGGCGGCATAGCCGGCCGCTACGCCGATGGCGGGTGCGCCCCGCACCTTAAGCTCTTTGATGGCGGTTATCACGTCACGGTAGTCGGTGGTCTGGATATAAATTTCCTGCTGGGGCAGCCTGGTCTGGTCGAGGATGGTGAGGCTGTTACCCGCCCAACTGACTACTTTTAAGGGCGTGCCGCCCGGCTCGGTTTTCATTCGGCTCTCCTTGATTTTGAAGATAGGATGAAGTCAGGATTACTCTAGCCTGCTGCGGCATCGGTCGTCAAGTGTGCTTCTTGTTTTGGACTTTTGCGAATTGATATAATAGGCCAATGGCTGGAAATTTAACGGGCATGGCACAAAAGACAGTTAAAAACAGAACCGCGCCCTCTTACCGGCGCATTGTTGTTAAGCTGGGAACGCGGCTGCTCACCGGCGGCAAAGGCGATATTGACCAGGAGGTCGTCTCGCGGCTGGTGAACCAGATAGCCCGGCTGCATCGCCAGGGTGTTGGCATTACCGTGGTTTCCTCGGGCGCGGTGGCGCTGGGGCGCGGTAAGCTCGGGGTGACCCGCCGCATCAGGGGTATCCCGTTTAAGCAGGTGATGGCGGCGGTGGGGCAGAACCGCCTGATGGCGATGTACGAGCGCCTTTTTAAGCGCCACGACATGGTGGTCGCCCAGGCGCTGCTCTCCCGTCTCGACCTGTGCGACCGTGCCGGGTACTTAAATGCCCGTAATACCCTGATGGCCCTGCTTGACCTGAAAGTGGTCTGCATCGTCAACGAGAACGATACGGTAGCGGTGGATGAACTACAGGATACAAAATTCGGCGATAACGACACGCTTTCGGCGATGGTAGCAAATCTGGTTGACGCTGACCTGCTGGTAATGCTGACCGATACCGATGGCCTCTATACCGATGACCCCCGCCGCTGTGGCGATGCCTGTCTGATACCAGTGGTCGAAAAAATTGACCGCAGTATTGAAAAGCTGGCGGCGGGCAGCCATGATGGGCCGGGAACCGGCGGCATGATTACCAAGGTCGAAGCTGCCAGGATGGCGACCAGTTGCGGTATCCGGGTGGTGGTGGCTAATGGTAATAAGCCGGACATTATTCTTAAGCTGGCGAAGGGTAGCGACGATGGCACCCATTTTTTGCCGGCAGAGGCAGAGTTGGGCAGCCGCCAGCGCTGGATGCTCAGCGGCCTCTCGACCCGGGGACGTTTGATTGTGGATGAAGGGGCGGCGGCGGCTTTGAAAAAGCAGCACCGCAGCCTGCTTGCTGCCGGTATCCGGGAAGTCCAGGGCAAAGTGCGCCGGGGCGACATCGTTAATATTTTCGATGCGGCGGGTAACCTGCTCGGCTGCGGTCTCGTTAATTACAGTGCCGACGACATCACGGCCATCAAAGGTGTTCACTCTGGAAAAATTGCCGGGCTGCTTGGCTATGACTACGGTTCCGAGGTGGTGCACCGTAATAACCTGGTGGTGCTTTAATAGTTTCGGTAGAAAGGAACATGATGGAACTCAAAGGCCAGGGCAAACTTTTCCGACCGGGCGCGGAGGAACTGCTGTCGCCGGTGGAATACAATATCTTCGTTGAGCCGGCGCTTAACGGCACTGAAAGGTGGCAGGGGGAGATGGTCTCAATCGAGAGCGTCAAGATCGCTGACGGCGGCCATTACCTGATTGAGACCGAGGATGGTCGCCGGGGCATCTGCTGCCTTCGCAAAAAGGTGAATAAAGCGGTGATGGGACTGCCGGTACGCTATTTTTACCACCTCAGCGGCGGCACCATGCCAGAGCAGCGTTCGCGATAAGGAGCGGGGAAATGTCCGCAGAAATGGAAAACATCGGTAAGGCGGCTAAAGCGGCGGCGCGGAAACTTGCTTACCTTTCCACCGGCGTTAAAAATCAGGCTTTACATAATATATCACAGAACTTGAAAGAGTATACCGGTGATATATTGAAAGCTAATGAACTGGACTATAAGGCAGGCAAGTCACAGGGTATGAATGATGCCCTGCTCGACCGACTTTTACTTACCGGAGAACGGTTGGTGGCGATTGCCGACGATGTGCTGGCGGTGGCTGCCCAGCCGGACCCGGTAGGGGAGATTTTCGACATGCGCACTTTGCCCAACGGTCTTCTGCTTGGCAAAAAGCGCGTGCCGCTTGGTGTCATCGGGGCGATTTACGAAAGCCGTCCCAACGTAACCGTGGATATTTCGGCGCTGTCTCTCAAATCCGGTAACGCCGTTATCCTCAGGGGCGGCAAAGAGGCGGTGAATTCGAACACTGCCCTGGCGCGGCTTGTCCGGCGGGCGGTTGAGAGGGCGGGGATTCCCGATGGTGCGGTGCAGTTCGTTGCCAATACCGACCGTGCCCTGGTGGACGAGATGCTCACGATGCGCGATTACATTGACCTGCTGATTCCCCGGGGAGGCGCTGGTCTGATAAAGTTCGTGGCAGAAAACGCCGTAATGGCGGTGGTAACCGGCGGCATCGGCGTCTGCCATTGCTACGTTGACCGCGCTGCCAACCTGGAAATGGCGGTGGCTATCGCTGATAATGCCAAGGTACAGCGTCCTACCGTTTGTAATGCCCTTGATTGTCTTCTGGTCAATGCCGATATTGCCGCAGACTACCTGCCGCGTATTGCCGCTGCTTGGGCCAGAGCCGGGGTGGAGATGCACTGCGACCCGCGGGCGATGGCCATTCTGAGGGGAAATGCCTCCCTGAGGCTCAAGGATACCACCGACCAGGACTGGGGTAAGGAATTCCTGTCGCTGGTGGCGGCGGTCAAGCTGGTGGACAGCCTCGACGAGGCGCTGGTACATATCGAGCGCTACGGCTCGGGGCATTCCGAGGCCATCGTCACCGAGGATTACAGCGCTGCCATGCGTTTTCTCAACGAGGTTGATGCCGCCTGCGTTTACTGCAATGCCAGCACCCGTTTCACCGACGGCGGCCAGTTCGGTCTCGGAGCGGAGGTGGGCATCAGCACCCAGAAAATGCACGCCCGCGGCCCATTAGGACTCAAAGAACTGACCAGCTACAAGTGGATTATCTTCGGGAGTGGTCAGGTGAGACCTTAGAGCGACGCAATGACCTTCTTCTGGATTTCCAGTAGCTGCCGTATTCCCTTTTCCGCGAGCGAAATCAGGTCGTTGTTGACCTCTCTGGAGAACGGTCTGGTTTCGGCGGTGCCCTGGATTTCCACAAATTCCCCCCGGTCGGTCATCACCACGTTGAAATCCACCTCGGCGCCGGCGTCCTCGTCATAGCAGAGGTCGAGCAGCATATTGCGGCGGACGATGCCGACGCTGGTGGCGGCCACCAGGTTTTTCAGGGGATGACCTGATAAAATCCCGATGCTGGAAAGGTTTTTCACCGCCTGGTGCAGGGCGACGCAGGCACCGGTGATAGCGGCGGTGCGGGTGCCGCCGTCGGCCTGGAGGACATCGCAGTCCACCGTCAGGGTTCTTTCGCCCAGCGCCGACATATCGGCCATCGCTCTTAGCGAGCGCCCGATGAGCCGCTGAATTTCATGGCTGCGGCCAGAAATCCTGCCCGTGGCCGCCTCGCGCGGGGTGCGGGTGACAGTCGCGCGGGGCAGCATGGCGTATTCGGCGGTAATCCAGCCGGTGCCCTTGCCCTTGAGGAAGTTAGGCACCCGGTCCTCGATGCTGACGCTGCAAATCACCCGGGTGTGGCCGATTTCAATCAGTGCCGAGCCTTCGGCAAAACTCAGAAAACCCGGGGTGATTTTTACCTGGCGCAACTCGTCCCAGGCACGGCCATCGGCACGCTTCACAGTGTCCTCCATCGAAAAGTCTTAAACAGTATAACACCGATGCTGCATGGCGGCAATCTTGTCCGAAGGTGAATTTGCGCCGGTTAAAATAGGCATCTATTTCGCTGATAACGGGGTGTTTTTGTCAGACGAATTGGACAAATATCCCTTGTGTTCAAGTGCATCTTGCGAGCAAAATTAAATCAGGAAGGAAAATTCAGCATTCGGAAAAGGAGGTGGATGATGAAACGTATCGGGAAGGTCGGTCTTGCGTTGCTTGCTGGTCTGTTGTTTCCCATCGGCATCTGGGTTGCCGCCGGCAGCGCGCTCTATCAGTCCATCCGGAGGAATACCAGAGAGACTTCTTCTACCTGCCGCATTGACGCCGATTGTCCGCCGGGCTACATCTGCATTAACGGGCGTTGCGTTCCGGCTAAGGGGTAACTCAGTCGGGCATCCAGAAAGTTAATAAAAGGCCACGCGGTTAGACGGGTGGCCTTCTTGTTTTCAGATGGTCTTAAGGCATTCTCGGAGCCATTCGAGGGCGGCATCAGCGACGGAAGCCTTGTTTTCACGGCGGTCTCCGGCAAAAGTTTGCTTGCGGCTGTATGCTTTATCGCCATAGGCCAGGCCCAGGTAAAAAAGTCCCACCGGCTTTTGCGGAGTGGCGCCACCCGGCCCGGCGATGCCGGTATCGGAAAGGCAAATACCCACCCCCAGCAGTTTCTTGCCGCCCCTGGCCATTTCCTCGGCGACCCGGGAGCTTACCGCGCCGTAGCGGTCGAGGGTGGCCTTGCTTACCCCGACCACGCCCGTCTTGACCTCGTTATGATAGGCGACGACCGCGCCGCGGAAGTAGGCGGAGCTGCCGGCGATATTAGTAATCAGGTGCGCGATGAGGCCGCCGGTGGCCGACTCCACCACTCCTAGGGTGAGGCGGCGTTCCTGTAACAACTGTCCGACCTCTTCGGCGATGTTTGCCACTAGATAAACCTCTTCATCATGTCGTATATTATCTCTTCGGCGACTTTCCCGCCAGTACCGGCAAGGCGGCTCACGATTTTCTCGACGGTCTGGCGTTTGGCCGGACGGCTGAGGTCATCAAGACTGTCGTAGATGCCCGCCCGTCTGCCGACCCGGTAATTGGTGCGCTCCTCTTCGGAAAGGGCGAAATAGCGGTCAATGACCCCGAGCATCTTCGCCTTGTCACCGGGGAGTATGCCTTCGATTTCCCCTAGCAGGTTGATGATGTGGTCGCTGGCGAAGTTGGCCGGGCAATTAAGGTTTTCCAGCAGCAGCCTTTCTTCCTCCAGGATTTCTTCATCAGTGGCGCGGACAAACGTGCCTTCCTGTGCCGCCCGGTAAAGCGGCATGCCCTCGACCAGAGTCAGCGTTCTCGCCCGGATGAAATCCGGGCTGATTTCGTTCAGGACACGGGCGGTCTCGATAGCGTGCTGCCGCCGCATCTCTTTGCCGCCCAGACCCAAGATAACGTACTCACTGAGGGGGATGCCCGAAGCTACCACCTTTTTACCGGCGCTGATATGGCGGGCGGCGGTTGCCCCTTTATCAATATATTTCAGCAGGGGGTCGTAGCCCGTCTCAAGGCCGATGTGCAGGCGGGTAAGCCCTGCCTGATGAATCTCGGATAGCTCGGCCAGGCTCTTTTTGTCGGCGGTCTCGGAGCGCCCGTAGCTGGTGATGCGGCTGATAGCGGGGAAAGCCGCCTTGAGGTATTTTAGAACCTCTACCAGCTCGGGTGTCCTCATTATCAGGGCGTTGGAGTCCTGGAGGAAGGCGGTGCTACCCCCGGCGTAAAGCCAGAGAGCGACGTAGCGGTAGGCTTCGTTGGGCGGCTGCTGATAGACGCTGGCGAGAGCGTGGTGAAGACCATTCGGCCCTGCAGACGTAATCTCGTCTTTTATGCGGCGGGCGCTGTCAATATCCCGCTTGATTTCTTCAACCGGCCGGTACTCGAACTTTGATGATTTGTAGAGGTTACAGAAAGTGCAGCGGTTCCAGGGGCAGTTGCGGGTCGCCCTGATAAGCAGGGAAAAGGCTTCGCTGGGCGGACGGAAGGGGCCGATTTCAAAAGAAAGAATATCTTGCTTTGCCATTTCCGTATCACTACTCCCGCGCTCGGTTGATTGAAGAGTAATTTATGTCAGAGCGAGTTGAAGACGTACCTGGCGATGAACTCGAAGTTCTGACGCACGTTTTCTGCGCCGCTGACGATGTCCATGTGGCCGGGCAAAAGGTATTCGATATCGAGCCGGGAAAGGGTTTCGACGGATTTTTTGAGGTCTTCCAGGCTGCCGCCCGGGAAGTCATACCGCCCGATATTCTGCGAGAAAACCACATCGCCGGTAACCAGGAACTTTTCCTCGGGGCAGTAAAAACAGACGCTTTCCCGGGCATGTCCCGGCGCGGCAATGACTTCCAGCGTAAGCTTGCCGGTGGTAAGCTTGCCATCTTTGAGGTATTCATCAACCTCGAAGCCCAGCCCCGGTATGCCGAAGTAGCTTCCCATCCGGCTGAGCGCGCCCTTGTGATGGTTTTCCTGGACGGGGTGGCTGATGATTTTCGCCCCCGAAGCCTGTTTCAATGCGGAGTTGGCCCAGCAGTGGTCGGGGTGGAGGTGGGTGTTGGTGATGAGCTTGATGTCTTCGGGTTTGATGCCGTCGCGCTTGATTTGAGCAATAAGCTCGGAAGAGAACTGGCTGGAGCCGGGGTCGATGAGCAGGCTCTCGGCGTCTTTGACGAGGTAGTGATTACAGTCCATCATGCCGTTTTCGGGATAAAAATATAAGTGTTCGGTTAATTTCATAAGCGCTTTATTCGGTTATTTTTTAGTATACCTGATATTGATTATATCTCAAAGGGGGACTAAAATGAAACCTGGAAGGGCGATGTGGTATCAAATGCTCATTAACGTCAAAGTTACCCCCCGGACTTCACGGGACGAGATAGTTGGCCTCAAAGACGACGTCTGGCAAATAAGAGTCAAAGCGCCGCCGGTAGAAGGGCGGGCTAACGATGCCCTGCTCCAGCTACTCGGCAAGGCGCTTAAACTCAAAGCATCTGACCTCGCTATCGTTAGAGGCCACACCAGCCGCCGCAAGACGGTAGCGGTGAGCGGCCTCAGCGAGGCCGAAATCAACGGGCGGCTTTCTTCTTCCTACGGTGGGTGAGCCACCAGACAAAGGCGCCGATGATAATCCAGACCGGGCTGAAGATGCCCACCCAGATGAGGACGTTCACCAGCCCCCGGCCAAAACCGCCAAGCGCGTTCCAGGCGTTACTGGCGACGTTACCGGGTGCCCAGCTCGAAGTGACCGTGATGTAGTTTTCCCTTGTCTCTTCGGCGGTGTTGCCCTTGTCGTCGGTCACTTTCAGGCTGACGGTGTAGCTGCCGCGAGAGGTGTACTGGTGGGTTGGCGAAAGGCTGGTGCTGGTGCGGCCGTCACCGAATTCCCAGGCATAGCTGTAAGGGGTAAAACCGCCGCTTACCTCGGGGGCGAAGCGGATGGTCTGGCCGGTCTTCACGGCATTGTTGCTGGCGTTGAACTTGACTGAAAGCCTGGACTCCTGCAGGCTGATGTCAATCAGCGAGCTTGAAGAAGTCCTCTCAAGATACTGCATACGTCCCTGGGTCTGCTCGATTTCGCCCCGGACCCGGGTAAGCTCACGCTGGATGGCAAGGATATCTTCGACTTTTTCTGCCCTGTCCATAAGCCTTAAAAGCTGCTCTTCGGCAGCCTGGAGATTGCGCAGCTTGGCTTCTAGGTCAACGTACTCCTCGGTGACGTCGCGGCTGGAGGTGGTCTCCGAAGTGACCTCGGCGGCCATCCCCCGCAGGGCCAGTATGGTTGCATCGAAGGACCCGACTGCCACGCGGATGCTGATGCTGCCGACCAGCCTCTCGCCACTGCGCCAGACGCCTGACGTTACGACGTAGCCGTCATTGGTTTTCGCCAGGTTCGAAATCTGGTCAATGATACGGGCAACGTCTTCTACTATCAGGGACATGTTGGCGGTGCGCACGATCATCGATTCAGTGGCGGCGCTGGCGCTCGAATCGGAGATGTCAAATGCTGGCGGCGTCGTCGGAGAAGGCTCGGGCATCTCGAAGCCTCCTTTACCTTCGCTTGGGGCAGGCGCCACCCCGGGAAACGTGATGCCGCTCTGGTCGGTACCCAGGTTGTTGTCTTCCGGCGCTCTGCCAGCGCAGGCAGCTGGAACTACCAGTAGTACCGTAAGCAGCAGGATAACAACTAGCTTTTTCACCGCAGGCCTCCTACTAATCTGTTCTCTATAACTATAAGAACGTTAAACCCGCCAAGAGGTTAGTCATAGTCTTGGAGTGTATAACCCATTGTATCACGGGACGATGGCAATCAGGGGGCTTTTGCGGTCTTGACCCACAGTCTTTCGCCGTCGGTGATAAACTCGATGGTGCCGCTAGCATCAGTGCGATAAATATGCTCGGGGCTAACGGCTGCCTCCAAGCGGATAAGAACCTCAGGGTCGGGATGGCCGAAGCGGTTATCCGTACCCGCCGAGATTGCCGCGACCTGCGGTCTGCTTACCGTCAGAAAGCCCGACGAAGTGGCAGTGTCCGAGCCGTGGTGGGCGACCTTGAGCACGGTGCTTAGCGGGAGTGCCCGCCGGCTGGCCAGTACCATTTCCGTTGCCTCGCTGATGTCGGCGGTGAACAAAAAACTAATCTCGCCCATCACCAGTTCCAGCACGATGCCGCTATCGTCAATATCCGGTGTCTTTTCGCCGACCGGGACGGCTGGCGGATTCAACACGATGAGCTTGGTCTCACTTCCAAGTTTAATCTGCTGCCATTCGCTGGCAATGACGCTCTCGATGCCCTTCTCGCTCACGAGCGCCAGCCACGACCGGTAGAGCGGCGAATCATCGGCCAGGTCAGGGAAGAGCACCTGTTTCACCCGGTATCTTTTTAGTACCTCGATAAGCCCGGTGAGGTGGTCGGCGTGGGGGTGCGTGAGAATTACCAGGTCAATCGTCCGGTCCCAGAAGGGCATCTTTTTGCCCAGTTCGTGGATAACCGCCTGCGGGTCGGGGCCGCCGTCAATCAGGATATCCTGGCGGTACGGTGTCTGGATTAAGATGGCATCACCCTGGCCGATATCAAGAAAACTGACGTGGAGTTTTTCGTCCGGCATACTGGCGGCGGCGAGTGATGTTAACAATGCGATAAGCAGCAGGGGCGGGATTGCCCGCCTGCCTAGCCTGGCGCTTACTCTTAGGCTTATGTTCGAGGCGGTTGCCTTCAGGGCGTTGTTAAGCCGGCTCAGCTTTCCGGCGAAGGCGCGGCGGCTTGATAAAAAGAGAACTGTGCCGAGAAGCGGGTAATAGCCCCATATCACGAGAGCGTTGCCTGCCCCGGCCTCAACTGCCGTACCCGGTAGCGCGGCAAAAGCACTAACCACCATTATAAGGTAAGAACTGGATAGCCAGGCAAGCCAGCCGCTAACCTGGGCGGCGAGCGGCGCAATAAGTCCCAGGGCACTGGTCAGTCCGCCGGTAACGATGATGGCCGGTAGTGCCGGCAGTGCCAGCAGATTAGCCAGCAGACCGGTAAAAGAGATGATGCCGAAGTAATAGGCGGTGAGAGGCCAGGTGGTGGCGATAGCCGCCGCGCTGACGCTCAGGCTGTCAGCAAGAAAATTGGCGGCGGAGACGGTTTTGCCGGTTTCGCCCAGTCGGGCTTTGATAACATTGCGTCCCAGGGCATGTAGTTTCGGGAAGATTAGGATAAGCCCCGCCATCGCCATAAAGCTCATCTGGAAGGAAACTGTCCACAGCGCTTCGGGGCTGATGGCTACCATTAGGGCGGCGGCGAACGCCAGGGCGGTGAGAGCGCTGCGCTGACGCCCCAGCATCTCGCCGAAAAGGAAGATTGAGGCCATAATACCGCCTCTTACCACCGGCGCCTGCATGCCGGTTATCAGGACGTAAAACCAGATAGCGCCCATGGCGAGCCAGACATAATAATAATGGCGGCGTCCGAAAAGCCAAAGTCCCAGGCTCATAAACATACCGGCGATGATACCGAGATGAAGGCCGGAGATAGCCAGCATATGCGCCGTTCCGGTGCGTGAGAAGTCCTGTTTTAAGTCATCCGGGATATTGTTTCTGAGACCCAGGGTGATGCCCTGAGCCAGCGAGGCCTGCGGTTCCGGTAATGCCCTGGCAAGGGATTGGCCAAGGTTGTTTCTGAGAGCATAAATCAGTCCCATCATCTTTGAACCCTGGTCGTGTGCCATAACCTCAAGTCGGGGATAGTAAATGATGGTGCTGACGCCCTGGTGCGAGAGATATTCCCGATAGTTAAAGTCGTCGAACCGGGGCGGCGTCTCAAGCTGGCCGGTAAGTATGAGCAGGTCGCCGTACCGGTATTCAGAATAAGCGGGAACATAAACTAGAGCCGAGCCGGAAACATCTTGCCACTGGCCGTCAATTTCAATTTCCCGGGCGGCAAAACGGAACCGCGCGTTTTTGCCGCTGGTCTCCAGCGGAGCGCTGACCAAACCTTTCAAATTTACCGTGTCGGTGGTTTGGTACAAGCTGATGACGGATGCATTGCCGCCGGGCAGGTGCAGGGAGTAGTAAAGGGCGGCGCTCAGGAAGGTGAGCAGGCAGACCGCGGTGAGTATCACCGTCCGGCGGTGGTGACGCCAAAATATCAAGGCTACGAGGGGAATCGGGCTAACGGCAAGCAGCGCTGCCGGCAGGTGGAGCTTCGACCCCAGGATAATGCCCGCCAGCCAGGCAATGCTGATATAGACTAATGTCACGCTTGGCCTTTCTTATACCGGTTTTCAGTCGGCAACCGAGATGAGTTCCCTGATGCCGTTAAGAGTTTCCGAGCCGATACCCGGCACGTTCACGAGTTCGCCGATGTTGCGGAAATGGCCGTTTTTAGCGCGGTAATCAACGATAGCCTGAGCGCGCGTGTCCCCGATACCCGGCAGGGTCTTGAGCAGCCAGACTCCGGCGTGGTTAATGTTGATGAGCTGCGGAGTATCGTCCGAAAGCGTTTCGGAAACGTACAGCCGCCACCGGCCGTCGCCTGGGAAACTCGTACCGCCGGCTGCCCGCACCAGTTCCGACAGGCGGTCTTCGGAGTTGAAGGGATAATAACCGGGACTGGTGACATTGCCGCCGATGTATATTTCACCCTCAAAGGTCATTGACGGAACAAGCTGTATCTCCAGCGGGCGGTTGCCTGCCAGACCGCGCCAGACAAAAAAGCCGGTTACAACGATGATGATTGACAGCCCGGTGATGAGTAATGTCCATAACTTGCTGCTCTTGCCCTCTGCCATTCAGCCCTCCTGAAAACACTCTCAGTATATCAAGCCGGGCCTATTGACAACCAGTCTGACCTGTGATAGATTTGTTGTTTAGAACGATTGTATCAAGAGGGTATCGGTGGCGGTTTCCCATAAAAGACAGTGTATACTCGATTTCATCCGTGACTTCCTTGATGAGCGTGGGTATGCCCCTACGGTCAGGGATATCGTGCGGGGTTGTGACATCAGCACTTCTTCGGTAGTCCAGTACCATCTCGACGTACTAGAAAAAGAAGGTTACATCCGGCGTGACCCCCAGGTGTTCCGCAGCATACGCCTGGGAGCGGGCACGTCCGGGGCTTGCAGCGTGCCGCTGATGGGCACCATCGCGGCTGGCGAGCCGTTACCGGTACCCGGTTCTGATGCCTGGCAGTCCGTCCCGGAAAGCGTATTATCGGTGGCCGAATCAATCGTGCGGGGACGTAAAGACGTTTATGCTCTTAAGGTCAAAGGTACCTCGATGATTGATGCCCTGATTGATGATGGCGACATCGTCCTTATGGAGCAGGCCAGTACGGTGGCCGATGGTGAAATGGCTGCCGTCTGGCTAAAGTCCCAGCAGGAGATGACGCTGAAAAGAGTCTATCGCGAGGCGAACCGCATCCGCCTGCAACCGGCCAACCGCCAGATGAAGTCGTTTTACGAACGTACCGGTAACGCGGAGGTGCAGGGCCGGGTCATTGGCGTTATCAGGAACATCGGTTCATAAGCCCGGTTAGCTTTGCCCAATCTCACCTTTCCTTGACAGGTTACTAGCCAATCTGTTAAACTACAGAGGGTGTGTCTAGGCCCTTGTCGGAGAAGGGCCGGTGAAAACCCTAAAAGGAGAGGTTAAAAGGAGGGATTAATGCCAGGACCAGAGGACAAGGTAAAGTATCCACCCAAGCCCAAGTTGAGTCAGAAAGAGTTGATGAAGGACGCCCCCAAGACCAGGCGCGATATCTACGGGGAAATGCCGGCGCCTCCGACACCGCCGCTTGATGATTCCCAGTTCGTAAAGTGGATTGAGTCTGGTGGGAAAGCCAAGGAAAACCCCGGTCGCTACGTGATGATGCCGCCGCCGGAGCTGCCTTACCGTAAGCTGCCGGTTTCCACCAAGTTTATCAGCTCTAATACCCGCCACCTGAAAGAGATTGGTGCTTTCCGCACCATCCTGCCCGAGCTTTTCGGCGACGCCGGTTACAAAGCGGTTGACGATGCGTATGCCAGCTTCGCTCATTCTGAATTTGACGCCGCTCAGAAGCGCGGCCAGTTGACCAACGCTCCTAACTGCTCCATCAAAGAAATCGGCTCTTTCATCGCGACCGTGTATGACATCCAGAACTTCCCCATCGTGGTCGCTGAATCTACCGACGAGAGGGTCAGAATTCAGCTCTATAAGGGACTGCCGGTCTATTGCCCCTACGACGTGCGCCGTGGCGACTATCGTCTTTGCTCGGCGACCGCAGGTTACGAGAGGGAACTTGTCAAGCTCTGTAATCCCAAATTCCACGCCTATCTCTCCCGCACCAAGGCCATCGGCGATGATTGCTGCGAGCTTACCATTGAGCGTGACCCCAATTACAAGACAGCGAAAGCGAAAGCGAAAAAGAAATAGTTTAGTCTCCGGGCTAAACTGAGATTCGGACCGGCCCCGGCAAGATTGATTTCTGCCTGGGCCGGTTCTTTTTTGCGTTCAAGCGGTTTGCCAATCGGAGACGGCTGGGGTATAATAAGCTGGCGTAAATTTTACTTATCTCGAGGAGGCAGAAAGGTAGCATGGAGAAATTAGAGGGTAAAGTTGCCATCGTAACTGGCGCCGGTCGGGGACTCGGCAGAGGCTTTGCTCTGGCAATTGCCAAAGAGGGTGGCAAGGTGGTGGTCAACAGTGTCGACCCCCAGAAAAAGTCTGCCGAGCGAGTGGCGGCAGAGATTAAAAGTCTCGGTGGGGAAGCCGTGCCGGTGGTTGCCAGGGTTGGTTCCAAGGAGACGGCGGAACTGCTGGTGAATACCGCGGTTGAGAAATTCGGGCGTCTGGACGTGTTGGTTAATAACGCGGGCATCACCCGTGACGCGATGATTGGCGCATTATCGGAAGAGATGTGGGATGAGGTAATTTACGTTCATTTGAGAGGCGCCTTCATGAACACCCAGGCGGCGGTCAAATACTGGCTTCAGAACAATGTCAGAGGAAGCATCGTCAATATTACCTCAGGGGTCGGCATCCATGGCAACATCGGCCAGTCTAACTACGCTGCTGCCAAGTCCGGTCTCATCGGGCTTACCCTTGCCAATGCCAAGGAGTTGGCAAGGAAGGGCATCCGGGTAAATGCGGTTGCGCCGATGGCTAAAACCGAGATGTTTGATAATGTCCGTGAAGACCTGCGCCAGTCAATGTTTGACGCCATCGCCAGGAAGAATGTGATGCAGAGGGTCGGTGAGCCTTCGGATGTGGCGCCGATGGTTGTCTTTTTAGCCTCTGACGATGCCCATTTCATCACCGGCCAGATTATTTGCGCCACCGGCGACCCTGGTGAGTTGCCATGGGACTAACGCTATCTTATCAGGGTGTCTAAAGGGCGCAGTCCTTCTTACATCTGGAAAATCATTTTAAGGAGTGAAGCCATGGCAGACCTGAAGATGTTCGATTTGAAAGGTAAAGTCGCCCTCATTACCGGCGGTTGCTCCGGTCTTGGTATCGTCTTCGGAGAGGCACTGGCCGAAGCCGGGGCTGACATCGCGCTCGCCGATTTGCTGGTAGGGACACCCCAGGGCGATGAAGCGGTGGCGGCTATCAGTAAGGTAGGAACGAATGTCAGGGCTTACAAGTGTAATGTCACCGACCCGGCCAGCGTTGATGATATGGTCGCCGGCGCGGCAAAAGATTTCGGTAAGATTGACATCCTGGTCAACTCGGCCGGTATCTTCGGGGAAAACAAGCGCGTCTGGGAGATGCTTCCCGAGAACTGGGAGAAGGTGCTGGCAGTTGACTTGAAGGGCACTTTCCTCTGCTGCCGGGCAGTAGCCAGGCTGATGGTCGAACAGAAATCAGGCAAGATTATCAATATCGCTTCAGCCTCGTCTTTCAAGCCCCTGATCGGCATGTCGGCCTACTCCGCGGCCAAGGCCGGCGTGGTGATGCTGACCAAGACCCTGGCGCTGGAACTGGCGCGCTACAACGTCCAGGCCAACACCTTAAGCCCGGGCTACTTCATTACCCCACTCAATAAAGACTTCTTCGACAGCGAAGCGGGCAAGAAGATGATAAGCATGTGGCCGCCGCGCCGCCCCGGTAACCTCGATGAGCTGCGCGGCATCATCGTCTACCTTGCTTCACCGGCATCGAGCTACACCACCGGCACCGAAATGGTTATTGACGGCGGCCAGTGGCTTTAGCCTGAATTAAACGGCAATATGGAAAGCGGCAGGATTTATGTCCTGCCGCTTTCATCAGGGGAAGGGGATTAAGGGGATGAGGTCACAAATAACGATTTATTACCGCTGTGATTCGCCCTTGCCCAGCTTGGAAAGCTCCCCGCAGAGCTGTTTGTACTCTTCCCAGCTCATCTTAACGTTACCCGCCAGGTAGTTCGCCAGTTGCTTGTAAAGCTCAAGGTCTTTTCTTGCCTCGGAGTAGATGGTCAGCCTTTCCGCCATAAGTGAACCCTCAGCGTGAATGTTGTTCACGTCTAGTTCGGTGCCGAGGCATGGGTAGTGGCGCAGCGCCTGCAATATTCTGAGCCTGGCCTCGGCGCTGGCGCCCGCCCGTCCGCCGAGATACTTCTCCATGAAATTGCCGGTGGCGGGATTCTGCCAGTCACGGAAACTCGGAGCGGTGGTTAGCAGCGCGCCGCAAAGGTCTTCGACAATTTTCACTACCTTGTGATAATTGTCGGCATAATAGTGCTTGGCGACGTTGGCGGTGACCGGGTTGGGAATTGCCAGGTCGCCGTGCATCACGTAATCAATGCAGGAAGCCCGTGCCAGGGCTTTCATAGTATTGAGATAGATGATTAGTTCGGTGACTTCTTCCCTGATGTTGGGGGCTTTCGTTACCCCGTTGAAATCGGCAATGGCGGCGCCCAGCCCTACAATTAGCTCGACCCAGGCGATGTGGTAGGTGACGGCGGTGTGGCGGTGCAGATAGGCGAAGTTATAAACGGCGGTGGCGGCACTCTGCCATTCTCCGCAGAGGAATACCCTTTCCCAGGGAACAAAAACATCATCGAAAATAACCAGGGAGTCGGTGTGGCTCCGTACCGGAATATCAAGGGGGAAGTCCAGCGGGCCGCGGTGCGAGTCGAAGGGATGAACAATCTGGATGACGCCTTTGGCGCTGACCGGTGTGGCAAAGGCCACGGCGTAGTCGGCGTCGGCCTCGGTCATATTGCGGCAAGGCATGACCAGCATTTCGTTGAGATAGGCAGGCGAGGTAATATGCGCCTTACAGCCGCGCACGATGATGCCTTCCTTGTTTTTGTCAATCACTCTGAGGTAATAATCGGGGTGACTCTGCTTGGGGTCGGCAGGCCGCAGCAAGCGGTCGCCCTTAACATCGGTGATGGCGCCCGCCAGGCTGAGGTCATTCTTCCTCAGGTAGTCCAGGTAAGCGTCGGTGCGTTCGATGTAGTCGCGGTTGCCCATGGCATGGGCGGTGACCACGCAGCCGTTGAACGAGTCAATCATCTCGCGGGCGAAAGGCGTGGTGGTGTAATTTAAGCGGGAGGCGACCAGCATCAGCTCGTGGCGCTTGAGCAGGTCTTCGCCGTTCTTTGGCCGGTGGAAGTAGCGGCTGTATTCTTCGCCGGTCTTTTCGTCCCTGACCACCGCCAGTTCGCGGTACTCGGGCATCTCCGCCAGTTCGTAGTCGAAGGCGGCGGTATCGGTGGCGACCTTCAGCTTAGGATGGGTGGTTACATCGGCGACCTTTTCCCCATCCATGTAGACCACCCGACCATCCCGCAGGCTCTCCCGGAATTCCTCTGCCGTTTTCAGCGCCATCGCTGCCCTCCTTAAATTGAATAATTAACCTCTCTAAGATGATAATAGGTGCTTGGTTCGGAAATTGTCAAACAAGCTTAGATTGTCTCGCCGCCATCAACGCTGATGACAGTACCGGTAACGAAGTTGCCCGTATCTGAGGCTAAGAATAACATCGCCCCCACGATTTCTTCCGGCTCGGCAAAGCGCTTTAAGGGCACGCGCTGCATCAGGTACTTCAGGTTTTTCTCATCGCCCCAGAGCGCCTGGCTGAAACGGGTTTTAGTCAGCCCCGGGGCGATAGCGTTGACATTGATACCGTACTGCGCCCATTCCAGCGCCATAATCTTTGAAGCCATAATGACGCCGGCCTTGCTGATGGAATATACCGGCAGAATGTGGGGGCGGATGCCGCCGGCGGAGGCGACGTTGATGATGCGCCCGTATTTATTTTCTCTCATCACCTTTGCCACCGTCTGGCTCAGGAAAAAAAGGCCTTTAAGATTCAAGTTCATGATGGTGTCCCAGGCACGCTCGGTAACGTCAATCGCCGCGTCCATCGTCGGGTTGGCGGCGGCATTGTTCACCAGTATATCAATCCGTCCGAACTCTTCCTTAACCTGCTTCACGAGACTTTCGATTTCGTTCATTTTGCCTAAGTGCGCGGTAACCGGCAGGGCTTTGCGGCCAAACCTCTTAATTTTATCGGCAACCGCCGTAAGCTCATCGAGGTGGCGGGCGGTGATGGCGACGTCGGCCCCGGCTCTGGCGAATTCCAGGGCGGTGGCTTCGCCGATGCCTCTGCTCGCGCCGGTCACCAGGGCGGTTTTACCCTTCAACGAAAAGCCCATGTTAGAACCCCCTAAGTCAAAGGAGGCGGGAACCCTTATGGCCCCGCCTCCTTTAAGTTCAAAACTCCTGCCCCGGTCGGTTTATTTCTTGTCTTTCGGTTCTTTGGGCGTCTCGGGAATACCGGCCAGGTGCCGGGCGATCTTCTTTTTCTCCTCGATGGGGTAACTGCCCCAGATAGCGATGTCTTCCATAATCGGCGAACCGCCGCCGTGTACGCCGGCGATTTGCATATTTGACGTTACCGGGCCGGCGATGAGGTCCTGCGCCAGCCGGAAGGCGCGGTGAATAGTCTCCGGAGGAACGTCGGCTTTGCGCATAAAGTACTTATCGAGGTAGGGCCGCCACCTCGGGTCGGCGTATTCCTCTTCGTAGGGCATCGTCTGGGGCTGGCCGCCGCAGATATCGCACAGGATGTCATATTCGTGGTAGATGTTCGTGCCGGCGTGCTTGCGGCCCACGTTGCAGAAGACGACGTCCGGTACCTGAGTGCCTGAGCTTGCCTTGGTGGAGGTGTGGGCGGCGGCGATGCCGGAGGCATAGACCAGCTCGGCTACGGAAATCATCTCGGCTATCTTGTGGCGAACGTGCTGCTGTTTTTCGATGCCGCTTACTTCGGCGATGAGGGCGGTAGTGCCCATCAAAACGTCGGTGTAGGCGGGTTTACAGCCGGTGTAGCTGTGGCGGTGATAAAGGGCGAAGAGCAGGGCGGCGCGGGCGCCAAGTTGCGGGTCGTTATCCAGAAAGACCCTTTCCCAGGGGACAAAGACATCGTCGAAAATGGTGACGCTGTGGGCGATGCCGTGGTTGGCGACCTCGGCGGGCAGCGCCTTCCTCGCGGTCGGGTTAGCGGCCTCAATCAACATATGGATGCCCTTGGTATCCGCCGGGACGGAGAAACAGACCGAGTAGTCGCCCTCTTCCTTGGTCAGCGAGCGGCAGGGCGTGACAATCATCTCGTCGCAGTAGGGGCCGACGGTGGTGTGCACCTTGCAACCGCGCACTACGATACCTTTGGCGTTGCGCTCAACCACGCGCATATACAGGTCGGGGTCGGCCTGCTCATGGGGCCGGAGCATGCGGTCGCCCTTGACGTCGGTCTGGGCGGCGGCGCCAACCATGTCCTTGTCCTGGAACTCTTTGAGGAAGGCCTTGAAGCGTTCGTGGTATTCGGTCTTGCCGCCGTTTTTGTCGTCGGCTTCCTTGGTAACGATGGAAAGGGCGTTCACCATGTCAATGCCCATGCAGCGCTGGATGCAGGTGCCGGAGAGGCGGCTCAGCTCACGGGTCATTTTTTGCTTTGCCAGCAGGTCCTCGACACTCTGGTGGACGTTGGTAAAGCGGTTGATTTTATTACCGGTGAGGTGTGAGGTGGTGACCAGTATATCCTTGAACCTGGGGTCATCAACCATGTCGTAGGTCATCAGGATGTCTTTCATCGCCACCATCATGCGGGGGTCGTCGCGCTGGATTAGCTCCCCGTGCATGTAGCAGTTGGGCTTGAGAGATTTCATTCTCTCCACGAACTCTTGAGACGTTATCAAGGCTTCCTCCTCCCGAAAAATAAATATGCCTGATTATATTTTAGCTTATAGCGGGTTTCCACTCAAGTTTTAGCTTTCAAGGAGCCGGCGGGCGACGATAACCCGCTGGATCTGGTTGGTGCCCTCGACAATCTGGAGCAGCCGGGCGTCCCTCATCTTTTGCTCCAGCGGGTGGTCCTTGATGTAACCGTAGCCGCCCAGAATCTGCATGGCATCGTTGGTCACCTTGACGCCGACATCGGTGGCAAAGCAGTTAGCCATTGACGAGAACATCGTTTTATCAGGGTCTTCTTCGTCAACCATCACCGCCGCCTTATAAACGAGCTGGCGGGCGGCCTCAAGCTGGATAGCCATGTCAGCCATCATCCACTGCAGCCCCTGGAAGTCGGCGATGGCGCGGCCAAACTGCTTTCTTTCTTTGGCGTAATCAATAGCGTATTGCAGGGCGCCGGCGGCGATGCCCACCCCAAGCACGGCGTCAAAGGGACGGCTTCGGTCGAAAACTTTCATCGCGGTCTTGAAACCTTCGCCTTCCTGGCCGATGATGTTTTCTCCGGGGATAGAGCAGTCTTCAAAAATGAGTTCGTAGGCTGGTGTTCCCCGCATGCCGAGCTGCTCTTCTTTCTTGCCAATGGAGAAGCCGGGGGTGCCTTTCTCCATGACGAAGACGCTCATACCCCGGTTGCGGTCGGCGCTGGTGCGGGCAAAAACCGAAAGGACATCGGCGTTGCCGCCGTTGGTGATGAAAATTTTCTGGCCGTTGATGATGTAATTATCGCCTTTGAGGACCGCTTTCGTCTGGATGCCGGAAATATCGGAGCCGGCTTCGGTCTCGGTGAGGCAAAAGGCGGCAATCTTGTTGGCGGCCAGCTGGCTGAGGTATTTCTTTTTGACCGCCTCGCCGCCGCCCAGCAGGATAGGCTCCATTCCCAGCCAGTTGTCGCAGAGGCAGTGTCCGGAGTTGCCGCAGACCTTGGCGACCTCTTCAATCACCAGGCAGCAGGTAAGCTCGCTCGCCCCGGCGCCGCCGTATTCCTCGGGGATGGGGAGGGCCAGTATGCCCGCCTCGCGGAAAATGTTGACGATGTCCCAGGGATACTCGCCCTCGCGGTCAATCGCTTCAGCCCGGGGGGCAATCTCGTTCTTGGCGATGTCCCGTACGGTGGTGACAATCATCTGCTGCTCTTCGGTAAGCCCTTGAAGGTACTGCATGCTCCCTCCTGCATTCGGTTCCGGTTTTATATTTGCCGCTGGATTAGGCGTTCACTTTAATGATGCTGGCATCGGCTTGGGCAAGCCCGCCGCAGATACCCCCCATGGCATAGCCGCCGCCCCGCCGCCGCAGTTCGTACAATAAGTTCATGATAAGCCGGGCGCCGCTGGCGGTGTTGGGGTGGCCGATGGCGATGGCGCTGCCGTTGATGTTCATCCGGTCGGCGATTTTCGTGTAGAGTGTTTTATCTTTGCCAGCCAGGACTCGCATTGAAACCAGCGGCACGCAGGCGAAGGCCTCGTTGATTTCCATCACCGCGATGTCGTCGAGCTTGAGGCCGGCCTTTTTAAGAGCCAGCTGCATCGCGAATCCGGGAGCTTCCGGCATGCGGCTGGCGTCAATCGCAATAGAAACCTGGGCGACCACTTCGGCCAGAACGGGAAGACCGAGTTCTCCGGCTTTCTTGCGGCTTATCACCAGGATGGCGGTAGCGCCGTCGTTCAAGCCGGGAGCGTTGCCGGCGGTGATTGCCCTGGTATTGTAGACGGTTTTGAGAGCTGCCAGGCTCTCTTTAGTGCTGCTGGCGCGGTATTGTTCGTCAATGTTAAGCACCACCGGCTCCCCCTTGGGCTGGGGGATGGTGAGCGGCATAATCTCGTCCTTGAATTTACCATCTTTCCAGGCCTTACCGTAGTTGGCGTGGCTGCGCGCCGCCCACTCGTCCTGTTCCTCGCGGCCAATGCCGTATTCGTAGGCGACGTTGTCGCTGTCCACGCTTACCGGGTTGAAGTCCTTGTAACCCAGGGCGAAAAGCGGGTCTTCCATAGCGACGTTGCCGATGCGGAAACCCTGGAAGCGCAGGTTGCGCACCACCAGAGGTTCGCGGCTGAAGCTGGTGGCGCCGCCGGCGATGGCGGTGTCAATGTCGCCGGCGCGGATGGCGGTGGCCGCCATCTTGACGGCGGACATGGCGGAGACGCAGGCTTTATCGAAAGAAATTGAAGGCGTGGTGGGAGGCAGCCCGGCTTTGATAAGCGACTGGCGGGCAGCCACCGGGGTGAAAACATCTTTGCAAACCGAGGTATCGCCGACCCCCCAGAAGACTTCGTCAACCACCGAAGGCTCGATATTCGCCCGCTTGATGACCTCTTTCATGGGGATGGCGCCGAGGTCGTAGTAATCAATGTCTTTGAGGGAGCCGCCGTAGCGGCCAAAAGGCGTTCTCGCCGCGCTTACGATAACCGTGTCTCTTTCAGTTCCCATTTAATCCCTCCGCAATATTCTTTAGTCCCGGTTTGTTTTGGGAGATTTATTTTCTCCCTCCGGGTTATTCGGTTGGACGGAAGGCGAGGTAGGTCTTCTTGATATTGGCGATAACGGGCACCAGCGAGTAGCTGCCCCTCTCGACGAAGTCGGCGACCAGCGGCGTATTCAGCTTGATGTTCTCGGGGTGCTTGGCGTCCACGCCCAGTATCTGGGTGCAGATGCGCGGGCCGGCTTCAAGCTGCACCACCCCGGAGCAGTAGGGATTGTCGCGGTTGTAGCCTTCGTTAATCATCGGGGTGGGGCCGACGCCGATGACGGTAAAAGAAATGAGCTTGCCCTTGCCCGCGACCTCTTCCCATTCAAGCTCGGCGCCGTAGCACTTGCCGCACATGTTGCGCGGCGGTAAGATGAGATTGCCGCACTTCTTGCACCTTGCGGCCATGATTTTCTTCTGGCTGACAAAGGTATCAAAGGAAGCTGCCGTAAAGGGTAAAGCTGCTTCGCCCATCGTTAGTCTCTCCTCTCGTAGATTTGCACGACCACGGTGGTGCCGTGCGCGCCGACGTTGTGCTGCAGCGCCAGGTTGACGTCCTTTTTCACCTGGCGGGCGCCGGCCTCGCCGCGCATCTGGTGGAAAATTTCCACCGCCTGCCCGGCGCCGGTGGCGCCGACTGGGTGCCCCTTGCTCTTGAGGCCGCCCGAGGTGTTGATGGGCATAACGCCGTCGCGGGCGGTCTTGCCCATCGCGGCGGCGGTGGCGGCTTCTTTGCCGGGTTCGAAGAAACCAAGGTCGCCAATCGCCATAACTTCGGCGATGGTGAAACAGTCGTGGACTTCGGCAATTTTGATGTCTTTGGCGGTGACGCCGGCCATTTCGTAGGCCTGTTTGGCGGCAAGGCGGGTCGCCGGTATGTAGTTTAAGGCATCGCGGCTAAGCAGGGCATTGCCGCTGGCCTGCCCTGTGCCGACCACGTAAAGCGGCTTGTCGGTGAAGTTTTTGGCGATGTCCTCGGCGACGAACAGGGCGCAGGCGGCGCCGTCGGTGATGGGACAGCAATCGAAAAGTCTCAGGGGGTAAGCAATCATCGGGTTAAAGGCCGGGTCATGCAGGAAGTCCATCACGTTTTTCCAGTCGGGCACCGGCTGTCCCTTCTCTTTGGCCTTGGCGATGCGCATCTTCATGTGGTCTTCCAGGGTGAAGGGCATCTGCGCCATCGGGTTGAGAGCTCCGTTGTAGTGGTTTTTGATGGCGACGTTCATCAAGTCTTCGGGAGTGGTGCCGAACTCGGCCATATGGGCGGTGGCCATCGTGGCATAGAGGCCGGGGAAAGTGTAGCCGGCGTAGCCTTCCCAGATGATGTCGCCGCCGGTGGCGAGCACCAGAGTGGTTTCTTCGGTGGGCAGGGTGGTCATCTTCTCGACGCCGCCGCCGATGGCAATGTCGTAAAGGCCGCTGGCGACCCCGATGATGGCCTGGCGCATAGCGACCGAGGCGCTGGCACAGGCGTTGTCAATCGTGGTGGACGGGATTGGGTTCAGTCCCGCCCAGTCGGTGCACCATTTGGCAATGCCGGCCTGGGTTTCCCACGTCCAGGCGCCGCAGCAGCCGACGTAGTTGGCTTCAATAGCCTTCGGGTCAATCCCCCGGTCAACCGATTTGAGCATGTTCTGGAAGGCTTCGACGAACATCTCGCGGTTGGAAAATCCCTGGCGGACGCCGTACTTGCTCATCCCGGCTCCGACCAGAGCCACGCCCCTCCCCAGTTTACGCTGTCGTTGCACCATTGCGCTCACTCCTTATTAAAAGAGTTCGAAAAGATGAAAAACCCGAATATAAATATAACACAACGACGTGGCTAAGTCTAGTCGTGATTTCGCTTCAACTAAGGTTTCTTGCTTGGCATAAAATGATGTTGGTGTATAATTAAGGAAAATTATTTAGGTATCATAAATTATGGAAGACCTTATTCCACAATCAGCGATTGATTCTGTTGCTCAACATATCAATCTGCGAACTAATAAGCAATATCCGATTCCTACAGTGGGTGACGAGTCGAACTCAGAAACGCCGCAGATTTTTGAGATAATACCCTTCGACCAGATTGACGATACCGACTTAAAGTTTTTCGCAGTTGATGGAAGCGACAACAGCCATTCTTTCTACAATGGGGTAACTATTGGCTTGTATCGAGGCGGCTATGTTTGCTTTGATTCGGGAAAACAGATTCGCTTAAACAACTATAACGACCCTGTAATCTTAGGGCAATCGTACACTCCCCAGAATATCTTAATAACTTGCGACCAGCACTTATCTGTCATTTATGATGAGCTAATTGCTTTACCAACCGTAAAAAGATTCTTGGATTTCTTGAAACCAGCAGGCTTGGGAGATATATTTCCATACACAAAGGAAGCAGTTTGCACCACGATCTCGACCCTGTTGTCCTTTTGTCAGGAAATTTTGGAATGGTCTCTGATATTTGAAATCGCTTGTCGGCCTGAAGTCAAAGAAGGGGATTTCATATTAAAGGATGGGACTCTCAGGTCACTAAATATTAAACAAGAGTATCTCGTTAAGCTCGGTGACTTTCTGAGCAATGAAAAGAAGCTCATCATTGTCGGGATAACAAAAAACTCGCCAATAAAAATAGAACTAAGCTACACTTTCAAACAAATAGATGGTTACCTTCAGGACAAGCTAAGACCCTCTTACCCTTTCAAAGAGACCGACCCTAAGAGTCAAAAATTATGTTGTTGGTTTGAAGTTCCCGATAACGTGTTATTAAACTCTTACGGAAGCGGGTCAATGTTCGTGAAAAAAGGTATTACAGGTGGCAGGGGATTTGGCTTATTCTTTGCTGCCAGACTTGATTATGTAGAGAAACTTCAAAATTACGATTGGGTAGTCGCTGACGTTAATATCTTTGATGCAATACCTGGAATAAAACAAAATGTCCAAACTCGAAATATTAGTAAATTAAAAGAGATTTTCTATAATCTCACTCGGCTGACACAGGAACATTATATCCTTGGCTACCCATATCCATTGGTTGAGGCACACAATTTCGTGACACTTAAGGCAGATTTCAAAGAAGAAGTGATAAACCGGGTAAAGCATTCCATGTACTTGACTCAACGCATGGATAATGTTGACATCGAAAATATGTTCCTTGATATTCATTCCCGTTTCTAAGGAGAGAGGAAATGCCACAACGTACTGATTTCGGCGTCCTATATGGACAAAAGACTACCGAAGACGCTTTGCTAATTTACTCTTCCTATGAGGATGCTAAAGCTAGTCCAAATAAAGGTGACTTCATTGTCCTTACCCCGAAAAATGAAGACGGCAGGAAATTTTTAACGAGAGTTGAAGCTGAAATATATGATGAAGACCCCATATTCCGGTCACAAGATAAGACACTCGTAGCGGTTCACTATGCTCGCATAGCTGAAAGGGAACTCTCAGAGCGTGATAAGCAGAAGATGTTTAGCTATACATATAGAGTCCGAATGCTGGGAACATTCACTGACAGCGGGTATGCAATAGTGTTTACAACTGCTGTGCGGAAGCTCCCAACGGTCTCATACCACGCTAGGCATCTAAATAAAAGAGAAGTCGATGCCATAATAAATCAACCAGACTCTGCCGGAGCGCCGATAGGATGCCTATGCATAGGGGAAGATTTACACGCAGATAAAGGTGAGATACTTTTCGATACCAAGAGGCTAAAAGAGAAAAGGACTATGGTATTCGCTCAATCCGGCTTCGGAAAGACTAATCTGATAAAAGTCCTTTTATATCAAACTATAGGTGACGTATCTTACGGAAAGCTAATTTTCGACCTAAACGGTGAATATTTCCTCAAAGGTCAGAAGACTGCTGGTTTGGGTAATATCGATGAGCAAAAGATTCGTGACAACCTTGTTGTTTATACCGACAAAGAGATACTGGGATATGAAAATCATTTCAAGTCTGGCGGTAAAGTTCTGATCAATATGCACAAGAACCTAACCATCGCCGATATTCTAAGCTTCTCCACGGGGTTCTCAGAAGTTATGAAGTCATTTCTTTTGTATTTAGACGATGAGGGTGTCACTGATTTTATCCCAAAGATCGACACGTACGTAAATGATCCTTCAAAGATTCATAAAGATTTCCCGGATTTCTTTTCGACAAATGCCAGGGGCGAAGAGGACAAGAGTGCACGGAAAACAATAGCAGCTATTAGAAAACGTGTTCGCCACTTAATCGACGAGGGCAAGGGTCTTCACAGCAACAGTTCAACCTTAATTGAAGATGTTTTCAAATACCTCAAACAGGGCAAGACTGTTGTAATAGACCTTTCGCTAAAGGACACAACGGATGCAAGTATTATCTCAACCATATTTGTTCGTAAGCTTTTCGAACATAACAAAGCTGAATTTACTAGCAACAAGCCTGACGCTGTCATACAGACTGTGGTTTTTGTCGAAGAAGCCCAAAATGTGTTGTCCGATGAATTAGTTAAGAGCAACGCTAACCCGTTTGTGCGTTGTGCCAAAGAAGGAAGAAAATTCGGATTGGGAATGGTCGCCATAACCCAGCGCCCATCCGCAATTTCCGAAGAAATAAGAACGCAAGCCGAGAACTTCTTTACCTTTTACATGGGCAACTCGGATGATATTAAAGCTCTGGTTAAGTCCAATATCAACTATGATGGCGTCATTTCGAATTTCATTCAGACGGAGACAATACCTGGGAATCTATATATGGTGACTTCAGACCGTGCCTTTGCGGTGCCAGTCCGAGTTATAGAATTTGAGAAACTAGTAAAGGATAAGCTATACAAGTGACGACGCTAACTGTCCCAACCCAACGAGGGGACGATATACTCGCCCGACTCTTAGAGCCATCGTTTGCTAGCCAATTTTCGATAGACCAAGATAATTTACCATTGGAACAACGTGTGCCTTTACTGCTTGTGCGTGACCTGCTCAGATTAGGTTGGCATTTACAATCCAATTCAAATGCCATCAAATTGGTACCGCCAAACACTTATCATAAAGAAATAATCAGAAAAGCGATGGCTTATTCTCGAAATGAAATGATAGAGCTTAACGAAAGCTGGATAAAACAGCATCTCGATTTAGCACGAAGTAATTTGGCGCTTGGAAGCACTCTTTTGAAATCTCAAATTCATCCGAGAATAGAAGCGTGTAAGACACAAGCTCAACATGACCTTTTTCGGATATTCAGGTATTTTTGGAGTTCGCCGTCATCGGATTATGTGGGCAGAAGAATGCGCTTACTTATCAGAGATGATGGAGTAAAAGATAGCCCAATTATTGGTATTGCAGCTCTGGGGAGTAGCATCATCCATATTCCTGATAGAGACAAGTGGATTGGATGGGACACCGCAACAAGGTCGAATAGAATTATTTATAGTATGGATGCATATGTCATCGGTGCGGTTCCGCCTTACAATTACCTGCTCGGCGGGAAGTTGGTCTCTTATGTTCTAGCGTCTAACGAGTTAAGGGAAATCTTCAAAGCAAAATATGCAAAATCTGAGACGATAATTAAGAAGCGCAAAGCATCTGAGCTAGCCTTAATTATGACAACGAGCTTATATGGCAAAAATAGTTCTCAATACAACCGTTTGAAGTACGGAAAAACGTTATTATACAAACCAATAGGGGTAACGTCTGGTTATGGCTCTCTTCATATCTCACACGAAACTTTTAAGGCCATGTTGCAGCTTGCAGAGGAAAATGGGTGCAATACGTCTAACAGATTTGGGGACGGCCCTAATTGGCGTATGAGAGTCATAAGAGCGGCTTGCGATGTGCTGGATTTGAATTCGGACGTAATTCTAAAGCATTCTTTTCAGAGAGGACTATTTGCGGTTCGAGTAGCTAGAAACTTCAGAGCATTTTTAAAAGGTGAAGCGAAAACACCACTCTATCGAGATATGCCATTAGATAAACTTGTCGATTATTGGGATGCTAGATGGTTGAGAAACCGAAAGCAAAATCCTTTTATAATCAACAAGGTCAGAGAATTCTTACCCGAAAATTTCAATATCGAAAAAACTATCACATAAAGAAACAGTATAATAGTTCACTCTTATTTCAGCAGTCTACGGCATAGCAATAGCTATGACCTAAAGTTTATAATTACATGATGATGAAGATTCTTTCGCCGGTGGATAAAGTCAGCGAGGTCGAGGCTTTAATACAGGCGGGTGAAAACGCGCTTTACTGCGGCTTGCTGCTGGCCGACTGGTGACAAACATATCAAATTGACAAATGCTACTACTCGTGGTAGCATCTTAGCATAGAAAGAAAAGAGAAGCTAGTCAAAAAATTCCTTACCGACGAGACTCACATCACGACCGAAGACTGTGAGCGTCTTCTGATTGCTTTAGGGTACAGGTTACGTAAGAGCGGCGGCAGCCACCGAGTCTATCACAAGAAAGGTGATAGACCCATTATCGTCGTC